>JBLHUR010000202.1:0-9159 GCA_047629805.1 Akkermansiaceae bacterium | reverse complement strand
AGTGCGCTTATTGATTCGCGGGCTCCGCCAGCCTGCTCACTCCGATGGAGCACGTCGCGTTCGCTCCTGTCCAAAACACCTACAAGCCTTCGGTGTTTTTCAACGCAAAAACAGGCTCTCAATGCGATGGCCCATTTCTTCAAGCAGGTCTGTGGGTGCCGCGGTCGTGAAATAACGATAGGCGCGGTGTGGAAATCGTCGGTCATGATGTGATTTCCCTGAAGGTCTGTAAACCTAATTTGGCCAAAGGCCCGGGTGATACCAGCATGGGGCAAAACGGCGTGTTGGCCCATGTTGGTGGGTGAGAGCGGGATTTGTCTGTAGGACAAGGTGTTAGGAGTGGCCTTATGAGGTTCGCCTTCAGCGAACATGTCGCTTTTCGCCAGAACCCAGCCCGTTGGGCTGGGCTGGTATGAGGTAGGCCGTTGGCCAAAAGAGCACTTATTCGAAGTGGCCCTTCAAGCTATCGAGGTGACAGAGTACGACTACCCACGTTGTCCTGTTGCAATGAATTTCATCTGATATTTACCCTGAGAATATATCGCTTGTGAATAAGGAGCTGGTCCCGATGGTTTTGGCTTTGAAACGTCTCGTGAAAATGAAGCTTGCGGGAATTTTCCTGAGAAATGAAAAATCACCATGTCGATATCTCCTATGGAATCACCTGAAGCCAAGTTCTGGAAATGGTTCGGCGGCGCACATGAAAGTTTTAGAAATAGAGACAAGGCAGAAGATGGTGAGGAGTTCCTCGATCTGTTCCTCGAACATCTGCATGAATTCGATTCCGAACTCTTCTTCGAGGTTTCTCAGCCGTTAGAAAATGGATCGAAAAATTGATCATATCTGCCGAAGGTGTTCGAAAGAAGTTTCCGAAGGTTGAGGCCCTAGTCGCTGCCGCACCGAGATTTCCGAGATGGCAGATTTTAGCCTTCAAGCCAGCCTTGGGTTTTTGAGTTCGTCCACGAGGATGGTGAACTGAAGATCGATCCGCGAAAGCTATGGTTTCTTCCTCTGACGGAAAAGGCTGACCCATCAGTTTTGGGGCTGCGCATTGGTCTTTCTGATTTCGATGAGACAGCTTCAGAAAAGATCTAAAATTCGGTTTGGATTGTTCTGGATACTGGAACTGGTGAAAAGATTTGCGCTCAGCGTATTCGCCATTTGGAGCTTGTTAAACTACCCAAGAAGCCGGAAGAAGCGGGATTCATTGAGCTACCGGAGCTTTCGTATTACTTGGCGTGGGTCGATGAACGAAACAGCGAACAAGATGCCGCCTTGGAGGATGAACGCGGGGCGGAATGATTCTGCCTTGGTTTTAGGTGCGATGATCTTGAAGTAATGAGGCAAGGTTGGTGAAGGAGTGCAGGATTGATGCGATGAATGAAGCGCTCGGGGGTTGAAAAGGGTGGGGGTCTGTGGAAGAAGGGGTGTGTGAGTAATCCATTCCGCGAGGATCTCGTGTCCCGCAATCTTGCTGAGGCGTGTAGTGTCGTTATTTTTGGAGCTACCGGTGATTTGACGCATCGGAAGCTGATTCCTGCCCTTTATAATCTGGCTGTCGATGGCGAGTTGCCGGCGGGGGTACAGATATTGGGCTTTGCACGCCGTGATTGGACGGATGAGTTTTTCCGCGAAGGGCTGGAGACGTTGAATCGTGAGGTGTCCCGGACGGGGCATGATGAGGAGATCTGGGCGAGCCTGGCGGCGAGTGTGCACTATCATCAGAGCGAGTTTCAGGATGAGGACGGCTATAAGCGGTTGGCGGAGCGCTTGGATGAGATCGACCGTGAGCGTGGGGGGAAGGGGAACCGGCTCTTTTACATTGCGAGTGCGCCGGAGTATTTTGATGACATTTTGCTGCACCTGAAGAAGGCGGGCTTGAGCGATGATCGGCCGGATTGTGAGGGTTGTTGGTCGCGGGTGATTGTGGAGAAACCTTTTGGGACGACTTTGGCGACGGCCCAACATTTGAACGAGGTGGTGAACGGGACTTTTCAGGAGAAAGACACTTATCGTATCGACCATTACCTCGGAAAAGAGACGGCGCAGAACATTATGGTGCTTCGTTTTGCGAACGCCATTTTTGAGCCGATGTGGAATAAGGAGCACATTGATCATGTCCAGATTACCTGCGCGGAGCATCTGGGGATGGAGGGGGGACGTGGTGGATATTATGACAAGGCGGGTGCGATGCGGGACATGGTGCAGAACCACCTTTTGCAGCTTTTGAGCTTGGTGGCGATGGAGCCGCCGACTGATTTGACGGCGGATGGGGTGCGTGATGAGAAGGTGAAGGTGATTCGTTCGCTGCGTCAGTGGGATACGCCGGAGTTGGTGGCGGAGAATGTGATCCGCGGGCAATACGTGGCGGGAAATATTAATGGCAAGGAAGTGCCGGGGTATCGGGAGGAAGATCGGGTCGATCCGGAATCGAAGACTGAGGCTTTTGTGGCGGTGCGTTGTATGATCGATACTTGGCGGTGGAGCGGGGTGCCTTTTTACATCCGCATGGGGAAGCGTTTGCCGAAGAAGGCGACGGAGATTTCCATTCACTTTAAGGAGGCTCCCGGGGTTCTCTTTAATGCGATGCCGGGTGGGGTTCCTGATGGGAACGTATTGGTGATCCGGATTCAGCCGGATGAGGGGATTTCGCTGCGGATGAATTCGAAGCTACCGGGAACGACCTTGCGGATGGAGCCAGTGAAGATGGATTTCCGCTATGCGAGCAGTTTTGGGAAAAGCAGCCCGGAGGCTTACGAGCGCCTTTTGCTGGATGCAATGGCGGGCGATGCCACGCTCTTTGCGCGTCGGGACGAGGTGGAGGAGGCGTGGAAGTTTGTCGATCACATCGAGAACGCTTGGCATGACAGTGACAACCCGCCGCCAATGGCGGAATATCCTGCGGGTTCGTGGGGACCGCGTGAGGCGGACGAGATGCTTGCTGGAGAAGGTCGTACTTGGAGGAGGTTATAATGAACGCGAAAATTTCAACGGAAGGGCTGGGAATGCCGGTGGAGGTCTCGGCGATCGAGGGTGAGTTGAAGAAGCTCTGGGAGGCCGACGAGGCCAGCACGAATGCCTCATTGATGAATTTTCTCGTTTATACCGAGAATGCTTACGATCTCGTGAAGAACTCCGAGATGATTCAGAAACTGACGCGTGAAAATGCCTGTCGGGCGGTCTTGATCGCGATGGATCGAGGGGCTGAGGAGTCGGCGGTGGAGGCGTGGATTACGGCGCATTGTCATCTGGCTCACGGGAAGAAGTCGATTTGCTCAGAGCAGATTTCCTTTCTTCTGCACGGCTATTCGTTGGGGCGACTTCGTAATACTGTTTTTGCGCATCTTAACAGTGATCTGCCTCTTGTTTTTTGGTGGCAGGGTGACTTATCGGATCTCTTTGAAGAACGGCTCTACCGGCTGCTGAACCGGCTGATTGTGGACAGCTCTAATTGGAGTGATCCAAGGGCGGGTTTTGCGCGCTTGATGGAGGCGCGGGAGGATACGAAGGGGGCGATGGTCACGCAGGATCTTTCGTGGACGCGGAGTTATTTTTACCGACTGGCGTTGGCGCGGCTCTATGATGATCCCTTGGTCCAGCAATCGTTTTCCGAGATCAATTCGGTGGCGGTGAAGGCGCATCCGGAGTATCGTATGGCAGTTCTTCAATTGGTGGCGTGGGTGATTAAACGGTCGGCTTGGACGGTGGAATCGCGCGAGGGAGATCAATTGAATCTTAAAACGAAAGAAGGGAAGTTGGTTCGGGTGGAATTGACTTGGGATGAGGATGTTGCTCCGATTGCGCAGTTGGTGATTTCGGCTCCCGAATGCGAGGTGAAAATCTCGCGTGAGAAGGGGAATGCGCACCTTTGTCAGTCGATTTGTGCGGGTGGTCATTGTGTTGGGTTTAGTGGGCCGGCTGACTCGGATTTACCGGAGGGTTTGGTGATGAGCCAGCTTTCACGGGGCGGGAAGAATTCGCTCTTTTTGGAGATCCTTCCGCAATTTATGGAGCTGCTGGCGGCGGGTGACTGAAAAAGTGTGGGATTGGGAGTGGTTTTCTATTGCCAAGTCCGACTCCGAACCTTATCAACCGCGCGCAGTGAAAACTGTATGGCTTATTAGCTCAGTTGGTAGAGCAGGGGATTGAAAATCCCTGTGTCCCTGGTTCGATTCCGGGATGAGCCACCATTCTTTTTGAAAGCCCGTCGATGGAAACATTGACGGGCTTTTTATTGGTGGTGATTACGGGAATGCCGTAAGGTGTGCCTGATGAAATTTGCGGGGATCATTTGGCTACTGACTTTCTTGTTTGTCAGTGCGGATGATGGGGGTTGGTGGTCTATGAAGGAGCTGAAGCGCCCACCTTTGCCAGCGGGGGCGGAGGAGAGTGTCGTGGATCGTTTTATAAGGGCCAAGCAAGGTGAGGTGGGACTTGTGAAGGTGGAGGAAGCAGATCGAAGGGTCTTGGCGAGACGCTTGGCGTTCAATCTGTGGGGAATGCCTTTGGCGCTGGAAAGAGTGGAGGCTTTCGTTCAGGACGACCGACCGGAGGCTTATCGAGAATTGGTCGATGAGCTACTGGCGTCGCCCAGATATGGTGAGCGGTGGGCGCGGCACTGGATGGATGTGGTGCACTTTGGCGAGACTCATGGGTATGACAAAGACAAGCCGAGGGAGAATGCGTGGCCTTATCGGGATTATCTCATCCGGTCATTCAATGAAGATAAGCCCTATGAGCGATTTGTGAGGGAGCAGGTGGCGGGAGATGTTTTGTGGCCTGAGACGGAGGATGGGATGGTGGCTCCGGGGTTTTTGGCGTCGGGTCCGTGGGATTTTATTGGGCATGCCGAAGTGCCGGAGGAGAAGATCGATGGCAAGGTTGCCCGTCATTTGGACCGGGATGACATGGTGACGGTAACGATGAATACCTTTTGCTCGCTGACGGTGCAGTGTGCCCAGTGTCATGATCACAAGGCAGATCCGGTGACGATGAAGGACTACTATTCGTTGCAGGCGGTCTTTGCGGCGTTGGACCGGGCGGATCGGGAGTATGATCTCGACCCGCAGGTGGCGAAGAGGAGGAATTTGCTGAAAGGTGAGCAGAGAGAAGTGGAGAAGAAAGTTAATGAGCTAACGAAGGTGATTGACGCGGCCAAGACAGGAGAAATTAGAGAGCTAGAAGGGGAGTTGGCGAAGGCGGAAAAGGGACGTTCGAATCGCTACGGATATCATAGTGAAGTCGCGGGCTCGCAAGACGAGATGAAGTGGGTGCAGGTGGATTTGGGTGAGAGTGTTTCGGTTGATGAGGTGAGACTTTTTGGTGCAAACGAGTATGGCTTTGAGGACTTTGGTTTTCCGCATCGGTTTCGAGTTGAGGTGTCGGAAGAGGCTGACTTTTTGACCAAGGTGGTGATGGGTGATTTTACGAATGCGGATGTGAAGCGTCCTGGAGCGGAGGTTATTGTGGTGGCTGGTGAGGGGATACGGGGACGATATGTGCGGGTGGTTGCAACCAAACTTTGGAATCGACGACCTGCCGGGAAGGCCATGAGTCAGGATTGGGTTTTTGCGCTTTCGGAGATGGAAGTGATTTCAGAAGGAAAGAAAAAAGGGGGGGCGAAGGTGAGTGCACTCGATTCGATTCAAGCGATACCGAGGTGGGGGAGGGCGAATCTCGTTGATGGGATTGCGGGACAGGAGGGGGCGGGAAATGTGAGAGAACTCCAAAAGCGAATTGAGGCATTGTTGGGAAAGCTTGCGGGAGATTCTTTGAAGAGGCGAGCTTCACTCAAGGAGACTCGTCGGGAAGTGGATCAGATGATTTTAGATCTGCCCCGACCTCTGAAAGTTTTTGTGGGAATGGTTCATCATGGGAGCGGGAATTTCAAAGGGAGGGGAAGTTTTGGGGACGCGCCTCGTGAGATTCGGGTGCTGAATCGTGGCGAGGTGACGCAGCCTAAGGAACTTGTGATGCCGGGAACGGTGCCTGGTATCGTTCCGGGGGATGGGGAGTTTGTTTTGGAGGGTGGTCACTCCGAGGGGGATCGCCGGGTGGCCTTGGCGGAGTGGATTGTGCATCCGCAGAATAAGTTGACTTGGAGGAGTCTGGTGAATCGGATTTGGCAGACGCACTTTGGTCGGGGGCTGGTGGAGACGGCCAATAATTTTGGACAAATTGGCGAGAAGCCGTCTCATCCTGAGTTGCTGGATTGGCTTGCGGTAGAGTTTCGAGATGGGGGTGGATCGATCAAAGATCTGCATCGCTTGATTCTTAACAGCGAGACCTATCGGCAGAGTTCCAAGGGGGATGCGGGGAATGAAGAAGTTGATGGGTCAAATCGTTTTCTTTGGAGGCAAAACCGGAGGCGACTGGAGGCTGAGTCGATTCGCGATACGGTCTTGTGGGCTTCTGGGAAGATGGATTTTGAGATGGGAGGGCCGTCGTTTCGAGACTTCGTGATCGAGAAGCCGGAGCACTCGCCGCACTACCAGTATCATAAAGCTGATCCTGATGATCGCTCGACTCATCGACGTTCGGTTTATCGTTTTTTAGTTCGATCCCAGCCCCAGCCTTTTATGGATTCCTTGGACTGTGCGGATCCTTCCCTGTTGGTGGCGCAGAGGGGTGAGACCACGACGTCGTTGCAGGCTTTGGCGATGTTGAACAATGCCTTTATGGTTCGGATGGCGGAGCACTTTGCGAAGCGGGTGGAGGGTGAGAAAGACGTGGTTGGGAAGGTGATTGAGTTGGGGCTGGGAAGGGCGGCGATGGGGGAGGAACGGGAGCTTTTGGAGAAGTATCTTGCGGATCATGGCGTGGCGGCGATGTGCCGGGTGGTTTTTAATCTAAGTGAGTTTAGTTATGTCGATTGAGGGAACTTCGCGGCGGGATTTTTTGAGTCGATCCGGAGGAGGATTGGGAGGGATTGCTTTGGCTTCGATGCTGGGGGATGAGTTGAAAGCGAAGGGGATTCTGGGGGAGCCGCATCATCGGCCGAAGGCGAAGCGAGTGGTGCAGCTTTTTATGGCGGGGGCGGCGAGCCATTTGGATCTCTTCGATTTTAAACCCGAGTTGGTGAAACGGCACGGTGAGAAGTCGGACTTCGGAGAGCACGTCGAGGCATTTCAAAATGGGCTGGGACCATGGATGAAACCGGTGTGGGATTTTACCCGTTACGGAGATTGTGGGAAGCTTTTGGGTGAGACGGTGGGACCGCTTGGAGAAGTGGTTGATGAGATGGCTTTCGTTCACAACATGGTGGGGAAGTCCGGGGTGCATAGCCAGGCGACTTATTTGCAGGCGACGGGATTTGATCGTCCGGGATTTCCGGGGATGGGGTCGTGGGTGAGCTATGGGCTCGGGAGTATGAATGAGAATTTGCCGAACTTTGTCGTCCTGCCAGATCGACGGGGATTTGCTTCGAACGGGCCGAAGAATTGGGGTTCGGCTTTCTTGCCGGCTGCGAATCAGGGGACGATCATCAGGCCCGGGACTCCGGAGCCGGTGACGCATCTTTTTCCGCCGAAAAGCGCGGGGTATGTGACTCCAGAGGCGGAGCGGGATGCGGGGGAACTTTTGGCAAAACTGAATCGCGGGTATGCTGAGGAGCGCGGGGGCGATTCACGATTGGAAGCGCGAATTCAGAGTTATGAATTGGCGGCCCGGATGCAGATGGCGGCACCCGAGGCTTTGGATCTTTCGAAGGAGCCGGGCTACATTCGTGAGATGTATGGGCTTTCGCCTGATGGCACGAAGTGGCCGAAGGAGATCAATTGGAAAGAGGAAGCGGATTACTTTGGCCGGAAGTGTTTGTCGGCGCGTCGTCTCTTGGAGAGAGGGGTGCAGTTTGTGCAGATTTGGTCAGGGAACGACAATGGATTTCCTCGCCGGAATTGGGACAGTCACGAGGATATTGAGAGGGAGCATGGTCCCTTATCGAGAGGAATGGCGATTGGGGCGGCGGCCTTGATCAAGGATCTGAAACAGCGGGGACTGTTGGAGGATACCATCATTTTGTGGACGACGGAGTTTGGGCGGATGCCATCAACCCAGGGAACGAAAGGGCGGGATCACAACCCCTTCGTTTTTACGAACTGGCTTGCGGGCGGGGGGATCAAAGGCGGGGTGACTTGCGGTGAGAGTGATGAGTTTGGCTATAAACCGGCAGACCGAACTAATCCCACTGAGGTTTATGATATTCATGCGACGATCTTGCACCTTTTGGGAATCGATCATGAGGCCCTGACCTTTCGGAAGGATAGCATCGATCGGAGGTTAACCGATGTGCATGGGCGGGTGATTGAGGACTTGATTGGGTAGCTGAAATTAGTGGTAGCTGATTCTGACTTCGAAAAAGCCGGTTTTTTTGCCTAAGTCGGGGTGGTCTTGAGGAATGTGGAAAGTTCCGTTTTGGGAAGCCCCCGTGCTCATTCTTTTCCATGTTTCCAGATCGGACGATGAGTAGAGAGTGAGGGGCGCGGCGCTTGCGGCTTCTTGCACCTGGATCGCCAAATCTCCGTGGGTGAATGTGATCTTGGTGATTCGCGGAGTGGGATAGACGGGGACATCCGCAATCGTGACGGGGCGGCCTTCGAAGGTGTTTTGGAATCCTCGGGAAGTGGGATGGATGATGACGGTGAAGTTAGAAGCGGAGTCTTTGAAGACGTCGTCTCCTAACGAGGGGGTGTTTCCGAAAAAAGTGAGTTCCTGCAAGTTTTGCAGATGGGAGAGCGCTTGTTTTGGGAGGTGAGTGACGTCAGCGGGAATGTTGATTTGGGTGAGGGAATAACAGCGGCGGAAGGCGGATTCACCTATGTGATTGACGAGGGGAGGGAGGTGGAGAGAGGTGAGGTTTTTACATTGGTAGAAGGCGAAGTCGCTGATGATTTCGAGATCAACGGGGAGGAGGATTTGGGTGAGATTGAGGCAGTTGATGAAGGCTCGCTCGCCGAGTTCGGTGACGGTTGGGGGGACTTGGAAGGTGGAGTTGGTCAATCCGGTGGGGACCATGAGGAGGGTGGTCAGGTCCTTGGTGTAAAGGGCGTTGTTTTCGATGGTGAAGTTTTGGTTTTCGGGGGGGATTGTAAGGGAGTTTAGCCTTTCGCAATCGTGGAAGGCGGAGGGGGTAAAGGTGGCGAAGGTGCTTCCGAAGGCGAC
>JBLHUR010000201.1:0-9315 GCA_047629805.1 Akkermansiaceae bacterium | reverse complement strand
TATTTTCGCTGATTCCTCTGCTGGGAGGGGCGGGGGCTTTGATATGGGGGCTGCGAACTTTTGGGGAGGCTAGGAAGTATGCCTTTTATCCGGATCGGATTGAGTTTGCGAAGGTGAAGCGTGGGGGGAGGATTACGGGGAGCGAGTCTTGGGGGAGGGAGTCGGTGACGGATGTGGTGGTTTCGCATTCGGGGGAGTCGAATGGAGGGGAGAGGTTTCGGGTGCAGTTGCGGGCGGAGAGGAATGTGAATCTGGTTACTTTTGCTTCGGGGGAGGTGGCGGAGGAGTTGGAGGGGTGGGTGAGGAATTGGATTGAGGTGGGGAGGGGCTTGGTTGAGGGTGTGTCTCACGCGGAGGCGCTGAGACGCGGAGGGTTTTGGGGGCTTGGTTGAGGGAGGGCACTCTGGAGAGAGCCGCTCCTTGTGCAGAGAATTCTTGATGCTTTGGGAAAGTTAAATACTCTTGGGGCATGGCCGCTGCTGCGAGTTACACGGAAGACGATATTAAGAGCCTCGATTGGAGGGAGCATATTCGTCTGCGCCCGGGGATGTACATTGGAAAGCTGGGAGATGGTTCTTCGGCAGATGATGGCATTTATATTCTGTTGAAGGAGGCTTTGGACAATTCGGTGGACGAGTTTGTGATGGGGCACGGGAAGGAGATCACGATTGATATCGATGATGAGGGCCGGGTGGAAGTGCGGGATTTTGGCCGGGGGATTCCGTTGGGGAAGTTGATGGATTGTGCGGCGAAGATTAATCCGGGGGCGAAGTATGATAGTGAGGCTTTTAAGAAGTCGGTGGGTTTGAACGGGGTGGGAATCAAGGCGGTGAATGCGCTGAGTGATTTTTTTGAGATTCAGGCGTGGCGGGACGGGAAGACGAAGGCGATTGAGTTTTCGAAGGGTGAGGTGGTGGATGAGATGAAGAATCCGAAGGCGGATGCTTCGGCCGAGGGCACTCGGGTGGCCTTTGATGTGGATCGGACGGTTTTTCCGAAGCGGACGAATTTTAAGGCTCCCTTTGTGGAGAAGATGTGCCGGTATTATTGCTATCTGAATCCGGGGCTGGCGTTGATTTTTAATGGGAAGAAGTTTAAGTCTAGGAATGGACTTTTAGATCTTCTGAAGGAGGAGATGGATGATGCTCCTTTGTATGATCCCATTTATTTGAACGGGAAGGATATCGATGTGGCCTTTACGCATAGTGCGAGTAGCAGTGAGGATTATTATTCGTTTGTGAACGGGCAGAATACGACGCAGGGCGGGACGCATTTGGCGGCATTTCGGGAGGCGTTGGTGAAGGTGATTCGGGAGTTTTATAAGAAGAACTATGATCCCTCAGATATCCGGGCGGGGATTACGGGGGTGATTTCGGTGAGGATTGAGGAGCCGGTTTTTGAGAGTCAGACGAAGACGAAGTTGGGCTCGGCGACGGTTTCTCCCGATGGAGAGACGGTGCGGACTTTTATTGGTAATTTTTTGAAGGAGGAGTTGGATAACTTTCTCCACAAGCATCCACCGGTGGCGGAGGCGATACAGAGGCGGATTCTCTCGGCTGAGAAGGAGCGTAAGGAGCTGAGCGGGGTGAAGAAGCTGGCGCGGGATCGGGCGCGGCAGACTAAGGTTCATAATAAGAAACTGCGCGATTGTCGGGCGCATTTGAATACGAAGCACAAGCGTCGTAGGGATACCACGGTATTTTTGACGGAGGGAGATTCGGCGAGTGGCTCGATCACGAAGTGTCGTGATGTGGAAACGCAGGCGGTATTTTCGCTGAGGGGTAAGCCCTTGAATACCTTTTCGCTGACGAAGAAGATCGTTTATCAAAATGAGGAGTTTGCGCTTTTGCAGGCTGCTTTGGGAATTGAGGACGATATTGAGTCGTTGAGGTTTAATCGGGTCGTGATCGCGACGGATGCCGATGTGGATGGGATGCATATTCGGCTGCTTTTGCTGACGTTCTTTCTGCAATTTTTCCCGGAGCTGATTCGTGAGGGACATTTGTTTATTCTGCAGACGCCGCTCTTT
Source organism: Akkermansiaceae bacterium (assembly GCA_047629805.1). Classification (GTDB taxonomy): domain Bacteria; phylum Verrucomicrobiota; class Verrucomicrobiia; order Verrucomicrobiales; family Akkermansiaceae; genus SW10. The sequence continues at coordinate 7,286 of JBLHUR010000201.1, read as the reverse complement.
CGGGTAAGGAATAAGAAAAAGACGATCTATTGTTACGACGAGGAGGAGCGCGGGGCGGCGATGGCTGAGTTGGGGCGTAATCCTGAGATCACGCGATTCAAGGGATTGGGTGAGATTTCGCCTGATGAGTTTAAATTCATGATCGGAGCCGATATGCGGATTGACCCGGTGCTGATGGAAGAGGGGAAGGGTCTTAAAGAATTGCTGACTTTTTATATGGGGAAAAATACTCCTGATCGACAGGGCTTCATTATCGAAAACCTACGTGATGACGTGGATACAGCGGAGGTTTAGGTCGAGTGACGGACTCGTCACGCATTCGGAGATTTGCGTCGGTGGAAAAAGAGGGTAAAGGTGGATCGAAACGTGTTTACGTTTCGAACTCAATCCACGCTCCTCATGAAACGAAAACATTCGCTCTCTGCTCTCGTCCTCGCTCTTTGCGCTCTCCCGGCCACCGGTCAGCTCGTCATCAATGAAGCTCTCTTTGACCCTGAATCGACCGTAGATCCAAATGGCGATGGGATTCCCTCTACTCAGGATGATGAGTTTCTGGAGATCGTAAATACTGGATCCTCCGCTCTCGATGTCGGTGACTATACCATTACCGACTTGAGTGGGAATGTTTTCATCTTCCCGGTAGGGACCATGATTGCTTCGCAGGCTGCCGTTTTAGTCTTCGGTGGCGGTGCTCCAACTACGGTGATTAATGGCGCTAACACGTATGTCGGCCTGCCCTCTCTTAATAACAGTGCTGACACCATCATCCTTGCTGACTCAACGGGAACCGAGCTCGATCGGGTGGGATGGTCAGGCGGCGGAGTCGCATCTGATCAATCGTATAATCGCTCCCCTGAACTTTTTGGTGACTTCACTTCTCATACCGCCATTGCGGGTTCGGTTGGGACTGAGTCCCCTGGAACCGCCGTTGATGGCGGATCCTTCAACTTTAGCGTGTCCTCCCTCTTTCTCACTCCAGAAAACGTCTCGATCATCGAGAGTGGTGCCGGGAACAGCGCCGAGTTTACCGTTACTCTTGCCGATGCTCCCTCCAGTTACCCGGTCAGCATTAATCTTTCCTCCAGCGATGCCACCGAGGCAACCGCACCTGCTTCAATCGAGATTGCCAGCGGACTCACCGGAACTTTCACCGTCACTGGTGTCGATGACACCGTTGCTGATGGGGCCCAGACTGTCACCATCACAGCGAGTTCATCGGCATTCCGGTCAGACTCAATCGAGCTGACCGTGATGGATGATGGGGATGTCGCAATGCCATCAACGAGCCCGCTGCTGATCACCCAGTATTATGAGGGTGATACGGGAAATAATAAATACGTCGAGCTGACCAATGTCAGCGATTCTGACCTCGACCTCAGTGGTTATATCGTGGGGCTTTATTTTAATGGAAGTGCCGAGAATTTTAAAACCGAGGGATCGACCCCTGGAAATCAGGAACCTCTCAGTGGAACATTGGCGGCAGGAGCCAGTTACGTGATCGCCAACAGTCAATCCACAACGCCCCTTGCTGCGGGTAGCGCGGATATCACTTCAACGGTGACCTTCTTCAATGGGAACGATTCCATCGTCCTTTACTCGGGAGATACCATCAGTCCGGCCACTATTGCAGACGCTGTCAGTTTTACCGATGGCGGTAACGAGGGAATGAATGCGAGTTTCATAAGACAAAACGAAGACCTTGGATTTAGTCTGGACGCAGGCTCGACCGTTCTCGATTTTTCGAATGTCTGGATCCCTGTGCCTCTTTTGGACGTAGCCGCAGCGGCTCTGGGCGATGATGTCTTCCTCGGCTCGAGCGGTCTCGGAACGAACGTCCCTGTCCTGTCCTTCGTCTCGTCCACGGTGACTGTGGGCGAAGCTGCCGGGACCGCGAACTTGCTGGTGAGGATCCAAAACCCGGACGGGAATTCGGTCAGTGTGGATGTCGTCTATGATGACGCATCCAGTAGTGCAAGTGCCGCAGATATCGGAGGGTATTCGACACAGACCGTGACATTTGCGGCGGGTGCGATGTCTGGCGACTCCCAATCTATCGCGATTACGATCACCGACGATGCTGAGGCAGAGAGTTCCGAAAATGCGCTGTTTAGTCTGGAAAATATTGTCACCGACGGTGCTGCCCGGACAGGCGGCGGTGCAAGCTCAACTCTGAACATCCAGGACAACGACACGGTGATTCCCCCCGTGTTCATCTCCGAGATCGCCGATCCTGCCGACCCTGACTACCGGGGACGATTCATCGAGCTGTATAACCCAACCGCCTCCGACATCGACCTGTCAGCGGGGAATTGGAATTTGGCATACTACTCGAATGCGAACACCAGCGGGACAGATATCCCCCTTGTCGGGATCATCCCTGCAATGGGGACTTACGTCATCGCCAATAATTTTGATAACTTCACCGGCCTCTATCCAACAGCCTCGGAACCCAACCAAGTGAGTTCGACCTTCAACTCAAACGGTGACGATAATGTCGAGTTGAGATTTGGCGGGGGAGAATCTTCTGGAGCGCTGGTCGATGTCTATGGGATGCCGGGAACGGACGGCAGCGGAATGTCGTGGGAGTTTGAGAATTCGCGAGTTGATCGGATTACTGGTGCTCCAAATGCGACCTTTACCATTGAAGAGTGGATCATCACCCCTGCCGGTATTGCCGATATGACTCCTGGAGTTCATGGGGGGGGCGGCCCTGTTGGTGGGGTTGAGGTGGAAGTCGTCGATTTTTTCCTGAACCAAGAGGATTCGAGTGCCGTGATTGTGGTGAAGGGGCTGGGGGCGAAGATCTGGAAGATTCAGACATCGGATGATCTTGGTGGTATGGAGGCCTGGGCTGATCTTTCGGTTTTAGCTGTCGAGACTGACAATGCTGATGGGTCAACGAACTTTACCTTTTCGACGGTGGGCGGCGATGTGAAGCAGTTTTACCGCTTAATCGAGCAGTAGAACGGCTGGATTTCAGCTGATTTGAACAAGGGCGGGATTTCCCGCCCTTTTTTGTTGGGGCGGGGGATTTAGATTGTTAGCTTTTCTTAACAACCGACTGTCGGAGAGCAAAGAATGGACGAAACCAACGAACCCCTGGAGCCGCGCGAAAACCTTTCGCTCGGTGGGATGTACAAGGACTACTTCCTTGATTACGCAAGTTACGTGATCATGGAGCGGGCTGTTCCGCACCTTGGTGACGGTTTGAAGCCAGTGCAGCGCCGGATCCTCCATTCGATGAAGGAGTTGGAGGATGGGCGCTATAATAAGGTGGCGAACGTGGTGGGAAACACCATGAAGTATCACCCGCACGGGGATGCTTCGATCGGGGATGCGATGGTTGCGCTAGGGCAGAAGGAGCTTTTAATCGATACGCAGGGTAACTGGGGAAATACCCTGACGGGTGACCGGGCGGCGGCGCCTCGATACATTGAGGCGCGTTTGACTCCGTTTGCCTTGGAGGTGGCGTTCAACCCGAAGACGACGAATTGGACGCGAAGTTACGACGGTCGCAATAAAGAACCGGTCACCTTGCCGATGAAATTTCCGCTCCTCCTGGCGCAAGGAGTTGAGGGGATCGCGGTTGGTTTGGCATGCAAGATTCTTCCTCATAATTTTATTGAGCTAGTCGAGGCCTGCATTGCGACATTACGCAAACAGCCCTTCGAGCTTTATCCAGATTTCCCAACCGGTGGCCTCGCCGATGTGAATGATTATCGCGAAGGGATCCGTGGTGGAAAAGTCCGGGTGCGGGCGAATGTTGAGGTGGTCAAATCGAAGCTCATTCGAATCAGCTCTATTCCCTTTGGCACGACGACGGGAGGGGTGATGGACTCGATCGTGAGTGCGAACGATAAGGGGAAGATTAAGATTTCAAAGATCGAGGATAACACGGCGGAACACGTCGAAATTCTCGTTCATCTCCCTGTTGGTGCGGATGCCGAGATGACGCGTGAAGCTCTCTATGGTTTCACCGATTGCGAGGTCAGCATTTCTCCGAATTCCTGTGTTATTCATGAGGGGCGGCCGCACTTCATGCCGGTGAGCGAGATCTTAAAAAACTGTGCCTTCATGACCAAGGATCTCCTCCTTTTGGAGCTGGAGATTCTTTTGAGGGAGCTCAATGACAAGTGGCACTACAGCTCGCTGGAGAAGATCTTTATTGAGAACCGGATTTACCGGGACATTGAGGAATGTGAGACGTGGGAAGCGGTGATTGAAGCGATCGACAAGGGGCTGGAGCCATTCAAGAAACTCCTGAAGCGCGAAGTGACGCGCGACGATATCATCCGCCTGACTGAGATTAAGATTAAGCGAATTTCCAAGTTTGATAGCTTCCGGGCGGACGAGGAAATTCGAGGCTTGGAGGGTCGAATTGAGGAGACGGAGAAGAACATTAATAACATCACGCGCTACTCGATCGCCTACTTCAAAGCTCTCATCAAAAAGTATGGCAAGGGTCGTGAGCGTAAGACTGAGCTCGCGGAGTTTGGGGTGGTGAAACGGTCGGCGGTGGTGGTGGCGAGCGAGACTCTCTATCTGGATCGTAAGAATGGCTTTGCGGGAATTTCGCTGAAGAAAGAGGAAGCTTTGGAAAAATGCTCGACGCTTGATGATATCATCATTTTCTCGCTCGATGCCGAAATGCGCGTGACGAAGGTGGCGGATAAGATCTTTGTCGGGAAGCGGCCGGTGCATGTTTCGGTTCTTCGGAAAGAGGCCCCTAAAATATACTCGATGATCTATCGCGAAGGTCGCGAGGGGCCATTCTACGCCAAGCGCTTCAAGGCCGGCGGGGTGACTCGTGATAAGATCTATCCGATGGGGAAGGGGACGAAGGGATCGCGCGTGATTTACTTCGCAGTGCATGACACTGAGGAAGAGAGCGCTGGTAATGCGGTGGTGGTGCATTTGAGGCCCGCTCTGCGACTTCGGAATGTTTCCCGCCCCTTTGTCTTTGGAGAAATCACGGTAAAGAGTCGGGGTTCGCGAGGGAACATTGTCACCAAGCTTCCGGTGGATCGTGTCGTCCGCGCGAGTTCAAGTGATCTTGGTGGAAGTTAAAGCTTGCTGGATAGTGTTCAAAAGTTAAGTTGTTCTCATGAACACTAAAACTTATTGGAAGATCCGCCTTGGGTGGGCCCGTTGGAGAGTCAAAATTACCCGTAGCCGGGTCTGGGGATTACGCCGCAAACTCCGTCTTTGTCGTGGGCGATTGCATGCAAAGCAATTGGAGCTGCCTTTTCGCTAGTCTTTCTTTTTGGGTTCTTCAGCGTCGAGGGACTTTAGTTCGATGTTGCGGAACCAGATGGGTTGGCCTTCGGCCTGCAGGGCGATGTGTCCATGGGAGAGTTGGATGGGTTGGCCGGCTTGGAGGAGGGACCCGGTAGGGACGACGGCTCCTTTTGGATCGAGTTGGGGTTTTTGGTAGCGGAGGACTTCCTTCCCGTTGACGCGGTGGATGATCTCTTTGTTGCCTCGCACTTCGATTTCGATTTTGACCCATTGATCGGCGGCGAGGTTGGCTGCGGTGGACTGGACGATGTGTTGGGTGACGAGTTTGCCATCGATTTCGAGGTTGGTGCCAGGGGTGCAAACGTTGCCGGTGGGGCGTTTCCCTTTTCCTTCGTCGGCGAGAAATTGGAACTCGAGGCTGACCGGGAAACCTTGATTGAGAGTCATGGACTGCGGGGGCTGGGAGTGAACCATGATGCCGCTGTTGAGGTTCACGTAGCTGGGGGCATCGGGCATCATTTTCCCGATGAATTTATATTCGAGACGGAAGAGGTAGTGGGAGTAGGAGAAGTCGGTGAAGAGGTGGCCGAATTTGCCATCGAACTTCGGGTATTTGTCATACTCGCATTTGAGGATGCCGTCTTCGACGCGGAAGGTGTCGAAGGAGTTTTCGCCGAGGGGGTGTTTTGCGATTTTGGGAGTCCAGCCGCTGAGGTCCTTGCCATTGAAAAGGGAGATCCATTCGGAGGCTTGGGCGGGGAGGATGAGTAAGAGGAGGGGAAAGGCTTTGCGAATCATAGACGAGAGAATGACATCTTGGCGGGATTTGGAAAGGGGCCTTTGGGGGGCGGGGGGATTCTTTGATTTCGAATAGGGAGTGAAGGTTAAGAGCGAGAGGTTTTGAACCGCGAATCTGCGCGAATCTTTAAGAAAGGTTGTGGGAGGAGCTTACTCTCTCAGAGAGGGCTTTGACTTGGGCCGCGATGACTGCGAGTTGAGGTTTGAGCATTTTTCGTTCGTCTACGTTATCTTCGAGAATGTAAAATTTTGCGAGGAGGAGATCCCTTTTGATGATGAGATTCATGAGGCGCTCCCGGCTGGTCGCGAACATTTCAATTTTAGTTTTTCCGAGGGCACTTGCAGTGTCTTCGAAGAAGGGGATGGTTCTGGAATGGAGGGGAGATTTGCGAGACTCGGGGCATGAAATCCTCGGAGGAATCACTCAGCTTGTTGGCGGACGATGAGAGAAGGGCGGGGCATTTTGAGGGCAACGTGGGCTTCTTGTTGGCGGTCCTTCATTTCCCGGAGCATGTCGCGTGATTGGAGGTAAGTTTCCTTGGCCTGGGTGTAGGTGTGCTGTTTCAGGGAGAGATCGACGGTGTCATTTTGCCGGTCGGTGATGATCTCGGAGAGGGCGTCGATTTGGTATTCGAGGATCTCAATCTGGGTTAGGAGTTTCTCACCCTCGGTTTTATTTTCCTCAAGGGCCCTTAATTCTGCTTTTAGGAGAGCTGATTCGATCTGGAGTTCAAGAAGTCGTTTTCGGGAAGCGGTAAACATCTCGAGTTCGGTTTCTCCAAGCGGGTTCTGGACGTCTTCGAAGAAGGGAATACCGTATTGCTGGATGAGAATGGTAAGGTCTTTACGGTAATTTTGAACCAAGTCGGACTGGGCGATGAGTTCGCCGTCAAGGGCGTCAAGAGTGCGTTGGGCTTGGGTGACTTCGATGCCTTTGCGTGTGTTGAGGTAAATTACGATGACTTTATCGACGATGGCCTTGGCCTGGCCGGGTTGATCCGAGGTCGCGGTGATGCGTGCCATGTCAGTGCCGGGGATGGCTTCGACTTTGAGAGCTTCGCTGACGTCTTTGTAGTCTAGCTTTAGCTCGGCGGCCGTTAGCTTGACGATTTCGCCGATCGAGAGGCTGGCGATTTCGTTGGCGATGAAGTGATTGGTCCGGAGGGCGGGGTCGGCCATGACAGGGGTCGTGAGGAGAATCTGAACGATGGCGGTGCTGTGGTTATTTCCAGAGGGGGAGTTTTTGTCAG
>JBLHUR010000200.1:0-9398 GCA_047629805.1 Akkermansiaceae bacterium | reverse complement strand
GCCCCTGCTCCCACCAAAAAGATCCCAGTCAATGAAGATTGTCCGTAACCATCCGGCGCCAATCCCGATCTTAAGGGCGAAGGAGGGATCGTCTTCCCTCCTCCACCCATTCCAAACATGATCACAATGACTAAACTTAATCCGTTCCGCCACCCGGATCGTCTCCGTCGATCCTCGCTCCAGTTCATCGCTCTGGGTTTACTCGCCGGGTTCACCAGTTCCTGCGCGACTTCCGGTAAATCCGATCCCTCGACTCACGAGCTCCCATCCATGAGTCGTTCATGGGTAAAAGTCGACTCGAAGCCTCCGACCTGGTATCCGCGCGGCGTCCCGGCCGATCACCCCACCGACTTTAAAAGCGGGGAATGGATCTACGCTGAAGACACTAAAAATACCTGCTTCTTCATTCCCCTCCACGGCCTCCCGCCGGACAAGAGAAAGGCCTTAAAAGCCGAAGCGATGGCCGCCCGCCATCCGGAGACCATTCAGAGGATCAACAACGTGGAAATCGACCGTAAAGCCAAAGCAGCTGGATCCTATATCGTGATGTTTCCTTTCATGGTCGTGGGAAATTTTCACCCCTAGGTGAACCACCAATCTTCTCAGATTCTATGAAAGTAATCTTTAACAGAGACTCCCTTACCCTCTTCTGGCTTTCGTTGGCCGTGAGCGCCTTCATTGGCACGGCATGCTCAGAGACCGGCACCAGAGTCACACCATCAGGCGCGACCTTGACAAGCAGCGGCTTCATCCCGGATCTCATCAGAGCCCGCCGCGAGCGAGACCGGGGTCCACGGACTGAATCCGAATGGAACCGGTATCGCACGTGGAAAAAAATCAAGACCCAGCCACCCACTTTTATCCCGGCTAACTATCCCAAGAATTCAGCAAGAACTAATGAGGACGGCCAGTGGTTCGTCGATCATCGGGTTGAGGCGGATGGCAAGAGACTCTTTGTTCCCAACTATATGGTGGGCCCAATGAGTGCCTCGGTCCTCGCTGTCGAGGCCGCCGCAATCGTCGATTGGCAGCACTCCAAGGGGAAATCATGGTATCACAAAGTCGATCATCGACAGTAAATCCTTTGGCCCTTTTCTCAAAAATGACCTTACCCCATGCGTGATGCGCTTCGGACCCGTCGAGAAGTTCAGTGAACTCCAGCACTGCCGACAAATCGCCGTGACACCCGATGGCCGAATTCTCATCGCCGCCAGCGACTCCGGGATCAGGCTTTTCGACACCCGTGACAAAACGGAGCAGCTCATCCAGAAGGCCACCTTGGATACCAAATTCGACATCGACTCGGAGGGCCGGTGGCTTGCCGTTACCAGCAGTACAGCGAATGAGTCCAGCTCCCAGGGAGTTTACATTTACAGTTTGCCCAAGAAGGGGGAACGATTTTCCGAGGGAACGATACCCTTCGAGTTTATCGAGGCTCCCGGAGCCAATGCCGTCGCCTTTTCAAAGGTTATGAATAGTGGTCGAGACCTGCTCGCCACCGGCGACTCGTCGCGCTACCGCTTCTGGAGCGCCAACGAGAACTGGAGGGAGAAGGTCGAACTACGAATCCCCAATGACATGGAGAATTCCACGGGCAGGATCGTCTTCAGCCCCAGGGGCACCGCCCTCTCCGTCTCCTATGCTCGCGACAAACTCAAAGTTCTCGACCCGCGCAATATGGAGGTTCTCATCAAACCGAGCTTCGACAAACACTCCCGGTAACGCTGGCGGAATCGATGCACCGCCACCTTTACCGCACCCTCGCTCATCCCCAGCTCGGTAGCCAGTGCGGAGTGGCTGATCCGATCGGCCTGCGGACTGATCGTCGGCTCAAATTTTTCGAACAGCCCGGCCTTCCCGGCCCGCTCGTAATCCTCCTTCAATCGGCGGCGCGCTTCATCCAGCAAATCCAGGGCCCATCTCCGGTCAAAGGCCCGCTCCGGCTCTACCCCATTCATTCCCGATCTCTCGATCTGCCCTTCCACCGAGGGTCCATCGATATCCACCACCATCTGACCGCCGCCGCGCTTCTGCGTCATCCGCCGGTGATAGTCGTCGTCCAAAAAGCGTTTCAAGACCACGCAGATGAATGATCTCAAGCGTCCACGCTCCGGCCCACTGACGTCCTGCAGGAGTTCGCCGTCGATCAAGCGATAAAAGAAATCCTGAGTGAGGTCTTCCGTCTCCTCCGGTGAATTCCCGCGCTGCCGGATGAACAGGGAAACGGGCCGCCAGTAGAGACGGCATAGCTCCCCCAGCGCTTCACCACGCTCGATGCTCGGCGAGTCCTGTGCGGCCACCACCTTCGTCTCCCTCAGCGGCCACTTCCTGTTTCAAGGTCAGGCTCTTGGAAACGTCCTCCTGCTTGTCCCCCTCGGCGCGCTCATTTCGATCTCCGGAACTATCGGCGACCTCATCCTTTCCTCCATCAAACGCGACCTTCATCTCAAGGACCTCGCCAACTCGCTGCCCGGCCACGGTGGCATGCTCGATCGCTGCGACAGCCTGATCTTTGCCGCTCCCGTCATCGCGCTGACCCTTGGATTCCTTGAATTCTTCCAGCCCATCCAAACTCTCACGACCCAATTGCGATGATCCATACCACGACCCATCCCCACGTCCGCCCAAGCTTCCCCGCCTCCTGGATCGAACGCATCGTCCCACCCGATCGAATCGCGCCCGCTTGGGAAACGACCCTGCACCACATGACGTGGTCCCTCATTCGCTTCGGCATCATCCACCGGCACCAACTCACCATTGAGGGAGCCGAGATTCCCGTCATTCCCTGCCACATTCAGGGTGCCTTCGACGCCTGGCCTTCAAACCGCAAGCTACCCGGGAAAGGATCCCTTCACCTGCAGGTCGGCACACCCCGAACCTTTGCGTCCCACTCCGGCACCACCGACGGCTGGCGCGCCATCGCCCAGGAACTCGAGCAAGATGTCCGCCAACTCGCTCACTCCGCATACAGGCGTGCCTAGCACTTGGACTGGCTTCACTGTAAGAGCTTCATTTGGAGGCGACCTCCCAAAAATAAAGTGAAACCAACAAATGTTGGAATATCCCCTTTAAACCACCCCAAGAATCCTCTGGTAAAACAATATCGGAAAAGAATAATTTTAGATCCTGATCCGTATCAAAGTCCGAGAGACTGCCAAGTCTTCACTGTTGTTCTGGCGGCTCAAACCATAAGATCTTGCAATGCCCACCTCTTCCCGCCTTTTCACGAAAGGCTTCCTTTCCCTCTCGCTCGCCCAGTTTTTCGGCGCGGTGAACGACAACCTTCTTAAGGGAGTCCTCTCGTTCGCCGTCGCTTCTAACGGTCTTTGGTCCGAAACGCTCGGCAAAGGCGGCCAGGCTTACGTTGGATTCTGCCTCACCATCCCGTTCATTCTGTTGTCGGGATTCGCTGGCCAACTGGCTGACCGCACAAGCAAACGGAGCGTCACAGTTCGGATCAAGATCGCGGAAGTTGGGATTGCGTTGGTCGGCTTCGCGGGATTTTTCGCCGGCAATCTCTGGCTTTCCTTGGCTGCGCTCGTCCTGCTCGCGATTCAAAGCTCCTTCTTTGGGCCGGCTAAATACGGGATGATTCCCGAGCTCGTCGACGATTCGCAGCTCAGCCAGGCGAATGGTTCGATCAACATGTTCACCAATCTAGCTGTGATCGCCGGGACTCTTGCCGCGGGCCCGGTCTACAGTCTTTATCATCCCGATCCGGGAAGTAGTGCCTCACCACTCCTTTGGGTCCCCGGTGTCGCCATGCTTGTCATAGCAGCCCTCGGCTTTTTTACCTGTCTCCCGATTCCCCGGCTCAAAGCGATGGATCCTACTTTAAAGATCAACTGGAATCCATTCAGCCTCTATCTCCAGACCCTTCGTGACATGGCCGGCAGCCATCTGCTCCTCGTTGCATTTGCCTGGGCCTCCTTCTATATGATCGGAATGCTGGCGATTCTCATCCTCCCCGATTATCGCGAATTACTCGACGTGAGTCCGACCAAGGCCAGCGTTCTGCTCGGTATCTTGGGAGTTTCCATCGGGATCGGGAGTGTCAGTGCCGGGCTCATCTCTGGAAAACACATCGAGCCCAGGCTCATTCCGGTTGGAGCCCTTGGGATGACCGTCTTTTTTGCGCTGCTTGGTCTCACCCCACTTGATTTTAATCTCGTCGCTTCCTTGCTCTTTGGTGCCGGGATCTTCGCGGGTTTTTACATTGTCCCTCTTCAATCACTGCTTCAGCACCTCTCTCCCCCCGATGAAAGAGGTCGCTTTCTCGGTACGGCCAACGCCCTTTCCTTTGTCACCGCCTCCCTTGGCTCGCTTGCCTTTCTTATCTCTAAAGCGATGTTCCATTTAGCCTCCAACCAGATCTTCTTGATCTGTGCTGGCCTCGCTCTCGTCGGTTCTGGCTTCCTCATCTGGCCCCTTCGCCGGTTGATCACCGATCCTTCGCTCCGCGGTAGATAGCCGCCGGAGCCGAACTGATCCTTTTTGTCAGAGGGCTTTTTGTCGGACCTGATTTGATTCCGAGCTTCGCGGAGATTGGAAGAAGACCGATCCGGATGCCGCTCGCGCCGCCAACGCCGAACTCACCCGGAAACAACGTGACAAGATCGACTACGTCCTGAAGTAGGACTCCCCCTTCCCACCCTCAAGCGGCCCATCCAAAAAGAAAATTCCTGGCAATGGCCGTTTTAAATTCGCCGAAGGGACCCCAAAATGCCAAAAAAAGGGAACCTTTCCTGCCTCCATGAAATCCCTCCTCTCAGCCTCCCTCCTCTTCCTTGCTCTCTCAGGCTCAGCCATTGCCGACGACTGGCCGCAATGGTTCGGTCCACAACGCGATGGAGTTTGGCGGGAGACCGGGATCATCGACACCTTTCCCAGTGACGGCCCCAAGGTTCTCTGGCGCACCCCCGTCAACCGTGGCTACGCCGGGCCATCGGTCGCCGGTGATCGTGTTTTTGTCATGGATCGCAAGGCGCTCGACACTCCCGAAGCGAGAGCCGAGGGCGCGCGCACCGGAAACAAGCAGGGGAACGAACGCCTTCTTTGTCTCGATGCCACCACCGGAAAAGTGATTTGGCAAAAAGCCTACGACTGCCCCTACACCATGTCCTATTCGGCTGGCCCCCGTGTCACTCCTCTTGTCGATGGAGACCGCGTTTACACCTTTGGCGGAGAGGGAAATCTCATTTGCCGCGCGACCGAGGATGGCGCCGAGAAGTGGTCTCATGACTTCAAGAAACTCTTTTCAGTGAAAACCCAGACCTGGGGATTCGCGGCCGCACCTCTCGTGCATGGCGATCTCCTGATCTGTCTCGGAAGCGGTAATGGCAGCACTGCCGTGGCTTTCAACAAGGGAACCGGTCAGGAAGTCTGGCGCTCTGTTTCGGCCCAACATCCCGGCTATTGCCCGCCGCGCATCGTCCAACATGCTGGCCGCGATCTTCTCATCATCTGGCATCCCGAAGCCGCCTCTGCGCTCGATCCACTCACGGGCAAAATCTCCTGGAGCATCCCCTGGAAAATCCGCGCCGGACTCACGATCGTAACTCCACAGATGATTGACGAAGAGCATCTCTTTTTCACCTGCTTCTACAACGGATCAATGCTTCTCAAGCTCAAGAAGGATGAATCCACTCCTGAGATCGTCTACCGCACCGAGCGAGCCAGCGAAAGCAAGACGACCCACCTTCACGGCATCATGAACACGCCCGTCTTGCGTGACGGTCACCTCTTCGCAGCCTGCAGTTACGGACAATTCCGCTGCATGGAAGCCCTCACTGGGAAGCGGGTGTGGGAATCCCTTGCGCCCATCGCCCTTGAGAAGCCCACTCGTTGGGGCACCGTCTTTGTCACTCCTCATGAAGACCGCTACTTTCTCTTCACCGAGAAGGGCGACCTCGTCATCGCGAAGCTTTCCGTGAAAGGTTACCAGGAAATCGACCGAGCCCACGTCATCGAACCCAATGGCCTTGATCTCCGGCAACGCGACATCGTCTGGTCACACCCTGCCTACGCCAGAAAGTGCGCCTTCATCCGTAACGACACCGAAGTCATCTGCGTCTCGCTCGCAAAGTAGGGAAGAGCGAGTCGAGGGGCTTCAGGAAGAGGGAGAAGCCGAAGCCCGTCGCCAATTCGATTCGCCCTCATCCCCTCATGCATGAAGGGGAGTTGGAAAACGGCCTCAAGGATAGGATCCTATCCCTCCTTCTCCAGACCGCCAAAGGACAAAAGTATCAACTTACAGATCGACGACCTCAGCAACATCGAAGAAGCCTACAAGGCCACTACTCCTGAGGATCTCCAAGACCTCGCGCTCCAGCTCATCACCTCCGGAGCCTGTGAATTTACCGTGACTCAGTAGAAGGTACTTCCACCCCAAAGTGTTCATCGGCCCGGGACACCACGAGCATCAAATCAAAAATCCCAGCGAACCCGGGAGTCGCGCGTCAGCGGGATTTCCAATAGCGTGGCGCGCACCATCTCGATTGGCACTGATGAATTTTCTTTGGGAAACGCTCAATCGTGTGCGCTCAGGCGTGCCTTACTCCGGAGACCAATCGCTCCCATCCGCGAAAACCGTCTTCCAAGCATAGCTGGGATTTTGGGGAGCCGTAAGATTGACGGTGATCAGCTTGCCACCCTTCTTCAACTTATCGCCGCCGTATCCTGCGTGGCCGGTGGCGCGCCCGTAGACCATCTCGACCCCGTCCCACGTTCCGCCGAAGTCGTTCACGTGGTCGTGGCCGCAGAAACAGGCTTTCACGTCGCCGAATTTTTTAAGCACCGAGAGGGCGCTGCCGTCCTCGCCGTAGGTGCATACCGGTTCCTTAAAAATGCCCTTCGCGAGTTTCTTCTGCCACACCGTGTCATACTCGAGCAGCGGGATGTGGAGGAAACACAGCACGGGCGAGCTCGATGGTTTTTGGGCGGTGAGCCATTTCTCTTGGGTAGCCTGCACGCCCTGCGTCGTGGTGTTGAGGCAGAGGAGTTCCCACAGCTGGCGGTCGTCGGCACCTGTGATGGGGATGCGGTAGTTCCCGCCGTCATGACCGCCACGATAGAGGCTGTTTTTCGCCTCGGTTAGCGTGGCCTGCGCCGTCGCGTAGTCGTCGAGCTGATCGTGGTTTCCCCAATTGAAGAGCCACGGTTTTCCCAACGATTCCACCTTCTCGAGCGCATACTCGAAAAATTCCTGCCCCTTGCCACGCGGGTTGTCACTCCAGAGGTCACCGGTGATTGCAATCAGATGCGGATCGGTATTCTCGACCATCCGCTTCATGTCCTCGACCGACTTCAAGTCCGCCTTCTCGCCATACTTTTTACGGTCGCAGAAAAAATGAATATCGGTGAACTGAAGGATGCGCAACTCATCGCCGGCAACCTTGAGTTTCGCGGTCCGGGGGAGATCCTTTTTCGCTTTCGCGAGTCCCATCGAGATCGCCGGATGGAGATCCTTAGGACCGGAGTTCGCTTTGGAGCTGGTCGCGGATACGCCTGCGGCGACTGATGCGGAAAGAAATTGGCGTCGGTTCATCATACTGATCACTGGTTGCTTTGGACCTCTTATTCTCAACACCTTAAAATGTGGAACTTTTCATACAACAACTGATCCTGTAAATCGTCCGGAACCCTAAAATGGAACTTTTGGCCGTGCACCGTTCTCAGGTGGAGCAATGACTTGAATTAAGATGAACCGGGGAGGGGACGCTTGGCTGCGGAATGGTGTCGTTTGCTGCCGCCCATTCACATTTTTCTTCCGCGAAGTTACCCACTCCCGAGACCATTCAGTCACGCGAGCGCTTCGACTTATTTCAAAGTTGTTCCGAAACATTGACCTAAAATGCGAAGAACTTCGTACTTTGCGCAATGCGGTGACTCATGATCAGGGTCTTAAGTCTTTACAGGCCATCTTCAGATGTCTAAAAAAAACTGCTTATGCTTATGATTGTGATGAGAAAAACCGCCGCTATAGGCCTATCGACCCTGTTGTTGGCGACGAGTGCCAACGCAGAGGTGCGCTTCGAATTTGACTACAGCAAAGCGGCTGAGTTTAACGACCCTGATCTAGGTCCCGCACGCCGGGCCTCTTTGGAAGACGCGGCTTTTCGTGTCGGCAGTCAGTTTAACAATGAAGCGACGATCCAGATCGAAGTCACCTCTGAAGACAAACCAGAAAGCAACACTCTGGCGAGCGCTGGAAGTAACGCAATTGATGCTCCTCTCGATTTCTTTGGCTATTTTCCGGCGGTCGTTGAAAAAAAGATCAAAGAAGGCATCGACGATAACGGGGCGGAACCGGACGGCGTTGTCACGGTAAACTTCGGAGTCGACTGGGACTTGGATGATCAGATTTCGGAATCGTTTTTTGATTTTAAGGCGACCATGATTCACGAACTTCTCCACGCGATGGGCTTCTCGTCCGGCATAGGAGCGGATGGCACGGACGTCTATTTTACCGAGCCTGGGAATCCTGGCGTTTGGTCAATTTTTGACGAATTTATCACCGACCGAAATGGGAATTGGCTCATAGACAATGACTTCGCCTTGGATGGAGATCTCTGGGCACTATCCAGCCTCGGTGGTTCATCACCAACCGCCGGCCTTTTCTTTTCGGGCCCCAACGCCCTTGCTGCCAATGGCGGCAATCCAGTGGGGCTGTTTTCCCCCAATGTTTGGGAAGATGGTAGTAGCGGTAGCCACCTTGACGACAATGATCCTGCTTTAGCGGGATTCCTCATGCTTTCGGCGACCTCCGAAGGGCCCTATACCCGCACCCTTACCGTGATCGAGCGGGCAATCTTGACTGATCTCGGCTATTCCGTGAAAGAAGGTGGCGAGAAAGTTGATCCACCAATTCTTTCTATTACGATCGTTGCGGGCGCAGTGAACCTTATGATGGCTGGAGATCCTGGAAACTACGATATCGAAGGTTCCTCAGACATGGCGGTTTGGGAATACCTTGGAACCGTGACCATCGAACCCGATGAGACCGAAATCACGCTCGAACTCGATTCCGAAGAAGGAGCCCAATTCTTCCGGGCACTCGGATCCGCCGAAGACGGTGAAGAGAGCGATTAAAGCCGCGGGGTGAAACCCTCCTGGCAGGCTGTCGAAGAAGGGAATTCTCATGATAAGCCCAATCTGAGCGGGTCCAAGTAACCGCCGAACCGGTCCGGGGCAAATCCCAACCCTCCAAGATCTTCACCAGTATTGATCTCGCGTTTCGCGTCGCCCGCTCTTCCCCACCGAGCCATTACTCAACTTTATGTGGCAAGCCGGGATTTTCATTCTGCCTTCGTCCACATCCGGTCGATTGTTGCCGGAATTTTCTCGGTCAGTGCCGGCACTTCGGGCAGCAACGGAAGCAGGATGCTCGATGGCGACTC
>JBLHUR010000199.1:0-9470 GCA_047629805.1 Akkermansiaceae bacterium | reverse complement strand
CTTTCCTCTATCAGATGGAATTACTTCCAGGCCTTGAGCAGGTGGGATCGCTCAACTTGGAGATTGAAGACGAAGTTCCCGGTTATCTCCCCTTATCAGCTTCTCCCAAGGAAGAGGGTTCCATTGATTTTTCGACGGTGAGCTTACTCACAGAATTTGCAAGATGGGGCGCGTCCGAATCAAGAGAGACGGAAATCCTCGAAGGGCTGGCGAAGCGCGCCGAGAGTCTTCTTGGGAAAGTGACTGATGAGAAGACGCGCTACGCGCTCGATATGATTCTTTTGAGCAAGGAGTCGCTTGGCAAGTAGGGCTTATACCATTCCCAGCTTCATCTTACCCTCTTCGGAAATCATGTCCTGATTCCAAGGTGGATCCCAGACGAGTTCAACGCGGGCTTCGTTCACCTCGCGGAGTGACATGATGCGCGCTTGGGCATCGGCTGCGATGACGGGGCCCATGCCGCAACCGGGTGCGGTGAGAGTCATTTTGACATCAACGTCGGTTCCTTCGTCGACTTCGGAAAGTTTACAATCGTAAACAAGGCCGAGGTTGACGATGTCGACGGGAATTTCGGGGTCAAAAACCTGCTTCATTTGATGCCAAACTTGTTCATCGAGCGAGGCGTCGGCGAGGCGATTCTCTTCCGCTTTCTTCTCGCTTTGCTCCTCGGGATCAACGCCGAGGGCATCGGTGTCATTTGAGGAAATCCGGGCGAGACCGGCGGAGGTCGCTACAGTGTAGGTTCCACCAAGAGTTTGTGTAATGACAACCGGAGTGCCGGCGGGCAGGGTGATGGTGTCACCGGAGGGGATTTGGATCGCGTCGACTTCGCGGGTAAGGCTGACTTCTTCGTGCATGATTTGTAAGCGGAATGTTCCTTGAACGAGCGAGGTTCGCAATGGTTTATTTTATCTTTTGCGCTTTGACTTTCTTAGCGGGGTTGGTGGAAGGAACCGCTTTGCCGACTTTATCGATGGGGTGGGTGAACATGTAGCTCCAAACCGGCTCGTGCATGTAGTGTCCTTTCTTGTTTTTCAAGGAACTGCTTCCCGGCGTGACGGAGCCGTGAGCTCGTCCGGCGTTTCCTTTGACATCGAAGTCGGTGATGAGGCGGCGGGTGTTGCCGTATGGAGATTTGGCTTTGTCAACGTTGACGATGGGGCCGAACTTTTGGAGGCCCAACATTTCCCAGGAACGTTGGTAGTGGAACTCGTCCCAGCCCATGTCCTCGACGTGGCTGAATCCGAAGTAGCGGTTTTTTGGCGTGGCAGATGGGAGGGCTTGCCAAGATTGGTATTGATCGCGAGGGCCGCAGAAGGCGACGACGCGGGCCACTTTGGTGTGCTTGCCGAGGCGGGCGGCGGTGGTGGAGCCGTGCGATGCTCCGGTGAGGATGACTTTTTCCCAGTCGAGATCGTCTTGATCCTTATTGAGGAATTGCGCCCACTTTCCTTCGGGATTGACTTTGGCGAGGTGTTTTACGAATTCAAAGGCGCGGCCTTTGATGCTGTCGGGTTTGGCGATGGCAACTTCGTCACTGTGATCTTCTCCGGTGGCGGCTTCGAGTCGCATATTGCCCCGGCAATGTTCGGAGACAGGGCGTTGCTGGCAGCATTTGCCGAACCATTGGCGGGCGTAATGGACTTGGATTGCGTGGATGCCGTAGGAATTGATTCGATCCATAAGCTCTTGTTTTGGTGCCATGAGCCAGATCGCGAGGCGCCCTTTTGGATCGACGCGGGTATCGACACTGGCGTTCTGGGTGTCCTGGGGCTTCCCCTTCCTATCTTCGAGAACGAAGCCGATTTCTGGGTAGGATTTGACTCGTGAATCAATCTCACTGGCCCGAGCTTGAAATTTAAAATGCTCACCTTCGGCGAAGAGAGCGGGAGCGAGGAGGAGAAAGAGAAGAGATCGAAGACTCATGGGAATAAAGACGGAGGCTAGGGGCTGGAAGTTGCAAGAGAGTTGGGTTCTTGGAAATTGAAGTTGTTTGGGAGTCCCTCGTTGATCGGTGCCGTTCTCTCAGATTCCACGGAGCGGACGGATCGGAGCGAGAAGTGGTTGGGCGATCGTAGTCTGGACAGCCTGCTGGTATACGTTTTGGTTCGCAGAAGCGCAAAAAAGTGAACGTGCCCTGGCGTGAAACGATCTGGAAGCTGGAGCAATTCACGGGTGATGACCTCGAGATCCAGCTGAGCTGTGTTTCGGTGCCGGTGACATCAGAGCTGATTTATCGGGGAGTTGAGTTTGACGACCCGGAATAGAAAAACGGCCACTGGCGAACCAGGGACCGTTTTTGAGATGGTTTTTTGAATCCGTGGGGATTTAGCCGACTTCGGCGATCGTTTGGAGGATGCGACTCGCGATGGCGTAGGGATCGCCTTGTGAGTTGGGGCGACGATCTTCGAGGTAGCCTTTCCAGTCATTCTTGGCGAAGGCGTGGGGGACGCGGATAGAGGCACCGCGGTCGGCGATTCCCCATGAGAACATGTCAATGGACTGGGTCTCGTGGAGGCCGGTGAGGCGCTGATCGTTGTCAGGTCCGTAAACGGCGATGTGCTCCATGCAATTTTTCTCAAACTGAGCCATGAGCTTTTCGAAGTATTCCTTGCCGCCTTCTTCGCGCAGCTTTTCGGTGGAGAAGTTGGCGTGCATTCCGGAACCGTTCCAGTCGCCCTTGAGAGGCTTACAGTGGTAGTTCACGTCGACGGCATACTCTTCGCAAAGACGCTCAAGGAGGAAGCGGGCGACCCAGATCTGGTCGGCGGCGCGTTTGGACCCTTTTCCGAAGACCTGGAATTCCCACTGGCCCATGGCCACCTCGGCGTTAATGCCTTCGTGGTTGATGCCGGCGTAAAGACAGAGGTCGAGGTGCTCGTCCACAATTGCGCGGCCAATGTCGCCGACGTTCTTGAAGCCGACCCCGCAGTAGTAACCGCCTTGGGGCTCAGGGTAGCCACCTTTCGGGAAGCCAAGAATATTGCCGTCTTTTTCGAGGAAATACTCCTGTTCAAATCCGAACCAGGCATTTTCGTCGTCTAGGATGTTGGCGCGAGCGTTGGATGGGTGAGCTGTTCCGTCGGGGAGCATGACCTCGCACATGACAAGGAAGCCGTTTTCGCGGGTGCCGTCAGGGTAAAGGGCAACCGGCTTCAGGACACAATCGGAGTCACCACCGTCGGCCTGTTGGGTTGAGGAGCCGTCGAAGCCCCACTCAGGAAGCTGCTCTAGGGTTGGAGCGTCATCAAATTCCTTGATGCAGCATTTCGTGCGGAGGTTGGGGACGGGCGTGTAGCCGTCCAGCCAGATGTAATCGAGTCGGTATTTAGCCATTGGTCTGATTTGTTTGCTCGGAAGAACTCTTCCTGCTTTCGGATCGCGGCGAGGTTTCACAAAATTCCACCTCTAGGCAATTCCTTATCTCCGGAAAGCACTTCGCGTGCCAGTTTTTGAGGCTAAATCCGTGCGATCTTGGCGACGATGATGGTGGTGTCGTCGCGATCGTCGTTGGCGATGGCCCGAGCGCTCATTGCTTTCATGGTTTCGGTGACGGGGAGATCCTCGGCCAGCATCTCGTGGATATTTTTTTCCCAGAGTCCGTCCATGATGCCATCCGAGCAAAGCATGAGGCGTTGTGTTTCCTTAAGTGGAATGGAGCCAACTTTGGGGAAAGGTTCGTGATCGCTTCCTCCGAGGACATCGCTGAGGACGGATTTTCGGGGGTGCTGGCGGTAGGCGTATTCAGTGATTTCGCCGCGCTGCCATTGATGCCAGGCCCGACAATCGTCTTTCGTCAATTGCTGCACACCTTCGTCATCGATGAGATAGAGGCGGGAGTCGCCGATATGGGCCCAAAAAAGACGCTCGTGGCTGATCCAAGCCATGGTCAAAGTGGCTCCCATGCCTTCAGTGTTGCCGCCTTGTTGTGCGAGTTCGGTGACGTCGTGGTGACATTGGCGGAGGAGTTTATCGAGAGCGCTCTCAGCGTCCTCTTCCCTTCCAAGTTGGTGGTAAAGCTCGGCCGCTTCTTTGCGAATTCGTGACATAAGAAGCCGCGAGGCAAATTCTCCGGCATCGCGTCCTCCCATGCCATCGGAGACGGCAAGGACGAGGTGGGAGGGATCGAGAAGGATTTCGCCGGAATCGGGAAGGGGATCAGTAGATATTGGGTTGACGGTGAGGGCGAGAAAGGCGTCGTCGTTGGCGAGGTGCTTTGCTCCTTTTACGCTGGAAGCGGCCCAAGTAGTGCGGAGGACGTTCGTTTTCGTTTCCCGGACCGAGGTGGGCATGGGGAGGATCTCGGAGAGTTCGAAATCAATGAGGCAAAAGCGTCCCATTTGTTGAGAATAGGTGATGTTTCGCGGTTCGGGATCATCGTGTTTGATTCCGTAGTTGTCCTCCAGTTCCCGAAAGAGGGCGCGTGCTTTTTCTTGCGTGATCAGAGGGGCGGGGGAGCCGCAGTTCGTCGTGACAAGGGTGAGAGTCTCGTGATCATGGCTCACCAGTTTCGGGACGTTGACCGCACCACGGTCTTCGAGAGCTTTTAAAACGGCGACTTCAGTGGCGAAGCGTTTGTCGGAGTCAGTTCCCCTAAATTGTTTATGTACATGTCCGCGAAAATCAATGCGCACGAGAGATCGGAGTCCATCCTTCAGTTCCTTCATATTAGCTCAGTCAAAATCTAAACTGGGCCTGCTTTTCACCAAGGTTAAAGAATGACCAAGATAGAGTGAATACTACTTAGCGTCGATTCTTCTGACGTTTTGAATGGCGAGTTGGATAAAGTGCTCGAGGCCTTCGGTCATTTCGGGATGGGGGCTGAAGCAGATGACCCGCCCTTTCCCGAAGACGCGTTGGGCGATCGCTGTTGATCCTTTCATAATGCCTTTTGGGGTTCCATTTTTAGCGATCTCGGTTTTGAAAAGGGCGACGGGGTCGTAGTCAGGAATATCGGGATCGTTGGCGGGAGCGAGAAGCGGACCTTGGGCGTAATGGATGGAGAGGTCGTCGTCGTTTTGGAGGAGTTTTTTTCCTTCGGCTGAAAGGGTTAGTTCTACGCTGCCATTGCCGCGTGCCCAGTGTTTACGGTCGAGGACTTTTGCATCGAGAATATTGAGTGACCAAGGGTAGTCGGCCGAAGCGAGATAGGCTCCGGCGCAAATGCCGATGTCGCCGCCGCCAGCTTCTAAGAATTTGCGAATTTTTTCGCAGCCTCGATCCTCACCAAGATGGCGCCCTTGGTTCCGCGGAGGATGGCATCGGCGTCGAAAACCTGACCATGAATATCGAAGATGATGCCATGACCCCAGCGAGCGATGACATCGCGGCGAGCCTCTGCTAGAGCTTTGTGATAGACGTCGTAGGCAGGCTTGGCTGCCTCAGATTCGGAAGCGAGGCTTGCCCTTGTTTTGGGCAACCTTAATTGAGACGGCGGAGCTCGACAGAGTCAGTCGAGTTTTCGATTTCAATGATCATTTCCTGAAGAGTTTCGAGGTGTTTTTGGAGATTCCTCTTCTCGCGGTGGACGAGGAGATCCTTTTCGAGCTGCTTGAGTTTCGGGAGCATGGGCTTGGCGGCCGCTCCGTATTTTTTAAGGGCGTTGAGGCAGCGGGGAATGCGGGCTGCTTTGCCCCACTTGGTGATTTGCATGACCTCGAAGCAAAGGGGCATGCCTTCTGCGATGCGATGGTTGGCGAGGAGTTCGAGACCAGCGAGGCGGACTCCACTGGCGAACATAATACCGCTGGGTGAGGGCTTGGCGATGGCCTCGTGGATCGCAGGGAGGATGGGCTTGATTTCCTCGTAAGTGAGCTTGTTATAAATACGTCCGACTTCACCACGGGCGCGGCCGTCTTCGTTTTTGAGTCCGGCGACGATCGCTTGGCGGAGGAGATCGAGGTCGATGTCATCAGGAGTGTTACGGAGCATTTTTCCGAAAACGGCGAAACTGAGGTAGCGTTGTTCCATGGCGCGTGGGTCCTCGGCGGAGGGTCCTTTGGCGAGCATGGTGAGGAGCTCGGGGAGAGCGCTCATGGCTGGTTTGCCGATGTGGGCGAGTGCTTCGGCAGCTTTGACGCGGAGCCAGAGGTCTTGGTGTTGGAGGTTCTTCTTTAGAAGGGGAACGGCCTCGGCGGTGTTCTTTTTGAGGAGAGCGAGAGCTTGGCAAGCGCCGTAGCGGGTTTCGAGATCGGAGGAGTCGAGCATTTTGATAAGAGAGGCAACGGGGTCGCCATCTTTTTTACGAGAGAGGGCGATGGCGGCTCGTTCGCGGACGATGGGGGACCAGCGGCTGAGGAGTTTGAGAAGGTCGCCTTCGCTGAGTTGATCGTAAGTGTCGTGGCGATACTTATTGGACCAGCCGCGTCCGTCGGCGATGAGGTCGGAGGCTTCGGTGGAGTTGATTAGGGGGATGGTGCCGGGGTCTTTTCCGGTGAGGTAGATTTTTTTAAGGGGTTGGGCGTAGGCGAGAAGGTAAACGCCGGTGCAGTCCCAGCTGGTATAGCTGTCATTGCGGGCTTGCGGTGGTCCGAGGTGGACGAAGGAGCCATCGTGACGGCGGGCGAGGTCAAAATACCAGCCGCCAAATTCCTTCATCCAAGCTCCCGTGGCTTGGGGGCCAGATTGGGCAACGGCGGGGATGGCCCAGAGGATATTAAAGAAGTTACCGGTGTGCCCGGTGTCGCGTTCGGAGCCGTGAGAGGCGAGGGACATGCGGGAAAAAAATTCGGCAGTTTTGGGCTCGTTGTTGAGATTGAAGAGGACGGCAGCCATGCCGCATTTACCATTGTCCTCGTGAGTTTGGATCCAAGGGCTGTGGTCGCCGTAGGGGACGGCTCCCTTGCCGGCGTAAAATCGGAGGAGCTTCGTACTTTGTTCGATGGCGCGGGCGACCTTGGGGTCGCTGACGCCGGCTTTGGTGGCGAGGATGAGGGAAGCGGTGAGGGGGAGGCCGGGGGCATTCATCATGCCGTAGCCGACGAGGCGGCCGTCATCGCCTGCGAATTTGTGACCCCAAGTGCCGACGATGCTTTGGCCTTCGGCGGCTTCGAGAGCGAGGCGTCGGAGTCCGGGGAGGAATGAGTCATCGCCGGTGGCCATTTGATATTCGGCGAGGAGCATGATGGCATAGCCGTAATACCAGGTGGCCATGGAATCGGCTTTGAAGGCGGAGGCCCACTGGGCTTCTTTTTTGACGAGAGGGAGATATTTTTCGTTACCGCTGGCGAGGAGGGCGAGGGCGTTGAGGGAGCGGACGATGGGGTTGGCCTTGTATGAGGGGACGGCCATTTCCTGGGCAAGGGCTTCGCAACCTTGCTCGAGAATACGTTGTGATTTGGGACAGTCGTAGGGGGCGGTGGCACTGTAGTTGCCGAGGACGGGAAGCTGAATGACGACGTTTTCCTTTTGGTTGGCGCGCCAGCGGATGAGGGAGAGCTTGCCTTGGCCGACGGAGGATTCGGCGAGGGTGAGGGCCTTGCCGAGTTCAGCACGAGGGTCGTAGGAGAAAGGCTTGCCGCTGATGCCAAGGATGACGTCGTTTTTTTGGAGGATGCCCTTGGCAGGTGAGTCCTGCGCGACTTTCGTGATGGCGATTTGGCGGGCGGAAGAGCTTTCCATTTTGTCGCTGTAGATCCAGCCACGTGCTCCAGTGGCACCGAGATTCCAGTCATGGCTGGCTCCTTCCGGGATGGGGTCTCCTTTGGTGAAGTCGGGGAGGGTCAATTTAACCTTTGGTCCCGCAGCAGGGAGAAGGACTGAGGAAAGGGAGAAGAGGGCGGTGAGGAGCCGGAAATTTTTGATCATGTAAGCAGGAGGAGGAGACTTTTTTGGCGATGCGAGGTCGATAGGTATTGTTGGAAAATGCTCACCCTTAATAGGGGAGGTTCTTTAGGAAGTTATTGACGATTTCCAGAAAGGAACGGGGAGTTTCCCAGGGGACGCGGTGGCCGGAGTGTGCGGTGGCGTGATGGCGGGCGTTGGGAAGGTAGGAGAGGGCTTCTTCGGCGAGCTTGGTGAATTTGGGGTCGTTTTCTCCAGTGATCCAGAGGACTGGGCAGGTGATTTCACTGAAATGAAGACGGAGGTTTTCTTGCGTTCCGAGAGACCAATGGTGGAAGCTTTCTGCGACGGCGGCTCGGTCTTGAAATTCGGCCTGCTTGAGTCCTGCCGGAGGAGTTGAGAGGATGTTTTGCTTGTTCCAGCGGCTTAAGAAGAATTCCCAATTTTTGTCGGGAAGGCGTGACCAGGATTTGTCATTGGCGAGACGTTCTGGGTGTCCTTCGAGGAGGCCGGGGTGGGCGCTGATGATGATGGCGGCCTGCCATTTTTTGGGATCGGCGAGGAGGGCATGCAGGGCGAGCCGTCCGCCCATGGAGTAGCCGAGGAGGATGTCGTTTTGGGCTGCTTGGTCGGCGATGATTTGTCCGGCTTCCGGGAGAGTGGGGCTGGCGTTCTCGAAGAGTTTCCAAAGATCGACAGCCTTGGTGTCTTGATTGAAGGAGTCTTTGAAAAGTTCCCAATCCCGGTGACTGCCGACGGCTCCGTGGAGGCAATGAATCATGGCTTCCAGAAGCCGAAAAGTTGGCGCGCGCAACCGAGACCGAAAGCGAGGCGGTTCTTCCAGGGGCGATCTGGCTCCAAGATGCGCCACTCATTTGTTTCGCCGATCTTACGGACGCCGGAGAGCGGATTGACGAGGGTTTTCTCCTGGCAAAGGGCGAGGAGGGGGAGGTCGGCACGGGAGTCGGTGAATCCGTGGACGCCGGAGGTGATGCCGAGTTGGGCGAGGCGAATGACTTTTTCGTGGCCCTTATGATTTTCGCCGATCATTTCGGGGAAGATTTGGACCCGCTCACCCCAGTCGAATCGGGTGCCGAGGCTGTGATGAAAGCCGAGGTTTTTTCCGATGCCCTCGACCCAGAGTTCGGGGCTGGCGGAGGAGAGGATGAGTTGGAAATCGCGCTGTTTGTAGTAGGCGATTTCTTCGAGGATTTCAGGGTAGGGAAGTAGAGGGAGCCATTCCTTGAGGAAACCATCGACGTGTTCCTGGAGGCGTTCACTTGACATGCCCCAGAGGTAGGAATGGAAGATGCGCTTCATTCCGCCGGCTCCGAGGACTTTGTTGAGGGGGAGGAAGGCGAGGAAGATGAGAGTGAGAAGTCGGCGCGCCGGTTCCTGGCGAAGCACGTAGCAACGGAAGACGAGCTGGGTGTCCCAAGGGATGATCGTCTGGTCGAGATCGAAGAGGATGTAGTTGGCGGAGGGCTTCACTTGAGAGAAGTTTAGGACTTGGTTCACACTGCACGAGAGAAAATAAGAGTCTAACTCGCTGACAATCAGAAAAAAAAGGCGGAAAAATCACCGAAAAGTCTTGCCTTGGTCGAGGGCCCTTCAAAATCGGGGTGCTAAATACCAAAATCTACCAGGCCCTCGAAGGAACGATAAGCGGCAACGCCGCACGACTGAAG
>JBLHUR010000198.1:0-9492 GCA_047629805.1 Akkermansiaceae bacterium | reverse complement strand
GGGCGGGACGTTATAAAGGTAGGTTAGGGAGGGATTCTGCCTTTTTAGACGAGATGTTCCGGTTGGTGGACGTAGTGATAGCGCTGGCGATCCATGCTTACGAGGTTGTGGCGCATGATGATACTTTCGGGCATTGTTACGATCTACGCCTACGGTGGAGGAGGGAAAGATAGGCGTATCGGAAGGGACTTGTCGGGAAGATCGCAAAAGGGATTCGTAAGGGTAGGGGCAGGCAAAAGTCGACCAAGAGTCAACAAGCTTCCGCTCCCGGGCACTGCGCCTTGGGCGGAGAGATTGGGAATCCCGGGTCAGGATCGTTGAGGGAGCTTTCATGTTTACGAACTTCCGAATTTTGTTGAGGTTTTTTGAGAGCCTTCTTCTATCACTTGATCTAATTCTGGAAAAGTTAAAAGACGATTTAAGGACTAAGGAGACAGACAAAATGTCGTAGTGGGAGGTTGAAACGCCGTAGCTGCAGTGGTTCAGCGGTTGGCTTGTCAAAACTTTTCCGGGCGGATCGGCTGTTTTTGTTGCTTCAAAGTGTTCTGCCAGAAGGATCAGCTTCCCTACGGTCAGGGCAGTTTTCAGAGCGTGCGTGCTGTCACGCCTCCAGCATCCATGGCCATTTGACTCCGGCTTCGCCTCGCCCTGCGGGCCCTCCTGCGGAGTGTCCATCTCCGCTCCGCTTCGATTCACAACATCCGTAATCCGTCGCCGTGCCTGATCGGGTGGGTCCTTCCCTAAAGGGTCTCTTCCACCCGGGCACCACTTCGCTGCCGCTCATTCGTCGCCGGATTACGGAGTGTTGTGTGAAGTCATGGTCGGTGCGCCCAGCTTCGTGATGAGCTGTTGCGCACCGAATTGATATCGGGTCGCGTTGCCGAATTGACGTCGGGTGATTTTGGGCGGATTTTCACGCTGTCATCGAGTTTTGTGGCCAGTGGGGTCGTGTTTTTGGTCTGCGGGATACCTTCTGAACGCAACCCCCTTTCACTCCCCTCCGCTCCAAGGGCGGCTTCAGAGCATTCCCGCCAAAAGCAAATTCCTAGCAGTCCGCCAAAAGCAAATTCCTAGCAGTCAGTAGTGTTGATTATGGGAGCAGGGAAAGGTATCTTACAGGGTTTTTGTTGAACTTTTTAAGGCACATTTCGCAGCAGAATTTCATTTCTTGTCCTTTGTAAACGATGGTTTGCATGTCGTCCCATTCGTCGAGGGGTTCATCGGTGACTAGGCATTTTTCGAGAGGGTAGGGTTTGATTTTAGGGGGAGTTTTTTTGGCAATGGGAGGCTCAAGTTTTGACTCCATTTTGGGCTTTGGGGTGATTTTTATGATGGGCGTGGATGCCGGGGAAACGGGTGTTGGGGTGGTGGTTTGGCAAGAGTTTAAGACGAAGGCCAAGGTGCTGCTGATGAGAATCGTTTTCATGATTTTGGAGGTGTGAGGGAGCGCAGGTTTTAGCCTACGCTCCCGGTTGTTTTACTTAGAGCTTGGCGAGGTATTTTTCGGGGTCTGCTTGGAACTTCGCGACGCAGGGTTTGCAGCAGAATTTCACTTCCTGTCGTTTGTGGACGATGGTGATGGGATCGCCCATCGAGCCGAGTTTGTTGTCAGTGACGATGCATTTGTCACTTGGGTAGGCCTTGACGCCGGTGGCGGACATATTGTGACTGGCGTGCGGGTCAGCGGAAGTGCTGGAGCATGAGGCGAGTCCGAGGATTAGGGCAGAAGCTGCCGCGAGGAGGATTGTTATTTTCATTTTCTTCGTATTGGTGTTGGTTTTTTGGTTGGAGATTTTTTAGAAGCGAAAGCCGAGGCCGACTCCCCAGCCGTGTTCGTTGTGATAGGAGCCGGTGAGGGAGAGTTCTTTGGTCATGAGGAAGGAGGCTCCGGCAGTCCATTCGAGGTCGGTATTGGTGTCGTATTCGAGATCACCATAGAGGGAGAATCGTGGGGTGATTTGGAGTTCTTTTCCAAGGCCGAGGCGGGCGTCTCCTTCGGAGTCGATGGTGAAGCTGCTCTCGATGAAGTAAGGGAGGAGGTAGTTGACACCGGCGAAGGCTCGGTTTTCTGAGGCGTGTTCGTTGGTGATGCGGTAGCCGAAGACGGAGCTGAGGCGGGGGTTGAAGTAGTGTGACCAGTAGGCGTCGATTTCGTATTCTTCGTGCGTATGGAAACCATAGTCCCAACGGAGGCCATAATTCTCGCGGCCCTTCATGAGGCGGGCGTTTCCCATCGTCATGTTGTTTTGGAGGGTGCCATCGATCATGAAGAAAGAAGGGTTGATGAGCTTGGGGTCGAGGCTTGGTTTGTGGGTGGGATCGGTGGCGGCGCGGTAGGAGAAGACGCGAGCCATTCCTGCGTCCATGTGGTAAAGGAGGTGGCAATGGAAGAACCAGTCGCCTTCTTCGTTGGCGAGGAATTGGATCGTGCGGCGACCCATTGGAGGGACATCGACAGTGTGCTTGAGGGGGGATTTTTTACCGTGGCGATTAAGGAGGCGGAAGAAGTGTCCGTGGAGATGGAGGGGATGGTGCATCATCGTGTCGTTGATGAGTTCGATCTCGAGGACCTCGCCCTTGTTGACGGGAATGGTGGAATCTTCGGCGAGGGTTTTACCGTTGAAGGACCAGAGGTAGCGGGACATGTCGCCGGTGAGACGGAGTTCGATTTTCCGGGGGTTTTTTCCGGGGAAAGAGGATGGGTTTGTGGCTTTTAGGAAGGCGTAGGGCGCGGAGGGGCGCGGGGCTTGGCGGAGTTTTTGTAAGGGAACGGTTTCGTCTTCGAGCGCGGCCATGACCATGTGGTCCATCGCGTAGAGATTTGGGGAGGGAAGATTCTGGGCATGGATTTTTTCCCCGGAACCGAGGAAGACAGAGGCATGGCCGGAGTTGTCTTGGGCTGTGGTTCGAAATTCGAAGGATCCTTTTTTGGGGATGGTGACGAGGACGTCGTAGGTCTCTGCCATGCCGATGAGGAGGCGATCAACTTTGGTGGGGACGACGTCAGTGCCATCGGCTGCGATGATGGTGAGTGGGCCGGTGGCGGAGTGGGCGTAGAAGTAGGTGGAGGCTCCGGCGTTGATGAGGCGGAGGCGGATTTTGTCACCGGGTTTTGCCGGGATGTTGCTTTCGGTTTTTCCATTGATAAGGAAGGCATTGTAGGCAACATCGGAAACGTCCATGGGTGGCATACGGACTTTTTCGCGGTCGAGGTAGTCTTTTAATTTTCCGGCTTTGGCGGCTCCGACGAGGGATTGAGCGTTGCCTTTTTTGATGGCATACCATTCGGAGCCACGCATCAGGGTTCGCATGACTTCGGTGGGCTTTTCATTGGTCCAATCAGAGAGGACGAGGACGTGGTCCTGGGTGGATTTTATCTTTTCACCGCCTCGTGGGGTGACGACGATAGATCCATAAAGGCCCTGCTGCTCCTGGAGTCCAGTGTGGCTGTGATACCAGTAGGTGCCGGAATGGCGGAGGGGGAATCGGAAGGTTCGACTGGCTCCGGGTTTAATGGGAGGGGTCGTGAGGTAGGGGACGCCGTCTTCGGAATTCGGGACGAGGAGGCCGTGCCAGTGAATGGAGGTTTCGTCGTTTTTGAGCGAGTTGTGAACAGTAAGGACGGCGGTGTCGCCTTCTCGGAAGCGGAGGGTGGGACCGGGGATGCCACCGTTGATAGTGAGGGCGGGTCGCGGTTTTCCGGCGAGGGAAAGTTTGGTTTGAGCGATGGTGAGGTCGTAGGAGACTTCGCGGGCGGCGATGGAAGTGACGAGTAGACAGAGGATAGCTAAAAATTTCATGAGAGTTCGGTAGAGAGAGTTTGATTAAAGTGATCGGAATGACGGCTCCGGAAAGCGGAGGCGTCAGTAGAAATGCTCAAGGTAGGTAACACGAAGGCACCGACCGAGCGGGATCACGGGATCAAAGTCGGAAGACTGAATTCATCAGGAAAACAGGCACGCTACTCGGAGGTGGCGGAGGCCGGATAGGGGCGACGGCGATTTCCGTGGCGGGAAGAAAAGTAATAGGCTTGGCTTGGCCTTCCCTGATGGGGAAAGCTGTTTTCGAGAGTGAATTGAGTGAGAGGTCGAACCAGACGAGGTCATCGGTATCGAGTTGGATTTTTTCAGAACACTCGTCGCAAGGATCTGCGGGTTGTTCCTCCTGACAATGGGGACAGGCATTTTCGATGAACTTTTCGCAACCGCAATGGTTGATGAAGAACTGGTCGGTATGGGCACAATAGGCGAGAACTGGCTGCTGTAAGAGCACCAGAACCATCATCACAAAGATAAAAAGAGACGCTGACAGGCGGCGGACCATAGGTTCCTAGATAGGATGGACTGACTTAATTTTTATTCCAACTTTTTCGAGTCAGCCGCATTGCGCCAAGTAGAATGACACCGGAGAGATTCTGAAAAGGGTCGTGGTGATGGTCGTTGCGCCAGAAAGAATGGCACCCGGATGAAACCTTGGCTTCAATCCGGAAGGTCGTAGGTTCAAATCCTTCTCCCGCAACCAATGAAAGCCTTAATTATCAGTGACTTAGGGCTTCCTCCTTTTCAGGGGGGAGCTTGGTGTGAACTCAATTTGAGTGATTCCCGCACCCTTTATTGCTGATGGGTTGAGTTCGAGGCGATGCAGCCTGTTAAGAGGTTGGCATACGGGAATCAGTGATTCGGAAGGGAGGTGCCGGTGCTAGGGCGAGACGCCATCAGTGGGGTGCGGTTTTTTTGGTGGGTTGGTCTGTATCACCCCCCGCACCCCCCTTTCGCCCCCTCCGCTCCGGCCCAAAGGCGGCTTCAAGGCCCTCCCGCCAAAAGCAATTTCCTAGCAGTAGCAGTAGTCAGTAGTATCCAACCGCTGCTGTTTTAACGATCTGAGGGACACCCCCGAACTCTTTAACTACATTGAAAGCTACTATAAACACCGGAGAAAACACTCCTCCCTCGGCTATCTCAGCCCCGTTTAATTCGAAAACCAATTTCACCCAAATTAACCAAATATTGGTCCAGAAAGCCCTTGCACATCAAAGACCACTGAGGTTGATGTTGGGGAAGCAATCTACGGTGAATAACTCACTCCAATTCGGTAGAACCGGGGTTTTAGTCCGTTGATGAAGAGAGGCGACGGGGTCGTCACTAAATCAAAAGCACTTTCAGGGCTTGCGACGCTTGGCTCGACCGTGGAGGGATGCCAATTCTTGAGATCGACGCTGAATTCAAGATGGTAGTTGAGTCCTTCGCTGAGGTAGTTTTTTCGGCGATAAAAGATGACGTTGAAGTCATCTCTATCGGGGATTGTGAGAAAGGAGCTGAGTTGGCGCGTGATTGCCCCGGAGTTTGGATCTAGGCCGAAGGCGTATTCTTGGAGGTTGTTGAGAGCGTCTCCGTCGGGGTTTGCAGTGGGAGCGCCGTCCGGGTTGTTCAACCCAAAGTGAGCGACCTGCCACTGGTCGGAGAGCCGGTCTCCGTCATATGGTGGGAAATTATCAGCAATGGTCTCTCTGACATTGATGGTGAGTTCCCCAGAGCGTCCCGCGTTGAGCCCCCTGATCTGGGCCGGAGTGTCCTGAGACACGGTGTCGGCGGTGACGAGTCCATCGGGAGAGATTGTGACGAGTGGGCCCTGTTGAATATTCCAAGTGACGGCACTCGCTTGGAGTGGCGAGCGGGTTCCATCTGAGAAGATGAGTTCAGCACTGAGTTGGCCGCTACCTCTTTCAGCCAGACTGCCGGGGCTTAAACTGAGGTCAATGAAACTGACGGATGCCAGCTGACCTGCAAAGCCACTCCGGAGGCTGTAGTTGGTGGAGCTTGCTGCGTCACCGGGGCTGCCAGAGCAATGTGTTGAATAGTTGCTACTGCTTCCGCGAAGGCCTCCATGATCGATGGTCTCGGGGGAGAGGGCGTAGTTCTCACTGGAGCCACCCGCAGCGACAAGGGAACTGAAGAGAAAAATGATGAGTGGATGACGCATCGCTTTACTTGGCCAGGAGTTTTTCGAGTCGGAGAAGACGGACTTCTTGAGCCGCGAGTCGCTTTTTAAGGGCTTCATTTTCACGATGAAGTTCCTGAACAGCGGCAGCGGAGTAGATCGTCAGCGGATAGGTATCTACTTGCAGAATGGTGGAGCCATCTGGAAGAGTTTCGCCACTGCTCTGGACCTCTTGGGGAAAGACGCTGGCGAATTCCTGGGCGATGACATTGAGGTAGCGCTTGTCCTGAATGTTGGGATGGGCGGCGAGGTAGCTTGCGGTGTAATTGAACTCGACGAGATTGATGCTTGCGAGTTTCTCTATAGCTCCGGTCACTGGGGTGATCTCTGTTTTGATACGACGGTCGGAGTTTGCGAACCAATTTCCTGCGGTGGTCTTGGAGGCCGTGCCTTCGACTTCAAGAGTGTTAGTGGTCGGAGCTCTACCAATCCCGATTTTCTCGGTGAAAATGTTTTCTTGGTTGAGTTGCACGACTTGCGCGGGGATGAGGTCATCCCGAAGGGCCAGGATGTGGTTCGCCCCAGCGGCGAGGGTTCTGACAAAAGTGGTATTGGAAGGGATCGTGATTTGGTTTTGGGTGTTATCTCCCCAGGCTTTCACGCTGCCATCACTCAGAACGGCGGCGCTGAAGGTGTAACCACCGGTAATGGCAGTCACGCCCACGACATCGGAAGGGACGTCGCTTTGTCCGGCATTATCCCAACCCCATGCCACGACAGCGCCATCTGATTTTAGCGCGAGGCTGTGGAAGGCTCCGGCGGCGATGGCTGTGACATTGGTGAGTCCGGCTGGGACGGTGGACTGGCCCACTTGGTTTCGACCCCATGCGACGACGGTGCCATCAGATTTCAAAGCCAGACAATGATCATTGCCGCAAGCAATGGCAGTGACGTTGGCCAGTCCTGCGGGAACGTCCAACTGTTGGAAGGTGTTCTGGCCCCAGGCACGCACGGTGTTACTGGTGAGAAGAGCGAGGCTGTGATTTTGTCCAGCGGCAAGCTCCGAGACATTTCCAAGATCACCTGGAACTGGAGGTCCCGTGCCCCAAGAGGTCACGGTGCGATCTGGTTTGAGCGCGAGGAAGTGAGTGGGTCCGGCTGCGATCCGGGTGATTCCAGTGAGGGTCGGAGGAGTGATGCTCCCTCCCCATTGCACAAGGGTGCCATTTTTTAAAAGAGCGAGGCTGGAGCTATCGGAGGCTGCGACTTGAGCGACTTCGCTGAGCGTGGGGATATTGAGTTGGCCTTGCGTGTTTTCACCCCAGCCGAGGACAGGCTTGGCGGGTGCGACGGCAAGATCGGAAAGAAGACTGAGTTCCACTCGTGAGGCGACCAAGGCATAGGGGGAGGCGACGAGGCGGTGATCGGGAGTGATCTGCTGGGACCCCAAAATGCCGTCGTTAAACCAAACTCTGAGCCAGACGTCATCGCCTTGAAGGGCTGCCGGGGTGAGCGGGTCCATTCCTGTTCCTCCCAGAATGGCGGAGTAAATCCCCATCGTGACCGGGAGGGTGGCGGCGGTGGCGGGCTCGCTGCCAGCGGTGCTGGTGCTATCGTTACTCCAGAATGTTTCCGTTCCAGTGCTGTTGACGAGGGCGAATTTAAACTGACCCGGGCCATCAAAGTTGATGCCATCGACAGCAATGCGGCCTTGGTGATTCAGTAAAGGTGGGACCGCGTGAGCGAAGAGAGTCAGTATGAGGAAGATGAAGATGCGCAAAATCATGGCGTGGGTGGTGGTGTGAGAGGAAGGCGTCCGGTGGCAGTGGCCTCTCCGGCGATTGGTCTTTCTGGCTCTGGAGCACCCGCGTGAAACCCGCCTCCAGAGTCGGTGGCGTAGAGGATCTTGTTATGCGGGCTGAAATAGAGACGCATGTTGCCGGCTCCCATCACCTCGAAGTTTTGCTGATCAAAAGTGAACCACTCAGGAGGGTGAGCAACGTTCTTCGGTGAGACATCCTGTTGCAGACCAAAGGCGTTTTTAACCCGGAGGTGGGACACGAGTTCGGGCGAAGGTTCGATTTTTAAGAACCATTGCCATTTTTGAATGCCATCGGCGTCGGCCCACTCGCGGCGTTCGGCGTGGAGGATGTTGTCCTGAGCAGTAGGGCGCTTCCAAAGGGCTCGTTGAAAGACCTCGGCGGGGTCGATGAGAGTCTGAGTCGGAGGGTCAACTGGAGTGGCGGAGACGGGGGACTCTTCCAAGGGGCTTTCCTGATAAAAGGCGAACCAAGCAAGAACCGCGATGGCCATGACGGAGAGAAGAATCTTCATCAGTTGCCGCTGTGACTATAGGTGCGGAGGAAGAGCTGGACGTCTTTGACGCTCTTCACAAAGCGGTCGAGACCTTCCTGCTCATCATTGAGTAGGGTGTAGGCTGGAATGACGATCTTCCATTGGCTGTTCCAGGCACTTCGGCCAATGAGGCGGGAGTTGGTGAACTCCTGAGGGACCCTACTGTAGAAGAAGGCGGGATCATGGACCGGGCGGAAAGCTTGGTGCTTTCGGAGGATCCATGGCTGCTCGCTCAGGGTGCCATTGGCGGTGAAGAATTGCGTCGTGTTGAAGTCGCTCGCGCCCAGATTATAGGGGAGGGGGAGGGCTTGATCGTCTACATTCCAAGTGCGAATGGTATTGGTATCACCGAGTGGCGGAGCGAGCATCGAGTCGGTTCCACAAGGGATGAGGTAGAGGTAAGGGGTCGCACCGAGGGCGCCTGGATTACTTGCATCCGGACCGCCGGCATTGGGGGTGCCTTCGGCGAAGGGGTCCATGCCGACATATCCCGGGAGGACGATGCCCGCGCTGCTAATCTTGGTGGCGTAGCTGCTCGGAGTGTAGTTGTGATCTCCAGCAGCGAAGTCTAGTCCGAAGAAGTTTTTGCCATGCTCAATGGTGGTGCTGAAGGAAATGAGGATACCGGGAACCGGGGTGCCGTCGTGCTTTCTTAGGTTGTTACAATGTCTCGCCACATCGGGATCAGAGAGTAGGTCGGGGGTGATCTGTTGTTCGAGAGCTTGCTGCCAAGCAAGGTCGTCGTCGGTTCGCTTGGGGTCATCGAGGATTCGGTAAAGCTCGTGACGCAGCGAAAACAGGGTGCCGTTTTGGTCAGGGTTGTTGATGCCAAGTCGGCCTTCGGCGACTGAGAAATCGGCATTGATTTGTGCCATCGTTCCCGCAAGGCCCGCATCACCAAGGGTGCTGGTGGTCGCCTGGGGGATTCCTCCGCTAAGATCGCCCAGAGAGCGGGCGGAGACAAGGCGGTTAATGGTGGCTGTTCCTTCCGGGGTGCCGAGGAGGCCGGTTTCGTAGTCGTAGCTCTTGGCGGCGAGATAGGAATAGCGACTGGCGAGGTCAAAGAGGGTGCGATATTGCTCGAGCGCCTCGTTTCGGAAGGTGCGGAAGGTGAGGTCATTGGTGCGGAAACCATTGATGACGGCGGCGGCCCGCTGACGGTAGGTCTCGCGTTCGCTCAAAAGACGTTGTCCCTGGAAG
>JBLHUR010000197.1:0-9554 GCA_047629805.1 Akkermansiaceae bacterium | reverse complement strand
TCTTGGCGTAAGGGTAGGGCTTGTCGTCGAGCCATTCGTCGAAGTAGACGCGGAAGATTCCGTGGAGAAGGAGGTTGGAGGTGCCTTCGTCCGATTCGCGGGAAGCTCGGATGAGTCCGATGGTGCCGACGGGGGCGGCGCAGCGGTCGGGGTCGGAGCTGTCGTCGCCGAGGAGGTTTCCGATGCAGAACATGCAGTCACCTTCGAGTGCTTCTTCGAGCATCTGCTGGTAGCGGGGCTCGAAGATGTGCAAGGGCATTCCTCCGTGGGGGAAGAGGACGGTATCGGGCAGGAGCATGACTCCGCATTTTTCTGGGATTTCGAGAGAGTTCATTGTTTAGAGAGAAGGGAGTTTGACCACAGAAAGAGCAGGATTAAGCAGAAGCTTGGTTGAGGGGGGAATGACCACAGAGTGAGCAGAGGAAACAGAGCTTGGTGGAGGGGATTTGGAGTCCTCTTTCAAGGCTCTGCTTTCTCTGTTAACTCTGTGGTTTGTTTCTTCTCGTTTTGGTTTAGGGGGATTGACCACAGAGTGAGCAGAGGAAACAGAGCTTGGTTGAGGGGGCTTATTTTTTGAAGTAGGGATTAAGAATGCGCCTTTTTCCTACGGGAGTGACTTTGAAATTGAGTAGGAGGCCGACTTCGAGGTTTGTGAGGACTAGGTAGCCGAGCATTTGAGCGTCGTGTTGTTCGTTGAAGGCTTTGACGACTTTCGTATCTACGACAATCTGATTTTCGACAACGAGATCAGGTCTGCCTTTGCCGACGAAATGTCCTTTGTAATGAACTGGGAATTCAGGCTGTTGCGCGAATGCCAAACCAAGTTCAGCAAATTCAATACAGAGAGCATTCTCGTAGATTTTCTCGTCAAGCCCCGGACGGATTTCTCTCGAAACCGCGATCGCCCCCCAATAATTTGACGCGTCAATTCAGCGTCAGGGTAGTTGTCGGGACTTTCAGGAAATCTCATCTCGGCTCTGTTTTCTCTGCTTCCTCTGTGGTCAATTTCTTAAGCCTGCGCGAGAGCCTGATCCAAGTCGGCTAAGATGTCGTCGATATGTTCGATGCCTACGGAGAGGCGGACGAGTTCGGGGCGGATCCCGCCGGCGAGTTGTTGCTCGGCGTTGAGTTGGGAGTGGGTGGTGGTGGCTGGGTGGATCGCGAGGGATTTGGCATCGCCGAGGTTGGCGACGTGGGAAAACATCTGGAGGGAGTTAATGAATTTCGACCCAGCTTCGGCACCGCCTTTGATTCCGAAGACGACGACGCTGCCGCCTTTACCTCGGAGGTATTTTTGGTTCTTGGCGTATTCGGGATCGTCCTCAAGGCCGGGGAAACGGACCCATTCGACACTGGGGTGATCTTTGAGATGCTTGGCGACGGCGAGGGAGTTTTCGCAATGGCGCTCCATGCGGAGGGAGAGGGTTTCGATGCCCTGGAGAAATTGCCAGGAGTTGTCGGGTGAGATGCAAGCGCCGATGTTTCGGAGGGGGCCGGTGCGCATGCGGAGGATGTAAGCGAGGGGGGCGAGCATGTCGGGAAGGTCGTGTCCCCAGCGGAGACCATGGTAGGAGTTATCGGGATTATCAAAGAGGGGGTGTTTTCCGCCGGCCCAGTTGAAGCGGCCGGAGTCGATGACGATGCCACCGAGGCCGGTGCCGTGTCCGCCGAGCCATTTGGTGAGGGAGTGGACAACGATGTCGGCGCCGTGCTTGAGCGGGTTGGTGAGGTAAGGAGTCGAGCAGGTGGCGTCGACGATGAGAGGGAGGCCGTGGGCTTTTGCGATCTCGCCGACGGCGTCAAGGTCAGTGACTTCGAGGGCGGGATTGGAGACGGTTTCGCAGAAGAGGGCGCGCGTTTTGTCGTCGATCGCGTTCGCGAATTGCTGGGGATCTTGGGAATCGACGAAGCGGACTTCGATGCCGAGGGCGGGGAGGATGTCCTTGAACTGGGTGTAGGTGCCGCCGTAAAGGTTCTGGGCGGAGACGATGTTGTCGCCGGCTTGGGCGAGGTTGATGATGGAGTTGAAGATGGCGGCGGTGCCGGAAGAGTGGGCGAGGCCGGCGAGTTCGTGGGCACCTTCGAGGAGGGCGATACGTTTTTCGAGGACGCCGGTGGTGGGGTTGGTGAGTCGGGTGTAGATATTCCCGAGTTCTTTGAGGGCGAAGAGGTTGGCGGCGTGCTCGGTATTTTTGAAGGTGAAGGCGGTGCTCTTGTAGAGAGGAACGGCGCTTGAGCGGGTGTCGGAGTCTGGCTGGTAGCCGCCGTGGATGCAGAGTGTTTCGTGTTTCATGTGCTTAAGATTGAAGTTTTGGCTGAGGGGAGAAGTGAACCGCTAAGTGGTCACTGCGCAAAGTTTTTTTAGGCTTTGGTGGTGGAAAGAATTGACCACAGGAGGCGCGGGGGAGGTTGAGGGGAGTAACCAGAGCTTGGTTGGGGGCTTGGGAGAGGGGTGGAATTTACCACGGAAAGAGCCGAAGGGAGCCGAAGCATGTCGACCGTGGGCTTGGGATATGGATTAGCGGGATGCTTTAAATCTGAAACCCTCAACCAAGCTTCTGCTTAGTTCTGCTTTTTCTGTGGTTAATTTCTTAAGGGTGCTGCGGGCGTGTCTCTTTGGTCTCGGAATGTTGGGTCGTTTGGATTCTCGACTACGCTTGCGTTGCCTTTCGCAAGTTTGAGAGGATGACTTTTACGATGACGGAGAGGATGAAGAGGGCGGCGAGGGTGGCGGCGATGCTGGCTCCGGCAGGTTGGCCGAGTTGGATGCTGAGGATGAGGCCGAGGGCGGAACCGAGGGCTCCAACGAGGCCGCTGAGGGGGAAAAGGGCTTCGGGAGTTGAGACAAAGGATCTCACGATGGCGGCGGGGGTGACGATCATGCCGATGGCGAGGATGCAGCCGACGGCTTGGAGGGTCGTGACAAGGACAAGGATGAGGATGGCGAAGGAGGCGTAGTCGAGGAGGCGGGTGCGGATGCCGAGGCTGGCGGCGACTTCGGGGTCGAAGAGGTTGATGACGACGGCGCGGCGGAAGAGGGAGAGCATGGTGACGGCGATGATGCCGACGCCGAAGCTCATCCAGAGATCGACATCGGAGAGCCCAAGGATGTTTCCGAGGAGCCAGTTTTCGAGGTCTTGGTTGGAGCCTAGTTTTTGAAGGACCATGATGCCGACGGCGAAGGCTCCGGTGTAGAGAACGGCGAGGACGGTATCGTCGCTGATCTTGGTGACACGTGAGAGAAGGACGGTGAGAATTCCGATCGCGATGGCGGCGATGACAGCTCCGAAGAAGGCACTAAAAACCCCGAGCGTGAAAATCCAGGCGGCGATGGCGACGCCGGGGAGGAGGCTGTGGCTGAGCGCGGTGAGCTTGAGCGGGCTGCGGTGCAGGAGGACGAAGGCGCTGGCGTATCCGTTCACGAATCCGATGATGAGGGTGGCGAGGAGGGCTCGCTCATAGAGCGGGATCTCAAAGAACTCGTTCATGGGCGTGGGGGTGGCAGGAGTGAAGGGTTTGACGGACGGGCTCGCTCACCATGACTTCGGGAGCGGGGCCAAAGGCGATTTGCTTTTGGTCGAGGACGAGGGCGTGGGTGAAGATTTCGGTCACGCTTTCGAGCTGGTGATGAGAGGCAATGATGAGGTGTCCGCTTTTGCTGAGGTCGATGAGGCTGTCGGCGAGGTGGCAGCGGCTTTCGATGTCGAGGCCGTTGAAGGGTTCATCGAGAAGGAGGACGTGGGCTTCTTGGGCGAGGGCGCGGGCGATGTAAGTGCGCTGTTGTTGGCCGCCGGAGAGTTGGTCGATTTGACGGTGAGCGATGTCGCCGAGGTTCATGGTGGCGATCGCTTCCTTGGTCTTTTCGCGGTCGATTTTTGCGAATCGTTTGAAGTGGCCGAGGTGGGGGAAGCGGCCCATCGCGACGACGTCGCGGACGCGGATCGGAAAGTGGCGTTGGTGTTGATCGGCCTGGGGAAGGTAGGCGACTTCGCGACGCGCTTTCGCAATGGGGTTTTCGCGCCAGTTGATGATGCCGGCCTGTTGTTTGAGAAGTCCGGCGAGGAGGCGGATGAGAGTGCTTTTTCCGGCTCCGTTTGGTCCGAGGAGGGCGAGACGTTGGCCGCAGTGGACGGAGAAGTTGACCTCGCTGAGGGCGGCTTTGGCACCGTAACTGAAGGAAACGCCCGAGAGGTCAAGCTGGTGATGCTGGTGAGCGTGGCTCATGGTTGTTTTGCCCAAGTAAAGGTGACTTCTTCCGTGACCTCGCCGAAGCCCCAGAGGGTGTGGCTGCGATCGAGTTCGCCGTGGGGTCTGAGGGTGAGGATAGCGGCGGTTTCGGGTGTGTGTTCAGGCCAGACGATAGAGACGAGGAGGGTGGCTTTTTGATCACGGGGAAAATGGATTTCTTTGACTTCCTCGTCGGATGCGTAGGTCCAGGTTGTTTCGCCAATCTTGACTTTAACCTCGGAGAAAGGATGAGCGGAGCGGACGAAGAGATCGGCTGTGATGAGAGGGGCGGTCGCGGTTTTTTCGACCTCGATAGCTTGGTATGCCTTTTGATTAATGACCCGGGCCAAAGGCCAGCCGAGAGCCGCGAGTGGGACCAGCGGGATCAAGGTGGCGACGAGAGGAGAGCGGGTCATAATTTTACTTAAGGCCGGCGACGATGTTGGCGATGTTGGATTGCATCATGGCCTGGTAGCTTTTGACCGAGCCGTCGGCGATGAGGGGCTTGCCGACTTTGGCACCGGTTTGTTTGGCGATTTGGGTAAGGATTTTGGGGTTAGCCGTTTTCTCGGGAAAGACCATGGGGATGCCTTCGGCGCGGAGTTCTTTGATGGAGGTGGCAAGCTGGGTCGCTGAGACTTCGCCATCAGCGCTGAGGCCTTGGACGAAGGTGGCTTTGAATCCGTAAGCTTTACAGAAATACCCAAAGGCAGCGTGGGCGGTGACAAGGTGGCGCTTGCCACGGGGAATGGTGGCGACCTGTCCTTTGACCCAGCGGTCGAGCTGGCGGAGGCGTTTCAGAGCTGCTTTAGAATTGGCGGCGAAGATGGCTTTTCCGGCTGGGTCGGCTTTGGTGAGTTCTTTTTCAATGATGCGGATGGCGCGCTCCATGTTGCCGACGTCGTGCCACCAATGAGGGTCGATTCCACCGACGGCGTGGTGAGGGCAGCAGGCGTAGATTTGGTCTTTTTTGGAGACCTTTTGAGAAGGGATAGTGCGGCCGACTTCGATGATGGCCTGATGAGCTTGGAGGCCGTCTGTGAGGTCTTGGAGGTAAGGTTCGAGGCTTTTGCCCGAGGCAAAAATGAGGCGGGCTTTAGCCATCTTTAGGATGTCGGAGGCTTTTGGCTGGAACTTGTGGACGCTCATGCCGGGTTTGACGACTTCGACGACGGAGACGCGTTCACCGCCAACTTGTTTAACGGCGTCGGTGATGAGGGGATGAAGGGAGGCGACGTCCAATCCGTGGGCGGCAAGGGTGAGAAAGAGAGAGAGGAAGAGTTTCATAGACGCAAGTAGGTTGCGTTAGTGAGGCGAGGTCGTCAAGGGGGGAAATGCAAGTTTTGTGCGTTAGCGGCTTGGTTCCCAGTCAATACGGTCGACGCCTTCGACGAAATCGAAATGGCGGTCGCGAGATAGAACGGGGGTGTTGAATTGCAGTGCCAAAGCGGCGGTCCATATGTCGTTTTGAGGGATGGGGCGGCCTGATTTTTTCAGGAGGTGGGCGATATCCGCATAGTGGGAGAGGGTTTCGGAAGTTGGGCTTAGGACGGGGAGGATTTGGACTAGGCTTCTGAGGAGAGCTTCTCCAGATTCTGGGCGAGTGGAGCCGAGGAGTCCGAACTTGAATTCAGCAATCGCGATGAAGGAGATTACCGCTGACTTGCTCTCGCCGATGAGCCTGGAGATATCAGGGTCGCCGCCCGCCAAGGCTGAGATGGCATTGGTATCGAGGATCATTTTTCGGATTTCTGTTGCAGCTTGAGATCAATAGCGTCGGAGTGTAAGACGCGCTCGGAGACGGTGCGGAGAGTTTCTGGAGGGACGGTGGGGAGCTCGGCTAGTTTTTCCGCGAGGGATTTCTGAGGGGGGTGGAGGCTCTGCTCGATGGCGCGGGTCACGAATGTTTTGAGAGAGATTCCGTTGGTGGCGGCATGGACCTTTGCCTTTCGGAAGAGAGAGTCGGGTAAGTCTATCGTCGTTTTCATGCTGACAATATTCCCGCGTTTCCGTTTTTATGGCAAGGTGTTTTTTCTTGGTTGGGGGACAGGGAGCGGACAGGAATGTCCCCAAGGGGCATGCCATCTATACTCCCTATGGGGAATCGTTGGTTTAGCGGATGAGTTGGGGTGGGATTTCTTGGATTTGGTCGCGGATCTCACCGAAAAAGCGATCGTTTGATTCCAGGGACATGGGGTGGATTCCGGTGAATTCGGAGAAGGCGGGGAGGATGAGGTGTTGGTGGGCTTTGAGGAAGAAGCCGGGGATACGGAGGGAGGTTCGGCGGGTGTCGCGGATGCGGACGCCGGGGTGGAGATGGCCGGCGATTCCGGGTTCGCCTTTATTGAGGTCGGCTGGGTCGTGAGTGATGGTTATTTCGTCGACTCGGAGTTGGGGGAGGATTTGGAAGGGGAGTTTGCGCTGGGAGATCCAGGCGCGGGAGTCGTGGTTTCCTTCGGTGAGGATGGTGGGGATTGGGAGTTGGCCGAAGAAGTCCTCGATGGTCGTGAGGATGGTTTCGTTTAGGCCGTCGGCGGAGTGGACGAGGTCTCCGGCGACGATGAGTTGGGTAGGTTGGGTCGCCTTGAGGAGGGCGGCGAGGCGGTCGAGGTCGGACTTGGTAGTGCCTTCGGGGACGGGGAGGCCTCGCTTGCGAAAGGTGGCGGATTTGCCGAGATGGAGGTCGGCGACGACGAGGGTCTTTGATTGGGGGAGGAAGACGGCGCGGCCGGGGAGGAGTTCGGCTTGGGTTTCGCCGAGGAGGATCTCCATTTTTTTACAGCTGAATGGCTTCGAGGGCCCCTTTTCTCATCTGCGCGGCCATGAGGGTGAGGGCGTTGGCGCGGGTGGGCGCGAGGTGCTCTTTGAGGCCGGTTTTATCGATGAAGGAGAGGTCGGCGGTGAGGACGTCGTCGGGTGTTTCTCCATCGAGGACGCGGACGAAGAGGGCGATCATGCCTTTGGTGATGACGGAGTCGGAGTCAGCAAGGTAGGACATTTTCCCGTCCTTGGAGGAGGAGTCGAGCCAGACCTGGGACTGGCAGCCTTTGATGAGGCGGTCGGTGGTTTGGAGGGATTCTTCCATGGGGGAGAGTTTTTTCCCCAAGCCGATGACGTATTCGTAGCGCTCGGTCCAATCTTGGAAGAGATCGAGTTCGTCGAGTAGTTCCTGTTGCTTCTCAGTGATGGTCACGGGCAATCCATAGCCACGGATCGCGGGAAAGGCAACGGATTCAGCGAAGCATCATGAGGGCTTTTTTGAGGGCCTCGCCGAGGGATTCGACTTCTTCGATGGTATTATAGGCCGCGAAGGAGGCTCGGAGGGTGCCGGTCATGCCGAAGCGGGCCATGAGTGGTTGGCAGCAATGATGGCCGGTACGGAGGGCGAAGCCCATCTGATCGAGGAGAGTGCCGAGGTCGTAGTGGTGGATGCCCTTGAAATTGAAGGAGAGGGCTCCAGTGCGGTCTTCGGGGCCGTAGATGGTGACGTCGTCGAACTGGCGGAGGATCTCGGCAGTGCGTTTGATAAGGTGGAATTCGTGGGCGGC
The DNA here is from genome assembly GCA_047629805.1 of Akkermansiaceae bacterium. GTDB lineage: Bacteria > Verrucomicrobiota > Verrucomicrobiia > Verrucomicrobiales > Akkermansiaceae > SW10. The sequence continues at coordinate 1,779 of JBLHUR010000197.1, read as the reverse complement.
GATCTTCTCGACTCCCAAGTTATTCACAAAGTCGATGGCCGTTGCGAGGGCGATGCCGCCTTCGATATTAGGTGTTCCGGCTTCGAATTTGAAGGGGGGATCGTTGTAAGTGGTTTTTTCAAAGGTGACTTCCTTGATCATCTCGCCACCTCCTCGCCAAGGAGGTAATTCACAGAGGAGATCGTGCTTTCCGTAGAGGATTCCGATCCCGGTGGGCCCGTAAATCTTGTGTCCGGAAAAAGCGTAAAAATCACAGTTAATCGACTGCAGATCAATTTTAAAGTGCGGAATAGATTGGGCTCCATCGATGAGAGTGAGGGCACCCACTTTCCGAGCCTGTGAACAGATGTGAATCACGTTATTCACAGTGCCGAAGGCGTTGGAGACGTGGTTGACGGCGACCAATTTGGTGCGATCACTCAGGAGTTCGTCATAGGCGGCGAGGTCGAGGGTGCCGTCGTCGAGGACGGGGATGACTTTGAGCGTGGTGCCGAGTCGTTCACAAAGCATTTGCCAGGGGACGGTGTTGGAATGGTGCTCCAATCCGGAGACGATGATTTCGTCGCCCGGCTTGAATCGGTCTGATCGGCCGAGGGCAGAGGCGACGAGATTGACCGAGTCGGTGGTGCCGGAGGTGAAGATGATTTCTTCCGGGCGCGCGGCATTGAGGTGGCTGGCGATGGTCTCGCGGGCGGCTTCGTGGGCGGCGGTGGCAGCTTGGGAAAGGCGGTGGACGCCGCGGTGGATGTTGGAATTGATGCGCTCGTAGTAGTTGCGCGAGGAATCGAGAACCGCGAGGGGTTTTTGGGAGGTGGCGGCATTGTCGAGATAGACAAGGGGCTTCCCATTGATTTGCTGATTCAGGATGGGGAACTCTGCTCGAAGTTGGTAGGGATCCAGTGGGTTCACAAGGGGTCTGTAATGCCGTGAAGGCGATCCTGCAAGTCTGGGTGGTTTTGGGATGGCTGAGATAGGGGGAGTTCGGGGCCTCGCGCGATGTTAGAAATCTTTCCTGATTACGGTTGTTGAAAACTGAGAAACCAAGCCATCTGAAATCTGCTAACTTTAAAGCATGATCGCATTCGCCGAAGCCCTCGATAAGCATGCTGAGATTTGGGAACCCGAAGTAAGCTCGCAAGTCGCGGAAATTATTGAGCTGGCGGACGCTGACGCGCTCGACATTTTGCCGTCCCGCTCGGTGCAACAAGAAGTTCTCAACTTACTCGATGCTGATTCCTAAACCCATTTTCACCCAAGCCAACGAAGGAGGCTCACCACGAAGTTGGGAGCACCGACCATGACTTCACACAACACTCCGTAATCCGACGACGAATGCAAGGAGGGAGGAATCGACCGACTGGAATGGTGCCCGGGTGGAAGGGCTGGGCGCGGATGAGCGACTAGAGTTTGGGGAAGGACCCACCCGATCAGGCACGGCGACGGATTACGGATGTTGTGAATCGAAGCGGAGCGGAGATGGACACTCCGCAGGAGGGCCCGCAGGGCGAGGCGAAGCCGGAGTCAAATGGCCATGGAGGCAAAACGCTTTGAGCCACCGAACACCTTGGGGGAGGACTTTCAAGGTGGTTGCAACGTCCTTTGCTATTAGTGCGGGAAATAGAACGAAATATGGATTCCTGACCCCATCAGACCTTGCCAAAGCAAGCGACTCAGAAATGAGAAGTTAGAGAAGAGGCCGTTGTTCAACCGCCGGATGCGGAAAACCGCATGTCCGGTGGTGTGGGAGGGGTGATGGGCGCAATCCCGTCACCTCCACCC
>JBLHUR010000196.1:0-9592 GCA_047629805.1 Akkermansiaceae bacterium | reverse complement strand
GCCAGATCCGAAGCCAGATCCGAAGCCAGATCCGAAGCCAGATCCGAAGCCAGATCCGAAGCCAGATCCGAAGCCAGAACCGAACCCAGAACCGAAGCCAGAACCGAAGCCAGATCCGAAGCCAGAACCGAACCCAGAACCGAAACCAGAACCGAAACCAGAACCGAAACCAGAACCGAAACCAGAACCGAAGCCAGATCCGAAGCCAGATCCGAAACCAGAACCGAAGCCAGATCCGAAGCCAGAACCGAAGCCAGATCCGAAGCCAGAACCGAAACCAGATCCGAAGCCAGAACCGAAGCCAGAACCGAAGCCAGAACCGAAGCCAGAACCGCAGCCAGATCCCGAGCCTGTGTTCGAACTCGACTTAGGCACACCCGTCGTCACAACTCCCGTGACTGCACCCAGTCCCGCCGAGCTCCCAATCGCGACACCCATACTCAAGTCTTCCGCACCCAGTCCCGACGCCCCCCTTCCAGCTCTTGAACTCCTCAAACTCAAAGACACCTCTCTTTATGAGAGTGGCGTGGAATCCTCAGACTTGATTGAGAAGACTCTGATCAAACTCCCTAAGCGCGCCAAAGTTCGCATCAACCAATATCGACCTCTTGCCGATCTCAGTAAAGTCCTCCCCGACCGTGATCTCATCCAAGTCCTCCGCTCCGCCGAGAGCACCTGGAAAATTTCGGAATCCGAGACCGGTCACGATGCTCTTGCCCGTCTCATCACTCAAAAGGCGATCACTTCGGCCGATCAATTCTTCCTCAATGGCGACCACCTCGGCCTCATGTTCCGTGACGAAATCGATTCCGACCGCAGGCTCGCCTTCCTCCGCGGCGTCTGGAAAATCCACCCCTTCACTAAACTCTACGCTGACTTGGTTTCTCGCCAGGCCTTCCCCTCCCTCCAGGCTGCTCAAGCGATCCTCAACCACGAAAACCTCCCCCTCCTTGCCACCCTCGCGCCCGATACCTCCCTCATCCGGGCCGCTGCCGAAAAGACCCCTCGCGACCGCCGCCCTCAGGACAACCGCCAAACCATCATCCTCGCCGCAAACCACATCGAAACCATCGCGGCCAAAGCGAAGACTCCCTAGGCGATTATCCCGGCGTGCACGCCCCCTTCTTCCCCTGGGGAAAAAAGTAATCCCCCAAGTGACCCCGCTTAGAGTTCCTCGCCAAACTCACCACTTCGCCACCACTCCCTGAATGACATCGAGGGTGTCATCGATGTCACCTTTAGTGTGGGCCATTGAGATGAAACCTGTCTCATAAGGACTCGGCGCGAGATAAACACCGGCATCAAGACAACCCCAGAAGAGCTTTTTAAAGATCTCAAAATCCTGCTTTTGCACCGTATCGACATTGACGATTTCCTCATCAAGGAAATAGAGGCAAAACATCGAGCCGACTTGATTGACACGGTGCGGCATCCCTTTCTCGGAGAAGATCTTGCGAAGCCCGTCCGCCATTTGCGCGCCCACTTCGGCGAGGTATTCGTAAGCCCCACGCTTATCGAGTTCCCGAAGTTGAGTCAGCCCAGCAGCCATTGCGAGCGGGTTGCCACTGAGGGTTCCCGCTTGGTAGACGGGACCATCGGGCGCGAGCATGTCCATGATGTCGGCACGCCCACCAAAGGCTCCCACCGGCAATCCCCCACCAATCACCTTCCCCATCGCCGTGAGATCGGGATCAAAGTTTTCAATCTCCTGCACCCCACCCCGAGCGAGGCGGAATCCGGTCATGACTTCGTCAAAAATCACGAGCGAACCATGCGCGCGAGTCACTTCGCGAATCTTGGCAAGGTAACCTTCACGAGGAAAAACGAGGCCCGCATTGGCCGGATAGGATTCCACAATCACGGCCGCGATCTGGTCGCCGTATTTGGCAAAAACTTCCTCCAATCGCTCCACATCATTATATGGAAGCGCAAGCGTTTCATTCGCGAACGACTGAGGAACGCCCGCCGAGTCTGGCTGGCCAAATGTGAGCGCACCCGACCCCGCCGCCACCAGAAGCGAATCGGAATGACCGTGATAACAGCCCTCGAATTTCACAATCTTATCGCGCCCCGTAAAGCCACGCGCCAGACGGATCGCCGACATCGTGGCCTCCGTCCCCGAGTTGGTCATGCGGACCTTTTCGACCGAAGGAACCCACTTCGTGATCACTTGCGCCATCTCAACTTCCTGCGGATTGGGAATCCCGTAGGAAACGCCCTCCTTTGCGGCAGTGTGAATCGCCGCAATGATGGAAGTGGGTGCGTGGCCAAGAATGTTGGGACCCCAGGAGCCGATGTAGTCGATGTAGGACTTCCCATCGACATCCTCGATCCGCGAGCCCTTGGCACGGCGGACAAAGAAGGGATCGCCATCGACGTTCCGAAAAGCCCGCACGGGAGAATTCACCCCGCCGGGGATGAGAGTTTTGGCCTTGGCAAAGAGCTTCTGTGAAAGTGGTCCGTTCATGGGCAGAGCGTGCTCCATGAACGGGAGATGAAAAAGGCTGAATAAAGCAACCCGCACGCTCGTCATAGTTTCATCGACAGAACGGTCGAGAAGACATACTTTGTAAATACCATGAAGACGGCACTCTTTCTACTCCTCGCCCTCCCGCTAATGGCCATGCCCGACAAGCCTGAAAAGGATGTCGTCTATATCGAGGAATTCGCACCGACGGGAATCACCTTGAAAGTCGACAAACCCGGCTGGGTCTATGCCACCAACAAGGGCGGTCGCAAGCGCGGAGCTCTCAAAGTCGGCATCGACGTCGAGCTCGTTTCATTTACCGATAAGGCCTACTTCGTCCGTGGGAAAAAGGAAAGCGGACAAGGCGTCTCCGGCTGGGTCATCCCGGCAGCCTTTTCTTCAAAGGACCCCAAGTTTGTCGAAAAACTCAAGCAGGTCCACACCCGCCAGCTCCTCGTCCGCGAACTGATCGCCAAAAAGGAAGTCGCCCTCGGCATGTCCACCTCCGAAGCCAGCCAAATCCTCGGCAAGCCGACCAAGACCACTCTCCGCCGCAGCGCCAAAGGCCAGACCCAGGTCTGGGAATTCATCGACTACGAAAAGATCAGTCACTACACCACGGTGCGAGACCCCTACACTGGAGCGATCTACCGCCGCCTCTCACACACCACTAACGAGGAAAAATCCAAGACCTTGGTGGAGTTCGAAAACGGCTACGTTTCCGTCGTCGAGATCAGCGAAAATAATGGCCCGGGCAATCCCACCATCGTGACCGCTCCCATCGTGTTCACTTGGTAGCCGATCTGCGCCCTTGTCACCGCTCAAGCCTTCCGTGAAGATCTGCTTCATGTTGAAGGCTTTCTTTTTACTCCTCTTTCCCATCACTCTTCTCGCCAGCGGGAAGCCAAACATCATCTTCATCATGGTCGATGACGCCGGCACGGGAGATTTTTCGCCCTACGGTGGCAAGTTCCTCAAAACTCCCGTCATGGAAAAATTGGCCAAGGAAGGGATGAGATTCGACCAAGCCTACTCCGGCTCCGCCGTTTGTGGCCCCACCCGCTGCGTCGTCATGACCGGCCTCCATCCCGGTCATTGTCATCGCCGCGCCAATCGCTCCCGCAATGGCCTCATCCCCCTCCCCGCCGACACCCCGACCGTCGCTTCCATGCTCAAAAAATCCGGCTACAAAACCGGAGGATTTGGCAAATGGGGACTCGGAAATCCTGACACCACCGGGGTCCCCGAGAAGCTCGGCTTCGACCTCTGGTATGGCTACTACGACCAAGTCCACGCTCACGACTACTACCCGGAATACCTCATTTACAAGAACAAGTCGTGGAGTCAGAAGGACAAAAACTACGCCGGCATGGTCAGCCTCCTCGATCAAGGCGTCGGTCGGATCATGGCCAAACTTAAGGAACTCGGCATCGCGGAAAACACCCTCCTTGTCTATACTTCGGACAACGGAGCGAATGCCTCCTTTGCCAAAACTTTAAAAAGCAACGGCATCCTCCGCGGCGTAAAACGCTCCCTCTACGAAGGCGGAATCCGCGCCCCCTTCGTGGCTAGCTGGCCTGGCAAAATCACTCCCGGTTCCACCAGTGATCTCCTCACCACCCACGTCGATCTCATGGCCACCGCCGCCGAGCTTTCCGGCGCAAAAGTCCCCATCAAAACCGACGGTATTTCCATCCTCCCCACCCTCCTCGGCAAGTCCTAGGAAAAGAAACACGACTTCCTCTACTTCGAAATCTACGAAGGTGCCTTTCAACAATCAGCCCGTATCGACAACTGGAAAGGCTACCGCCGCGGCCTCAAAGATCCCGTCGAAGTTTACGATCTCTCAAAGGACCCCTCCGAGAAAAACAACATCGCCAAAGAGCACCCAGAAATCGCCACCAAGCTCGACAAAATCCTCCTCCAGGAACACGGCCCCAGCCCCCACTTCACCGCCCCCAACCACTTCAAAGCAAAGAAAAAGGGCAAAAAGAAAAAGCCCTCGAAGTAGGTTTTCCTCCCCAAAGACAGTTTAACTTGGACCCTAAGAGGTTTCCTGCTACCTCCTCCGTCCCGCCGATGAACAAGCATCAAGCCACCTCATTCAAACCGGATTTCTCAATCGAAAAATTCTCCGGTGGCTCCGTCGTCTCCCATTGTGGCCGCATTGCCATTTCCTGGATGACTCGACTCTATGCGACCCCGGGCGGGAATGATTTTTAGAACAATGAGCTAACTCGATACCGAGACTTTTTTCAGAAAACCAACCCCGCCTATCTCCGTGCCATCACCGCATCGTTTTTAATCGCACTCGTCTTTTGGCAACTGAGCAGCACCTGGGGTTTGCAAATCACCAAAACAGGAGGCTTTAACGAATCGGTCTTCGGCGGGCTCATGGCCCTCAACGGAATCATGGTCGTTCTTCTCGAATTGCCCCTCACTTCCTGGACCCGCAAGCACCTCCCCATCCGCGTGATGAGCATCGGCTACGCTTTGGTCGGAATCGGCATGGGCGTGAATCTCTTCGGAGCAAGTCTCACCGTCCTCGTACTTGTGATGGTCGTGATCACCCTTGGCGAAATGATCTCACTTCCCATCGCCCACAGCTACATCGCCGGTCTCGCTCCCGAGGAAATGCGCGGACGCTTCATGGGCGTCCTCGGCATCGCCTGGAACTCCGCCACCATGCTCGGCCCCGCTCTGGGCATGGCCCTCTTCTCGGTCTGGCCCGATGGCGTCTGGCTCGCCTGCCTCGCCCTCGGCCTCGCTGCGGCTTGGGTCATTCGACCACGTTGACCAACTCGCTGACAACCCGGGGTATCTTACCAAACCAGAAGGTTCCCCGACGTCACCTCGTTTTGAACGTCAACATGAATTAAGCCCACTTTGGGTCACAAACTCCCCCCATCACCCGCTACGTCCGGAAATTCAACAAGTCTAAGTGAGGCCATTTCCCAATTGGCTTCCCTCCCCTCTTCAGTCAACCTGCCTCCTCCTACTTGATGCAGACCGACTATCATATTGAGGATCTCGTTTTCCAAAACGAAACCCTCGTTGTCTACCGCGTACGAGACCGTGACGGCACTCCCCTCGCCATCGTGCGGCTGCGATATGATAATGACACCCTTGAGCTCCTGAAAGGTGACCGTTTCGTAAACGCCCTCAAGGAACTCCAGTCCCTCAGTCACAACTGCCTCCGTCCCGTCCTCGATGGCGGCCTCGACCCCGTCGATTCTTTTCCTTGGCTCGCCGTCCGCTGGTGGGAAGGCACCCTCCTCAGCGACCGGATCAAGTTAGGCCCGCTCCTCAGTCAGGAGGAACTTGATCGGATCCAAAACCACGGCAGCAACCTTATCGAGTCCCTCGGCCCCGTCGGCAGCACCGTCTCCTTCGCGCCTTCCTCAGTCGTCACTTGCGGAAATGATCCTGCCAAACTCATCGACACCTTCTCTGTCGATTACCACGCGTGGTTCCTCGCCTTTTCCCAAGACGTCCACCCCGCCACCCTCTCCCCCTCCTACCAAAAACTCACCGACCTCCTCGTCTTCCTGCGCCAGTACACCGAGCACACCCTCGTAACCTCGGACCTTGCCCCCTGCAGCACGCTCACCCAACAGCCTTCTACTCCCGGCAATGCCTCATCAACCATTGCCCTTCCCTCCTCCACGTCCACCTTTCCCCTCAAAATCCTCTTCATTATCACAGCTCTCCTAGCCGCCGTCGGCTTCTTCTCATGGCAGGTCCTCAATCAACGAAAAGACCCCCTCGCCAACTCCGCCACCGAGACAAAGGAAACTTTAGTCATAAAGGTCAAAGATACCCACGTCGAAGATACCCCCAAAACAATCGCCCAAAATCCTCCCGAACTCTCGCCAACACCCCGCCCACCCGATGACGGAGGCTTTCTCTCCGCTGATCCTACCAGCCCTTACCTCCTCGACAACAGGATCGGGAAATGGGTCATCTTTCACAGCGAGATCAACGAAATTGACGACGACGGACACCTCATCATCCCCCACTCCGCGATCAGAGTCACCCTGCCCCCGGGCTCCACTACGCTTGCTCAAAACGCCCTCAATAACGAAGTCACTTTACGAGGCTTCCTCGCCTCTCCCACTGTCCTTAAAATCGTAAACCCCGACGATCTTGAATTCACCTATCTCCTCAAAAAATTCTACACGGTTCAGGACGAAAAACAGGTCCGTGGCAACTTCCTCGAACAAGGCCAAATCATCCCCGTCCAAGCCATCATCTCCGAGCTCACCAAGTCCGGCTCCGGCAAGACTCTCTATCTTCAATTCCGCAACGAAGCCCCCGAATTTGCCGCCGCCATCGAATTGAAAAAAGCCGGCCCCGGCCTAACGGAAGCCTACCTCGAGTCCCTCGTCGGCAAGACCATTCAGGTCAAAGGCCGTCCTAAAACGGACACCCGCGGCAACCGGCTCTCCATCATCGTCACGACAAAATCCCAAATCACCATCGTCGAATAAACCACATCATGCCCGCCCCAAAAGCCCTCGTCATCGGCACCGGAGAATACGTCACCGGACTTGTCCACGGCAACGAATCCACCTCCGACAAAGGGGCCGGCATCGTCGCCCTCACCCTCTTCGACCTCCGCCAAAAAGGCCTCATCTCTGATATCCTCCTCGTCGGGTCCAAAGGCCCCAAATTCCCCACCGTCCGCTCCCACTTCGACCGCCTCATCACCCAAAAATACGGTCTCAATTCCTCCTTCCTCAGCTTCCCCGCCGACGATCAAAAGGACCCCACCGCTTGGCGAACCGCCTTACAAACCCTCACTCCGGGCGACGCCGTCCTCATCTTCACCCCCGACGACCTCCACCACGCAATGGCACATGAGGCCGCCGCCGCCGGCATGAATGTCCTCGTCGCCAAGCCCATCGTCAAAACCCTCGCCGAGCACGATTCTCTCATCGAGATCGCAGAGGAAAAAAAGGTCACCATCGCCATGGAAGTCCACAAACGCTGGGACCCCATCTACTCCGATGCCCGCGAAAAACTCCGCCAACTCGGTGATTCCTCGTACTTTACCAGCTACATGTCGCAACCCAAATCCCAGCTCGACTCCTTCCGCGCTTGGGCCGGCAAATCATCCGATATCTCCTACTACCTCAACGCCCACCACATCGACTTCCATTGCTGGACCCTCGATGGACTCGCCCGCCCCCTCTCCGTCATTGCCTCCGCCTCAACCGGCGTCGCTCAAAACCTCGGCCTCCCCACCGAAGACTCCATCACCCTCATGGTCGATTGGGAAAACAACTCCGGCACCAAAGCCACCGCCATCTACACCTCCGCCTGGATCGCCGCCAAGGCCGAGGTCCATTCCCAGCAACGCTTCTTCGCCCTCCACCACAAAGGCGAAGTCCGCGTCGACCAAGCCCACCGCGGATACGAATTCGCCTCAAACACCACTGGCTACCAATCGCCCAACCCCCTCTTTTTCCGCTACACCCCTGATGCCAACGGAAACTTCGCCGGCCAATCCAGCTACGGCTACCAAAGCATCGCCGACTTCATTCTCGGAAAACACGAAAACCTCGCCACCATCCAGACTACCCGAAACACCACCGCCATCCTCGAAGCCGGCCGCCAGTCCCTCGATACCGGAAAACGAATCGAACTCTAAGACTCATCCTCGTTCGTGACCCGATAGCCGACGACGAAAAGGAAAGTCCCAATTGCTAGAAAGAGTAGACCAAGCAGGATCGCGAAATCACCTCCCGCGCCACACTCATCGCCAGCAATAATCGATCCCGAATTTTTTCCGTAAGAACTTCTCGTACCTCCACCAACCTTCGACGCCACCCCAAGAATGGCAGGTCGACACCAGCAAATCACCAACCCCACGATCACAAACACTGTGCTCAGCAACGCCAGATACGGAGTCCCTTTCCTCCCAAAGACCCGGAAGAAACGCCAGATCAAACCCACCTTCTTTCTCTTTCGTCTCATTCGATTATTCTACAAAACATCTCCCAAAAAACTCCGCTAGAGATCCTCTATGCCAACATCGAAAACAACCCGCAATGCGGCCTCACCGCCATCTTCACGGGAGACTTGGCTCAACAAATTCTGAAAATCGATAGGCGTAGCTTCCAAGACATTCTCAATTTTCAGCCAGAGGATACCGGCAAGATGATAAGAGATCTCAAAGTCCTTCGTCGTGGTTTCTCCAAAGCATTCTGAAGAGAAATCCGCCAGTGTAGATTTGTTCCAATGAGCGCGATGCTCATTAAAAGCTTCCCGGGTAAGTTCCTCTCCCTCAGCTCTCTGAGCCATCATGTGCATCCGGATCAGCACTCCGATTTCCATCCATCTCGGACACTCGAACTGCCACAAAAACATCCTGGTGAATTCCCGAACAAATCCAGTGAAGAGTTCATCTTCATCATCTGCGTAGATTGCCAGATGTAACTGTCCACAGGCATTGATAACTCGGCACCCCTCCAAGGGTGGAGCTTCATCGCTCTCCAGGAAGAAGCTTGCATAGTGGGTAAACGAAACCGCGTCTGAAAAAATCAGGACGGATAGCTTTCCGCCTTCTTTAGAAGAAAACGAGGTCCCAGGATAACCAAAGTAGGAACAAACTTGCATAACGGCACCTTCAAACCGCTTTGCAATTCGATCATACTTCTCTTCCGCTAAACCACCTAAGATCAGCAAGTTATCCGTTTCGAAAGGTTTTCTCTCCAGTCCCCACACCTCCGCCATTTTCTTGAGCCACTCCCATTCCACATCAGTCAAAAATTCATCCCGTAGTTCTGTATCAACCTTCGCGGTAAGCCCCCCGATCCCCTCCCAGTCCACGAAACAGGCATCTTCAGTCGTTCGAAAAAATTCCGAAAAATCCGGCAGCACCTTCTTATCTTCCATCAACAAGATCCTCGAACATTCACCTCGTCTACAAAAGACAAAACACCGCTTGGACTTCTGCGTCTGATATCCAAACTCCTCCCATCTTTGGATTCCTAGGCAGCCCCTGCCGCACATGCGCCACCCACTCCATCTCCCGCAGTTTTTTCTGCGGCCTCTCCGGTGCCCTCGGTAAAAATGCCGCCCGCTTCCTCGGTCGCGCCGTCGGCCCCATGACCGACCGCG
>JBLHUR010000195.1:0-9768 GCA_047629805.1 Akkermansiaceae bacterium | reverse complement strand
GCCCAGGCCGAAAATCTCATCACCATCGATGATCCCGACGAAGTCGCCCGCGACGTCCTGACCCTCGTGGAAGGTGCGCTCACTCAAGCCCGCATTACGAACACTGTCGCTCCCATACACCGTCTTCCCCTCAGTGTCGGCCGCCTCATCGGTGCCACTCTTCCTGACTCCTCAAATTTGACTGTTTCGTAAAATCATCGCCATGTCTTCCGACTCCTCATCTCTCCGTATCCCACCCTTCGTGGCCGTTATCTTAGGCCTCGTCGTCCTCGCCGCCACCTGGTGGGGAATTAAAAGCCTTTCCGAAGCCACACCCGAGGGCGCCTCCGCTCAAAAGGGCCCCGGTGGCCCTCCTCCCGCCACCGTGATCATGGCTCCGGTCGAGAGCCGCGTCTCCTCGCAAAAGCAAACCATCGTCGGCACCCTGCGCGCCAAATCTCGTTCTGAAATCGCCGCTCGCGAAGCTGGTTCCATTCTCACCATCCTCGTCGATGAAGGTGATCTCGTCGAAAACAATGCCATCATTGCTACCATCGACGGTCGCCGCGTCCAAGCTCAGATCGCGGAGGCTCGCGCCGAAATCACCGTCGCCGAAGCCCTTGTTCATCAGAAAAAATCCCGCGTTAAACGCAGCTCCATCGACCTTTCGATGAAAGAAAAGCTCTTCGCCCAAAAAGCGATTTCCGAGGCCGAGGTCCTCGACGCCCGGAGTGCAAACAATGTCGATAACTCCGTCTCCAAAGCGACCGTTGATTCTCTCAAGGCCGCCCAGTCCCGTCTCGAGCTCCTTGCCGTCCGTCTCACTGATCTCGAAGTCCGCGCTCCCTTTGCTGGTCGCGTTGTTGCCTGTCATGCCGAACTCGGCGAGTGGGTTGCCGCGGGTTCGCACATCGTTACTCTCGTTTCCTCCGGCGAAATCGAAGCTTGGCTGCAAGTCCCCGAGCGCTTCGCCTCCGCCGTCCGTGGCAAGGAAGTCCCAGTCACCATCAAGGCCACTGGCGAGACCGTCACCTCCACCTCGTTGACCATCGTTCCAGAAGCCGACATGACCACCCGGACCTTCCATGTCATCGCCACCTTAGCTAACTCTAAAGGAACCTTGCTTCCCGGCCTCTCCATCAGCGCCGAGCTCCCCGTCACCACAAAGGAGTTCCGCCTCGCCGTTCCGGTCAATGCCGTCGTGCAAGGTTATGCCGGTCCCGGAATCTTCGTCGCACTCGCGAAGGAAGGCTCGCCCATGCCCGTTGCCAAACGCCTCCCCGTCGAGGTCCTCTTCCAAGACAACGGGTTCGTCTATCTCAACGCCGAGGGATTAAAAGCGGGTGACCAAGTCGTCGTGGAGGGCAACGAACGCCTCTTTCCTTTTCAGCCTCTTGACATCCAGACCCGCTCCGAGAAATCACCCCGCCAGTAGAATCTGAAATTTGAAATCCGAAATCTCAAATCCGCGCGAAGCGCGACGCGGCTTCATCGCCACCGCCATTTCGCAACCCATCACGGTTGCGGTCGCCACCCTTCTTGCGGTCTTCGCCGGCATCCTCGCTGTCACGGTGGTGCCTATCCGCATGACGCCCGAGGTCTCCTCCGTCGTCGTTTCCGTCGTCACCAAATGGGAGTCTGCCTCAGCCGATGAAATCGAATCCGATGTCATCGAGGAGCAGGAAAAAGTCCTCGGCGAAGTCACCGGACTCGTCTCCCTCACCTCCACGAGTGCCAATGGCCAAGGCTCCATCCGCATGGAGTTCAAAACCGGCACCGACATCGAGGCCGCCACCGCCGATGTTCTCCAAAAACTCGATGAAGTCCCCGGCTACCCGAACGGGGTCCTCCAACCCCGCGTCGAACCCGTCGATATTGAATCGGTCGATTACATCGCTTGGATCGGCCTCTCTTCCAGTGATCCAAATTTTCCCGCCGAAACTCTCGACGACCTCATGGATCGCCGCATTCGTCCCCGCTTCGAGCGCATTGAGGGCATTTCGCAAGTCGGCGTTCGCGGTTCCGTAAAATCAGAACTCCACATCATTGTAGACCCCGCCGCGATGGCTCAACGCGGTCTCACCTACGCCTCCCTTCGTACGACCATCGCCGCTGCCAATGCCAACTTCTCTGGCGGAAAACTCGCCGAAGGAAAGCGCGACATTCGCATCCGGGCCACTGGCCGATTCCAAACGCCCACCGATATCGAGAGCATGATCATCCGCCGCGATGAAAATGGCATCATCCGACTTCGCGATATCGCCGAGGTCAAATCGGCCTTCAAAGAACCCACCTCCTGGGTTCGGGCCCGGGGCATCCAGATGCCCTTCTTTAACTTCCAGCTCAGCCGCGGAGCGAACCTCCTCGAAACGATGGACGCCCTCCGCGCGGAAGTCGCTGACCTCAACTCGCCCGATGGCCTCCTCGCCCAGGAAGCCCGCGATCTCGGCCTCAACGGCACCCTCGAACTCGTCCAAACCTACGACTCCACCACCTACGTTGAAGACGCCATCACCCTCGTCCGCAGCAACATCATGGTCGGTGGCATCCTCGCCACCCTGACTCTTCTTTTCTTCCTGCGCTCGCTCCGCACCGTCGGCATCATCGCCCTCGCTATCCCCGTTTCCGTCATCGCCTCCATGGTCGTCCTGGTGGCCCTCGGTCGCTCGATCAATATCATCTCCCTCGCCGGACTCGCCTTTGCCGTCGGCATGGTCGTGGATAATGCCATCGTCGTCATTGAAAACATCTACCGCCATCTCGAGTTCGGAAAGAAGCCCCGCCAAGCCGCTCTCGATGGCACCAAGGAAGTGGCCGGCGCCGTCGTCGCCTCCACCTTGACGACCCTCATCGTCTTTACACCCATCCTCTTCATTCAGGAAACTGCAGGTCAACTTTTCCGTGACATCGCGCTCGCCATCATGGTCTCCGTCGGCCTTTCCATGCTTGTCTCGCTCACTCTTATCCCAAGTGCCGCCGCTCGCTTCCTGAAGCCGCAAAAGGCCGATGGCGAAAGCTCCTTCGACCGCTTCTTCGGGGGCAAATTTTTCCGAATTCTCGGCACGCCTTTCCGTCCATTTGCTTGGCTCTTCCTAAATCTCCCCCAGCTCATCGGCAATACCGTTGGCTGGCTCATCGGTGGAACCATTCGCCGCCTCGCCGTCGTCGCCGTCTTCCTTCTCATCACCGTCTTTGGCGTCAAAATTCTTCTTCCGCCGCTCGACTACCTTCCGCGCGGGAACCGAAATGTCATCTTTGGCCTCATGTTCCCTGCTCCGAGCTATAATCTCGATGCCCTCTCCGAAACCGGCAAACGTATGGAAGCCATCGTCGCCCCCGCTTGGGAAGCCACGGATGATAAATTTAAGGTCGAAAAAGTCGTTCGCGGTAGCGAACGCGACCCCAAACACGACGAACGCCAAAAGGTCCCACGCGGCTACGGCCAACCTGGCGAGGTCCTTCCACCGCCGCTCGATCACTACTTCCTCGTTTCCTTCGAGGGCCGGATGTTCCAGGTCGCCATCTCTGCTGATAAAAAACGCGTCATCGATGCCGTGCCCCTCCTCAACGCCGCCACCGCCGGGGCTAATGCGCCGGATACCAATGCCTTCGCTTTCCAAATGCCCCTCTTCCGTGTCGCCGGCACTACTGGTTCCGCGATCAAGGTTGATGTCAAAGGCTCCGATCTCGAAGCTGTTTCCAAGTCCGCTTTTGGCCTCTTCATGACTTTCTTCCAGGAGTTCGGTCCCGGAAAAGTCACCCCATCCCCGCCCAATTTCAACCAACCGCTCGAAGAACTCCGTATCGTCCCGGATGACGAACGCCTCCGCGAACTCGGCATGACCCGCACCGACCTCGGCCTCGCCGTGCAAGCCGCGGGTGAAGGCATCCTCCTCTTCCGCGACTACGAAAAAGACGGCGAACTGAAGGACATGAAAATCATCAATGCCGAAGCTCTCGCAGACCGTCCCTTCGAGGCTCTCCTCACCACTCCCGTCGCCACTCCGAACGGTGACATCGTCGATCTTAGCGCGATCGCGACTCTCGAAAAAGTTCTCGGCCCCGAGCAAATCCGCCACGTCGACCGTCTCCGCGCCGTCACCATCGAGGTCACCCCGCCTGAGGGGATGGCCCTCGAGCAAGCGATCGAAAAAGTCGACGAACTCATCAAAGCCCAGAAAGCCGCCGGAGCCATCGCCCCCGGCGTCCAAGTCGCCATCGCAGGCTCGTCAGATGCTCTGGGCGAAATCAAAGAAGCCCTCCTCGGCGATGGCTCCTTCAGCGGAATTTTCACCAGCTCCCTCTTCCTCGCCCTCTTCGTCGTCTACCTCCTCATGGTCGTCTTGTTCCAAAGCTGGTCCTATCCGCTCGTCATCATCCTCTCCGTCCCTCTCGCCACGGTCGGCGGACTTCTTGGCCTTTATATCGTCCACCAGGCTTCCAAAGCCGACCCCTACATGCCCGTGCAAAATATGGACGTCCTCACCATCCTCGGTTTCGTCATCCTCGCCGGAGTCGTCGTGAATAATGCCATTCTCATCGTCCACCAGACCATCAACTTCATGAAGAAGGACCCCACCCGCGACGCCAACGAGGCCATCCGCGAATCCGTCACCTCCCGCGTCCGCCCCATCCTCATGTCCACCCTCACCAGCGTCGGCGGCATGCTTCCCCTCGTCCTGCTGCCTGGTTCCGGTTCTGAACTCTATCGCGGCCTCGGTGCCGTGGTCGTCGGGGGTCTCGCTGTCTCCACCGTCTTCACCATGTTCCTCGTCCCCACTGTCCTCAGTATGGTCTTTTCATTCTCCAAGCCGAAAGCTACGGAACTTGGACTTCAGTCTGAGCCCGGAACCTAAGCTCCTCAACCAACCTGCTCAGACTAAAGTAGCCAAAGGGCATGCCATCCAAGCTCCGTAAAATGAAGTCCATCCTTCTCCTCTCTCTCGTTCTAGTCAGCTGCACTGTCGGCCCGAACTACGAGAAGCCCCGTACATCCACCCCGGCGACTTATAAAGCGGTTGGCCTCACTTCCCCACCTCCCACCGGCAGCTGGTGGTCATCCTTCTCGGATCCCAAACTCACCTCGCTCCTCAAGCAGGCCGGGGAAGCCAACCCCCAAGCTCGCGCCGCCCTCGCTCGGGTCGACCAAGCCCGTGCCATCCTCGGTCTGCGCCGCAGTGACCTTCTCCCGTCTCTCACCGGAGAAGTCCTCGTGACGCGGCAACAAGACACCTCCCGCGATGTCTTTCCCGTCCCAGCCGATCCCTACTCGCGCTTCCGATCTGTTCTGAATCTCAGCTACGAGATTGATCTCTGGGGCCGCGTCCGGCGGGGAGTGAATCAGCAAAAAGCCCTCACCCAAGCCGTTGCAGCCGACTACATTTTCGCCCTCCTCTCCATCAGGGCCGAGATTGCACGCGACTACCTCGCCCTCCGCCACCTCGATCAAGAAATCCAGCTCCTCAGCGACACCATCGGCCTTCGCGAAGAGAACGAAAAGCTCGTGCAAGCCCGTGTCACCACAGGGGCCACCACCGCCATCGATTCCTCCCGCGCCCGCAGCCAGACCGAAACCGCACGCGCCGAGCTTTACCGTCTGAAACAACGGCGGACCGAATTGGAAAATGCCCTCGCCGTCCTGACCGGACAGAATCCCTCCACCTTCTCTCTCTCCCAAGCCAACCCGCCCCGCACGCCCTCCGTCCCTGCCGGAGTTCCAGCCGACCTCCTCCGCCGCCGTCCTGATGTCGCCGCCAGCGAACGCCGCCTCGCCGCCTCCGCTGAGCAAATCGGCATTAGCATCGCCAACTACCTCCCCCGCGTCAGCCTCACCGCTGCCGGAGGATTCGCCTCGCTCAGTGCTTCGGACCTCTTTGATAGGGGAAGTAGCCTGTGGTCGGTTGCCCCAACGATCACCGGCCCCCTTGTGACCTTTGGTCGAAAAGAACAGTCGAAACAGCAGGCTCTCGCCGCCTATCGTGAAGCTCTCGAAAATCACCAGCAGTCTGTTCTAAATGCCTTCCGCGATGTCGAAAACGCCCTCGCTGGTATCGAGAATCTTGATCGCGCCCTCTCGGCCCAGCGCAAGTCCGCCGACGCTGCAAAGGAAGCGTCCCGCCTTGTCAAACTCCGCTACGAAGCGGGCCTTGTGAGCTTCTTCGAAGTGATCGATGCCCAGCGCCAGCAACTGCAGGAGCAACGTGCCCTTTCCCAAACGAAAGCTGCGCGTCAACAAGCCACGGTCCAACTGATCCAAGCCCTGGGCGGTGGTTGGCGGTAATTTGTCCAGAGAATCTTTCTTTTACGGACTTTGAAACAGCTTGTCTTGGAGGGCTGAAATGATAGCTTCCATAAGTCCCATGAATTCTGGAAAGCTTACTGATCAAACTGTTGATGCGGCTCGGGCGTCGTTCCAAATGATCGCCGCTTGCCTTCATGACCTATCGTTACGATCCCGTGAATATTCGGGGACTCCGGTCTCTCTTCCTATCACTATGAGGCAATGGCCGGACCGACTCCAAAAGCCCCCCAATCTCCCGTGGCAGCAAAGGACGCCGAGAGGTCGTAGCGCTAGAGCCACTCCAAAAGTCGTAGTATCAAAGCGCACTGGAGACACCCTGCCCCCTATCAAAACATCATCCGGCTACCGTTACGGGCCCCCGCATTCACCCGGGCTCCATCGTCAGTCTCTCCCAGCAATCTCGCAAAGAGGGGTTTCTGACCGGGTCAGTCTATGGCCAAGCAGAGATCCCATCGGGGAAGATGGGGGTTGGAATCTTTACGGGATGGTTGGAAATGTTCCCGTGAGCTGGGTAGATTTTCTTGGATTGGACTGGATTGAATACACTGGAGAGACTGTTAACTGGTATGAAGGGGAGGCTGGGGATCGTTCAAAAAAGAAGCACTGTTGGAAAGGCACTTCCGGGATGGAAGGATCTCAGAGTAAAGAGAATGCTGATCAAGAGAACGAAGGCCCGACTCCAGAAGGTGAATATGAAGTGAATTTGGAGCCAGATCCAGATCGTGTGGCTCCTGAAACAAACGGCGGGGTGGGTCCAAATCCAGGAGGTGGAATCTCCCAACTTCCCAAAGACGAAAATGGGAAGACCAAGCATCCTGCTTGGGGTGATCAACGGGCTAAGATCGGCCCCAAGAAGGGAACGAAAACTCACGGGAGACATAGTTTTTATTTTCACGACTCTGCAAAGGGATACACCCACGGATGTGTTGAATGCCCCGATCAAACGGAAGGAGATTATTTGAAAACCACTCTTTTTGATGCACTTAAAGAGTACCGAAAAAAGGGAAATAAGCAGATAGATGTGGTGGTCGGCTACTCCGACAAGACTACGAACGGCGGAACAAAAGATGATTCAAAGGGGCCTCTTCGTATGCCTCAAACTGACACTGGTCCCACGCCCGGAAGGGGACCAGTTGGTAGGCCCGTTGCCCCTAGCAGACGATGAGAAATCTCACTTAATGTAACGATGAACAATATTAGAAATTCCCTTGGTGGAATTATTATTAGCTCGACGATTTTTTTCGTATTTATCATCCAAAAAGCGTCAGCTCAGAAAAAGCAGGCAAAGGATAAGCCTGTCGAAGAAGTGGCGAAAGCCCCTGTTGTTGGAGTTACGAAAAGGAAATTTGCCATTGGTGAACCCGTAGTGATAGATGTGAACCTAGGTGGAGTTGTTGATGGTGATGTGAAGTTCAAATGCCGAATCTACGTTCGAAAAGAAGATGAATGGGTTGAGATCATTCCAAGCTTAGAAGCCACGATGCCGAAGGAGATAGACCCAGTTTATACTTTCCCAAATACCCGTAAGTTAGTCTGGAATCATAAAAATAAACCGAAATATTTCCAACCTAAAGTTGGTGTTGAATATATTGTCGTAATCGAACTCGAAGAGGAGAAGCCATCTCGGAGATTTGGGAGTTTACCATTCAAATTTGGCGACTTAGCCAACAAATAAATTGTTGCGCACCGAATTGATATCCGTGATCGGTGTAGAAAAGTTCTAACATTGGGCTCCCCAAATGACTGCCAGTCGGGCTACCGCTTCGCGCCAGGGGACCTCGCGATAAGGACTAAGGAGACAGGCAAATAATTGTGCATCTTCCCGCACTAATAGCAAAGCCCCTTGTGGCGGCGTTGAAATCCTCCTCTAAGTTGTCCGGTTTTCAAAGTCCTTTGCTTGAAAGACTAGCCTCCCGTGGTCGGTCGAATTGTTAGGAGACTATGGTGTCAGGCAAAGTATGGCTCTCAAGCTCCCCGACATCTGCGATCCCCTCGGCATCAGAGACCGCACCATCCTAGAACTCTTCTACAGCAGCGGAATCCGGAGAAGTGAACTCACCCGCCTCGAAATCACCGACCTCAATCAAGAACACCAAACCCTCAAAGTCCGAAAAGGGAAGGGGAACAAAGACCAAAGACCGAGTCGTCCCCGTCGGCAACTGCGCCCTGCAGTGGCTGGAAAAATACCTCGAAGAATCGCGCCCCAAACTCGCGCTAAGCCAGGACGAAAGAAACCTCTTCCTCACTAGCTACGGCGAAGGCTGTAATCCCGACGTCCTCAGCCGCAAAGTGAGCAAGTTCATCAAACAAGCCGACCTCGGTCGCCCCGGAAGTTGCCATTTGCTGCGCCACACCTGCGCCACGCACATGCTAGAAGGCGGGGCCGATATCCGCTTCATCCAGCAACTCCTCGGCCACGAAAAGCTCGAAACGACCAGCATTTACACCCAAGTGATCATCGAGCAGCTCAAAGCCGTCCACGCCAAAACTCACCCGGCGGAGGCCCAAGAAAACGACCAAAAACCAGACTCGAAAAATGACGAGAATCCACTACCTTGAAGGCATGACAACTGTTGATGATGTGATCCAAAGCGCGCTGGCCTTGCCGCTCACAGATCGTTCCTACGTGACTTCCAAGCTCATCGAGAGCCTAAATCGAGGTGATCAACTCGCTCCCGAAGAAATCACCGAGTATGACGCCCGTGTCGCTCGTTTTGAAGCGGGAGAAACCAAAGCCTCAAGCGCCGAAGAACTGGACGACAAAATCCAGCAGATTTTGCAACGATGACGGTCCGAAACATCTACGAAGCTGAATTGGAAATCCTCGAAACGGTCACCTTTTATAAAGAAAGAGCCGGAGACATCGCGGCGGACTTTTTCAACCAGTTCAGGAAGGCGCGGGAGGAAATCAAAGCCTTCCCCGAGTTCTGGAAAGACGTCGGTCAAGGTTACCGCCGCAAGCTCATCGGGCGCTATCCCTTCGGGATCATCTACCGCATCGCCGGTGAGGAAATCCACATCGTGGCCCTCGCACACACCAGCCGGGATCCCGACTACTGGCGCGGGAGATAGCGAAGAAAAAGCTTATCTTTTAGCTGCTCAAAGCCGCCCGAATACGGTAGAACTACGCTCAAGTTTATGGGATTTAGCCTCACATCACCCGCGCCTAAGAAGTGCGACCCCACCGCGAAAAACCGCGTCTGGGGATTTTTTGGTGAGGCCCCGAAAACGAGTCGGGAAAATCGGCCTCAACCCCTGCAACCGTGCCAAGGAAATCGCCCTAGTTCTACGAGGATCGCGTCGGGTCGCACATATTGGCCAAGCAGAGACCCGATTGGGGAACGTGGTGGGGAGAATCTGTATGGAATGGTTGGGAACTATTTAAAATGCCAGACGATTTACAGAGGTCCTTGTGACGACGTTGAAAGCCCACTTCTTACCTTTTTCAGTTGTTCGTGGGTCGTCGCTGGGCCGCCCCTCCCATCTCC
>JBLHUR010000194.1:0-9884 GCA_047629805.1 Akkermansiaceae bacterium | reverse complement strand
CGGCGGCCTCGCCATCGAACCCCACGTCGCCACCGTCTTCCACGCCACCGATGGCCAGGAGCCCGACTGGGATCAATGCTACAATTCCTACGTCGAATACGGACACGCCATGAACAAGCTCATGGACGAGTTGGCCAGCTGACAAATCCCCCCGCCAATCCCCGACTGCGCCTTCCCCATTTGGAAGCTCCATCCCTTCCAAAAAACCCCGCTTCGCCGTCGATTTCCCAACCAGCCGACAAAACGAAAATGACTCCCCCGGCTGAACCACGATCCCGTTCAAACGCTCCAAAACAATCTTCAAAGTGGGAGAAGACTCATCCTGCCCGGGTGTGAGCCCTTGAACAAAGCCAGACTCACCGCCAAAACTCCTTCGTGATGACGAAGAATACGAACTCGCCTAGCCCCACTCCTTTGGCAGAAAAGATGAAACACAAAACTTGAATGTTCGGCAAAACCCCATCAAGTTGCGCGCTTCCCATTTTCCCAGATGAAATTTCTCTCAATCGAAGAATCAAACGCCCAAGCCCTGGAGTCGCTCATTAATCTCGCCACCGAGATGAAAGCGACCCGTGGCGCGCACCCTGATCAACCCCTCGCCGGCCAAACTTGGGCCATCATTTTCACCAAGGCCTCCACCCGCACCCGCGTCTCCTTCGAGGTCGGAATCCGCGAACTCGGCGGCAATGTCATGTTCCTTTCCAAAAATGACATCCAGCTCGGTCGCGGCGAACCCATCAAGGACACCGCCCGCGTTCTCGGACGCATGGTCCATGGTGCCGTCATCCGGACCTTCGCCCAGCAGGATGTCGCAGACTTCTTCTCCTACTCCGGCATTCCCACTATCAACGCCCTGACCGACGAGGAGCACCCCTGCCAAATCCTAGCTGACCTTCTCACCATTCGTGAAAAACTCGGCACTTGGGAGGGCAAGAAAATTGTCTTCATTGGCGATGGCGACAACAACATGTCACGCTCCTGGATGTGGGCCGCCAAATACCTCGGCTTCGACTTCGTCGTCGCTGCGCCCAAGACCTGCCTTCCTCCCCAGGAATTTATGGATAGGCTCGCGGCACCAAATGTCACCCTCACCACCGACCCCGCTGAAGCCACCAAAAACGCCGACGTGATCAACACCGACGTCTGGCTTTCGATGGGACAGGAAGGCCAAGCCGAAAAAGAGGCCCTCTTCGGCGACTACCAGGTCAACGAGGAACTCCTCACCCACTGCAACGAAGGGCACATCGTCCTCCATTGCCTCCCCGCCTACCGCGAAAAGGAAATCACGGAAGTGGTCCTCGAAGCCCACGCCGACACCATCTTCCAACAGGCTGAAAATCGCCTGCACGCGCAAAAAGCGATCCTTGCCACCCTCGTAAAATGATCCAGCGTGAGATCGCCAAGGCGTGGTCCTTCTTCCGGGAAAACGGAGTCAAACAGACCATCCTTTCCCGAGAAGCGCCCTTCCTGATTCAGTTCGGAAAGTACGGCGTCTGTGGAGTTCTCTCTGTTGTCGTTTTCTTAATCGTCACTTTTGTTGGAGAAGCACTCTTTCCCGAACGGTATTCAAAGGACCTGCCCGAATTCAAGCGAGCGATCAACTTGATCCCACTTCATCTCGTCGCATTCATCCCTTCGAATTTTACGGCATACTTCCTGAACCGTTGGCTTGTCTTCACTCCAGGACGACATCAATTCAAAAAGGAGATGACCCTTTTTACGATCATCTCTTTTATTTCGTTTGGCTTGGGTGAATTGATCACCTTCCTGCTGGTGACCGGAGTATCAGTGAACAATACGGTCGCTCATTTCTCCTTCATTATCGGATCAGCTCTCGTCAACTTCGTCTGCCGAAAGTTCCTCGTCTTCGAAAAATAAGGGCACTCCTCCTTCAGCTTAGATTTGGTTTCACCTCGATCCCATCGCAACGATCCTCGGATCGTTTTTTTTGGTCCCAAGCATCCAAGCGCCCCCGCCTATCGTTCTAGATACTGCCGACCTCACTCATAAAAAAAATGACAAAAACCCTCCAACCTCGCCTTATCACGGTTTTCACCGCACTTGCCACCTCAGTCCTGACACAAGCGCAAGCCGCCTTCCATCTCTACGACATTCAGGAGGTCTACCGTAACTCTAATGGCTCGGTGCAGTTCATTGAACTTTTCACCGCAAACAACAGCCAGCAATTTCTCAGTGGACACGAGCTGTGGGTGAGGGACAGCGCAGCTGCCGTCGTGGGTGAGTTCATCTTCCCAAGCAACGGCCCATCTCCTACCGCAAACACCATTCTCCTTCTCGGGACATGGAATCTCGCGACACTCTGCGGAGTCGCCCCGGATTTCGTCATCCCTGCAAACTTCCTGAATAGCAGCACGGGAAACTATCTCGATTTCGATGGCCAGGATCTGGTAAACATATCGACTCGCTTCCGCTCGACAGCACGCAGTCACTCGACGGTCTGATCGGGAACAATGCGCGAGCTTCTTTCGCGATCAGCTCCAACGCGACTCCGACAAATTTCTCTGGTCGAACCGCTAGCATTCCTGAGCCCGCGACCGGGCTTCTGGCCTTTCTTGGGCTGAGCGCTCTCGGTGCTCGCAGAAGGAGACCTTAAAATTACGGAAGAAGGCGCAAAGCGACAAGGTGGCGGTGGCGGCGGTGTTTCCAATGCTTCACGTCACGGTGGATCCGGGGCCATGCGCCAATCCGGCGACAAATAAAGCTTCGCTCTCACGAAAACTGGGACCGCAGGCTGGCGTTGATGCAGGCCGCGTAAATCTCGGCTTGCTCTGCTGTCACACCTTCTCTTCAGCCACCTTCACACGGATTCGGCTACCAGCGACGGTCTTATCATTCAGATTTTTGATCGCATATTTCGCATGCTTGTCGTGGGTCATCTCCACAAAACCAAAGCCCTTCGAGCTTGCGGTCTTTTGATCCATCACGAGATCACAAGACGTCACCTCTCCAAACGTTGTGAAGAGATCTTTGACTTCAGATTCTGTGGTCTCGCGAGAAAGATTTCTAATGATGATCTTCATAGTCCTCATAAGCTAGGAGGACACAAGGAAGTCAATGCCAATAAGCTCCCTTACTTTCACGAGAACAATGGCCGCAGGCAGGAGCCGATTAAGGCGGCATGAATCTCGGGGTGCGCTCCTGTCGCTACTTTGTTTTCCGGGGCCCCCTCCAGCGCTTGCTTCAGTGCGTCGATAAGTAAATCGAACTGCGCCTCGATGGGCACTCCGAGCGACTCAGGAAAGGCGGCGTCGAGAAGAGTTAGCCCAAATTCGGTGGGCTCAATCAGCTCCTCCGCCCAACCAAGGATCGTCGTAATCGGAGATTGGTCAGGAAAGCGCGCCGTGATGAGAGCGTGGATGTCTTTGCGATTCTGAACGTTCATGAGTAGCGCTAGGAAAAAGCGATGCTCTGGATACTCGATCTGGTAGCGCATCTGGGAGATAGACTCCCGACGCTGAAATTCGGCCAGAGTATCAGGGACTCCCTTCGCGAGTTCACCGTGTTTTTTTTGAAACGACTCTAGAACGGGCTCCCATTCGTCGAGAGCCTGAAAGCGGTCCATGGCGTGAAGCAGTATATGGAAGCCTCGCTCGAAATCCAGGCTCTCCACCATCTCCCTCACGTGACTTACGTAGCTAGGATGCTCGAGATTTTCGAGCACATCTAGGAGTTGCTTACGGCGCATTGTCAAAGTATCCGAGTGAAGCGGGTCCACCGCGATGTGAGGTGGCAGGTAGTTATACTGCGGTCCCGTGCCAGGATCATGATGGGTGCGCACCACCACAGTGACGGAGGGAGAATCAAGGTGAAAAAGAGAGTGGATACATTCCCGGCCAGAAGTGATGGGGACGGTCCTCCCGGTTTCGAGTAACTCGATCTGCTTCACCCGGAGGTCGCCGGTGCGGATGTGTGGCGTGACTGTCCGGGCTCCCGCGAAGTCGAATTCGGAATGCACACTCGATCCCTCCATGACATGAAATGCCCCGGAGAATTCGTGCTGATGGATTTCGGTCGTCCCCTCCATCCAGAAGAGAATCTGAATGTAAAAACGCGGATCATTGAAGGCCACTAACTCGGGTTGACCAAACCCGGATTGACTCTGAAAAGGCTGATCATCGTTCGCTAGGAACTCCTGAATCATTTCCTCGAGGTCCACATTCTCAGACGGCGGAGCTTCATCGATCGCGATCCGGGCAAGCTCCGGAAACGCTCCGAGCGAAAAATTCTGCTGCCGCCACCGTTCCAGGACAGTCCGACCAAGTTTTTCAAAATAGGGATTCATGAAAGCCCATCCTGCATTTAACCCGCCCTGCGCGACAAGAGATAAGAATCGAGGAGATGTGCGAATTTATGAATTCATGATGAACAGGATTTTTTTACCAAGCACACTACGCTCCGGGATTTGAAAGAAGGAAGCTTACTCGCTAGAGATCCACAGTCCGGGATTGCCCCTTCAAGAAAGTGGACAGGAATATTACCGCGAACTCTCAAATATTTTGGTAACTATCCTTGGAACAGATTCGCAGTCCGAAGAAAATCGTGTGTCATCAACTTCAATTGAATCCTCAGCCGGTGAGGTTAGCATCGCATAGAGAGTTTGCAGAGGAACCGAACTTCCACCAACATGCAGCAGCAACACGATGAGTGAACCCGAACCCCGCCCCCTGGATAAAAGCCCCCGCCGTCGTCGCCGTAGGAGGTCGGCCTCGACACCGAATGACAGCGGCAACGGCACGGAGCTAGACAAAACAGAGAAAGCCAAGAAGCAGGCCAAGCTGATGGGGCCGACGAAAGTCGAGACCGCACTCTTACCCCCCTTTCCCGGACTCTCTCTCGACGACATCCACGTCCCCACGACTCGCGACGAGTGCCAGAAAGCGGTCGATGAAATTCTCGCCGCAGGGATTGGCGGCTTTGACACCGAAGCCAAACCGACTTTCCGAAAGGGACAAAAATGCGATGGCCCCCACCTTGTGCAATTTGCACTTACCGACAAAGCCTTCCTTTTCCAACTTCATCGTAGTGAATGCGAAAAAGCCTCCGCCGAACTCATCGCTTCCAAGGACGTTCTCAAGGTAGGCTTCGGCTTGAAGAACGATCACAAGCAGATCCGAGACCGACTGGACATCCCCCTCAACCACGTCCTCGATCTCGATCAAGTCTTCCGAAAACTGGGATACTCAGGACAAATCGGGGTCCGTGGAGCCATCGGAGTTCAGCTCAATCAGTGCTTCAAAAAATCCAAATCAACCACCACGAGCAACTGGTCGCTTCCCGAACTCACCTCACGCCAATTACTCTACGCCGCCAACGACGCCTACGCCGCCCTCAAGATCATGGAAACCCTGCAAAGAGATGGCCACCTCTAACCGTCAAAGAGAGAGGCAAAACAAGATCGGAGATCAGGAACTCACTCTCGCTCAACTTGCCAAAGAAATCGACGATCCCCTTCACCAATCGCTCTCCGATCTGGGCGTGGTCACGGTAAGACCCAAGCTCGACGAACAACCGGAATGCTCTCTCAATTTCCTGATAAACGAGGATAAGATCTCAATCTCCTCACCTACCCCTTCTTTGGGACCTCCCGGGATCCAACTCGAGCGCGCCCCGTTGAGCTTCCCCAACTGGCGCCCGCTGGGGGCAATATGAGTCTCGCCTCTATGCATCCGGGGCTCGACAACATCACCGATGGCGCAGAGTGCGAGTTCCACTCTCCAAAGAGACTAGCAAGACGTCCCCGTCGTCGATAGCTCTCCAAAGGAAATGAATTAGCCGCCCGCGAAAACCGGATTGAAACCAGCTTCGGTGAGAATACGCTTCACCTCGTCCCGGTTGTCGCCCTGGATTTCAATGCAGCCGTCTTTCACGGTGCCGCCCACCCCGCAGCCCTTCCGCATCATCTTCGCGAGTTCCTTTTTTTCGGGGAGGCCAATCCCCGTGAAGTTCTTCACCACGATGACCGCTTTGCCACCGCGATGAGCGGTTTGGCGAACGATATCGACCCGACCCCGGCTCATCTTCTTCTGACCCCGCTTGGAGGTTTTCTCTTGAGCTACGGGGAGAGATTCCTCGGGCCCCGCTGGCAAATCACGGAGTCCATCCAAGGCTCCAAGAGCCCCAAAGGCATTGGGGATTTCCGGCTCTTCCTTCTTCAAACGGGCGGCCTTATCTTTCCTACGACTCATCCCCCTTATTGAACGGTGATTCTCAAAAACCTCACGCTTATTCCCAAGAATTTGAACCACGCAGAAGTGAACATCCTTGCCATCTCTCGCCGCCCATACGATCTCTCCTCTCGCAATGGAGAACAACCTGTTCGAATTACGAATCACCCCACAAGGTCTCGTCACCCCCACCCCCACGAGCCCTCCCGGCCAGTTCTCCGAACACGAAGCAGCCGGCCTCATCGCCCTCGCAGCCAGCGGCGTCCCGTCCCCATCCGCCCGCTCCGTCATCTTCTGGCGAGACCTCGCCGCCACCTTCCTCCACGCCCTCTGCCACCTCCCCGAGAACACCGATCCAAACGCAGAAACAATTGAGCCCCCAACCCCCACCAAACTCGCCGCGTGGACCCTCAATGCTCCCCCCATGCCCGGGGCCGAATACCTCAGCCCCGACCTTCTCCTTGGCATCTGGAATCGCCTCCTCACCTGGACCTCCGAACAAACAACCGCCCCCGGCAACCTCCCAACCTTCCTTAAAAAAAACGCCCCCTCATGGTCCCGCGTCGGTCGCGTCACCCTCCACCTCGCCGAGAACAAAAACGACGCCGACTTCCCCTTCGCCTTCATGGCAACCTACGCCACCGGCCTCACCAACTCCGGAAAAATCCGCCGCCTCCCCCTCGCCCGCGCCCTCGACGAATACGTCGGAAAACAACACAAACCCGAACTCCTCAAACTCCTCGCTCCCCTCCACGCCGCCGCAAAAAAAAGCGAGTTCCTCAAAGACCTCATCGAAACCAGCGACATCTTCCACCCCCTCGTCTGGACTCCCGAAGAAGCCCACGCCTTCCTCACCGAAATCCCCCTCTACGAAGAATCCGGCCTCCTCGCCCAACTCCCCAACTGGTGGCGCAAACGCAGCCGCCCCCAAGTCAGCGTCACCCTCGACACTGGAAAAGGAACAGCCCTCGGTAAAAACGCCCTCTTCCAATTCAATCTTTCTGTCGCTCTCGGCGATGAAAAACTCAGCGAGCGGGAAATAAAAGAACTCCTAAAAAACACCGAAGGACTCATGCTCCTTCGCGGCGCTTGGGTCGAGGTTGATCACGAAAAACTCCAACAAGCACTCGACCACTGGAAACAAGTTGAGCAGGAAGTCGGAGCCCACGGCCTCTCCTTCGCCGAGGGAATGCGCCTCCTCGCAGGAGCCCCCGCCGATCTCGGAAAAGACTCCCAAAACGACCCCGATCACCCTTGGCACCTTGTCGAAGCCGGAAACTCGCTCCGCGAAAAACTCGCCTCCCTCCGCAGCCCCGAAGGCCTCACCGGGCCCCAACCAAAAAATTTCCTCGGCACTCTCCGCCCCTACCAGCTCGCCGGACTCAACTGGCTCTGGCTCTGCTCACAACTCGGCGTCGGCGCTTGCCTCGCCGATGACATGGGCCTCGGAAAAACGATCCAAGTCCTCGCCACTCTCCTCCGCCACCGCGAAAAATCACCCAAAAGTCCACCCTCCCTCCTCGTCGTCCCCGCCTCCCTCATCGGCAACTGGAAAGCCGAAGCCCAACGCTTCGCCCCCGACCTCGACCTCCTCATCGCCCACCCCTCCGAACTTAAAAAATCCCAACTCGAAAAAACCCCCAAAAACCTCTCCAAAATCGACCTCGTCATCACCACCTACTCAATGATCTCACGCCTCGAATGGCTCACCGAACCCACCTGGAGTTTCGTCATTCTCGACGAAGCCCAAGCCATCAAAAACCACGGCACCCGCCAAACCCGTGCCGTCAAAAAGTTACAAGCCACCACCCGCTTCGCCCTCACCGGCACCCCCGTCGAAAACCGCCTCGGTGACCTCTGGTCCCTCTTCGACTTCATCAATCCCGGCCTTCTTGGAAACGTCACCAAGTTCAAAGCCTTTGCCAAGTCCCTCGAAAATCGCGAGCACGCCCGCTACGCCCCGCTCCGAAAACTCGTCGCGCCCTACCTCTTGCGACGCATGAAAACCGACCCCGGCATCGCGCCCGACCTCCCCGACAAAACCGAGATGCAAGTCTTCTGCAACCTCTCCAAAGCTCAAACCGCCCTCTACCTCCAAGCAGTCGAAACTCTCCGCGAAGCTCTCGAGTCCGAAGAGACCGACGGAATCCAACGTCGAGGACTCGTCCTCGGAGCCCTCATGCGCTTCAAACAAATCTGCAATCACCCCAGCCAACTCACCAAGGACGAAAACTACCTCCCCGCCGCCAGCGGAAAGTTCGAGCGCCTCGCCATGCTCTGCTCAGAAATCTCCTCCCGAGGCGAAAAAGCCCTCATCTTCACCCAATTCCGTGAAATCTGCGATCCCCTCGCAGCCCACCTCGCCGAGGTCTTCGGCCGCCCCGGCCTCGTCCTCCACGGCGCTACCTCCGTTAAAAAACGACGCCAACTCGTCGATGACTTCCAGCGCGAAGACGGCCCCCCTTTCTTCATCCTCTCCATCAAAGCAGGCGGCACCGGACTCAACCTCACCAACGCCTCCCACGTCATCCACTTCGACCGCTGGTGGAACCCCGCCGTCGAAAACCAAGCCACCGATCGCGCCTTCCGCATCGGCCAAAAGCGCAACGTCCTCGTCCACAAATTCGTCACCCGAGGCACCATCGAAGAAAAAATCGACACCCTCATCCATGACAAACAACAGATGGCCAACGAAATCCTCGAAGGCGACGCCTCCGCCTCCCTCACCGAACTCAGCGACGACGACATCCTCAAGCTCGTCACCCTCGACCTTGACCACGTCTAAGCCTAGCCCTAAAATTACCCGATGAGTAGATACGACTATGGCGGTTGGCAACCCTACGTCCCCGTCGCCGAACGTCGCGCCACCGCTCGCCGCAAAATGGCGAAATTGGCAAAAAAGGGCCAAGACATCCAACCCGTCGAAATCTCCGGCCGCATCATCGCCCGCAGCTTTTGGGGAAAAGGCTGGTGCGAGCATCTCGAATCCTTCGGAGACTACAGCAACCGCCTCCCCCGCGGGCGCACCTACGCTCGCAACGGCTCCGTTTGCCACCTCGGCCTCAAAAAAGGCAGCGCCGAAGCCTACGTCTCAGGATCAGATATCTACTCCATCAAAGTCACCTTCCAACCCCTCCCAAAAGCAAAATGGAACGCCCTTAAAAAACAATGCTCCGGAAAAATCGGCTCCCTCCTCGAACTCCTCCAAGGCCAACTCTCCAACGAAGTCATGGGCGTCGTCACCCACAAAAAGAACGGCCTCTTCCCCCTCCCCGGCGAAATTAATTACCGCTGCAGCTGCCCCGATGGTGCCTCCATGTGCAAGCACATCGCCGCCGTCATCTACGGCATTGGAGCCCGCCTCGATGACCAACCCGAACTCCTTTTCCTCCTCCGTGGCGTCGAGCACCAAGAACTCATCGACACCAAAGCTGCCACCGCAAACATCACTGGTGGCAAATCACGCAAAAACCGCCGCCGCACCATCGCCTCCGATTCCCTCGCGGATGTCTTCGGCGTAGAACTCGACGAACCAACAGAAGCCCCGAAACCCAACAGCCCTAAAAAACCAGCAAAAAAAGCCGCCAAAAAAGCCGCCAAAAAGAAGACCACAAATAAAAGGAAACTCACCCCCTTCAAACCCACCCCCCGCAGCATCGCCCTCCTCCGAAAAAAACTCAAAATGACCCGCTCCGAATT
>JBLHUR010000193.1:0-10139 GCA_047629805.1 Akkermansiaceae bacterium | reverse complement strand
ACATCAATCGCCAGCGAGATTCCTAAAATAATTTAACCGACCATCGCACCCCACCAAAAAGCAGGATCTAAGATTCGCACGCGAATTTTTTTCACCGCCAATCCCACCAAGTCCGACAGACTGCTAGAAGATCCTTTTCCGGATCTTGTTTTCATTATTCGCCGCCTCTATGCGGCGGGAGCGTTCTGGACCTCGACCTGGATCTGAACTGGTTCAACTAGAAAAGGGACCCCACCGGAGCAGAGTCCGATGACTACGACCGAAGGTCCGTCTGGCAGCCCAAAGAGATCCCGCTCGGTGACGGCCGTAATCTCGTCCTCGACGACAGCTGACAGGATAGAAACTTTATACCTAAAAAAACCTCTACAAAAAATCACTTGTCAATGCGGGAAGGGAATCTACATTTTCTTATGAATTTATGTGCCCCCCCGTCCGCTCTGATCCAAAGACGACTTCAACGCCCTCTCGCCAAAAGAAAATTCCTAGCAGTAGCAGTGATTGCCTTAGCCTTGCCAGTTTGCGGCACGGCAGCCGTGATCATAGTTCCCACTACCTTGGGCAACGCTTCCACGCCTGCTGCAGGTGATACGGGGGAAACATTCAGCGGCGTAGTAGACCAAATATCCCCATCGCCCAGCGTCCCTGTTCCCTATGATTCCAATCTTTGGGCAAAAGAATTCTCCAATAAGTCCAAGTCTAATGAGTCGGAGTATCATTTCAATCTGGGGGCAAGGAATCTCAACGATGGGCCCACGTTGATCAAGAACTGGGTAAAGGAGCAAGAAGTAATCGAGGGTGTTAAGAGGAAAGTTGCCAGTCAATTTGCCGAGCGGAAAATAATGGACCAAACGATCTGGGCCGATGAGGTCGAAGCACAACAATACGAGATCGTCTTTACCAGATTTTGGGACCGTATTCGCGAATCCGACGACGAAGGCAAATTTAAAACTCTGGCCGAATTTCCCCTGTCGGGGCCTCTGACCTTTGGCACTCCGGGGCCACCAGAAATCCTTGACGGAGAGGTCACCCTCGTCCCATTTCTTCCTGATTCGATCCGCACCATCAACCCCGAGGAATGGGGCGATTTTGTCCGTTCTTTTGAAGGCGCAGGGTTTCGCATCCTGCAGACCGAGTGGCACCACAGCAAGTTTCTACCGGACCAGACCACCCAGGCGCCGCAATCCATCGTCTCCTTCAGCATTCACGCCTACCGGGTGGGAGAAAAGGAGAAACTCACCACTTTCGAGATCAAGGGAGACCTCAATGTGCAATGGGCCGAAAAGGGCAAAAAGATAGCCCAGTCCATCGCAGTGACCAATCTCACCATGCAAGAGCGCAGCGGCGGTGGCCAAATGCGCCAAGTCCGCACCTTCGAGCCTGGGCCAGACGACTTCAAGGAAGCTTACCCTATTATCGTCTACGACTTGGATGGCGATGGTCTCTCAGAGATCATCATGCCGCGCTGGAACCGCGTTTACCGCAACAGCACGAAAGGAAACGGCCGCCTCACGATGGGAGCTCTGTTGGAGCAACCGGTAAAGTTGATGGCGTCTGCTATTGTCTCGGATTTCACCGGAGACGGGAATGCCGACCTGATTGCCGTAGCGACCAATGGCGTTCCCCACCTCTTTGCCGGGACCGCGGAGGGCACCTTCCCCCATGAGGGCGTGGCTTGCGCTAAGATCCGGCTTCCCTCACCCAGCGCCATTACGGCAGGAGATGCCGATGGCGACGGGGATCTCGATCTGTGGATCACGCAGTACAAGCCCTCCTTCTTCAAGGGCCAGATGCCGACACCCTTCTACGATGCGAACGACGGTTACCCCTCCTACTACCTGAAAAATGACGGGAGTGGGTCATTCCACGATGCCACGGAGGGCAGTGGACTCGATCCGCTACGTAACCGCAGGACCTACTCGGCCTCCTTTATCGACCTCGACGAGGACGGTGATCTGGACCTGATGAATGTCTCCGACTACGCCGGATTGGACATCTATGAGAACGATGGTGAAGGATCTTACACCCTGGCCACAGACGAGTTTGTCGACGGGCGCCACTTCTTCGGTATGGGCCACACCTTCGGCGACTACAACCAGGACGGGTTGGTCGACTTCTACGTTATCGGGATGTCTTCCACCACGGCGAGGCGGCTCGACCGGCTCGGCTTGGGCCGCGACGATCGCCCGGATGTGCATCCGATGCGGGCCGCCATGGGCTACGGTAACCGGCTCTACTTTGGAACGAAGGAGAAGGCCTTCCGCGAGGACCCTAAGTCCGCGGCCGAGGTGGCCCGCACCGGCTGGGCCTGGGGGGCAACGACCTTTGACTTCGACCTCGATGGCGATCAGGACATTTATGTCGCCAATGGTCACCGCAGCGGAGACACCTCCAAAGACTACTGCTCCACTTTTTGGCGGCACGACATTTACACGGGCAACTCGAAGGATAATAAAGCGGTTCTTGATCTATTCAGGTCAACCCTCATCGATATAAACACAAAAAAGATTTCCTGGAATGGCTACGAGAAAAACGTCTTGCTCGTCAACAATCCGGACCGGTTGGAACGCTTCCGTAACAGCGCCTTCATGTATGGCGCGGCCTACGAATTCGACTCCCGGTCGGTCATCTCCGACGATCTCAACGGTGACGGCCGCCCCGATCTGATCATGGCAGAGGCCATCTGGAACGGCTCCGAAACCGAACTCAGCCTGAAACTCATGTCCAACGATATTAAATCCCCTTTCCGCCACTGGATCACGGTGCAACTGCGCGAATCGGCCGGGCTCGGATTCTCCCCCAACGGGGCCAAGGTCACCATCGTGGACGATCTGGGACGGTCCCAATCGCGGTGGATCGTGACGGGGGACTCCTACCTCGCCCAGCATGCCCCGGTGGCCCACTTCGGACTCGGCGACGCCACGCAGGTGGAGACGATCGAGGTGAACTGGCCCAACGGGAAGACGGAGCGTCATGAGGCTGATGGCGCCGTTGACACCACCATCATTCTCCGGGGCGGTAGCCCGGGGCGACCCAGTCGCTAACCCATGAAACACTCGGGGCACCGCAGAGGAATCCCCAGAAAATAAAACGGGTCCGGGCCAGGGGAAAGATCTCCCATAGGCCACCCCTCTCGCCTACGCCGGCACAAAAAAGTCGCCAAAAAATCGACGATGCAAAATAGCTCAAATCACAGGGTCCCTATCCAAGAGAAACCCAAAATGTAGCTATTGAAGATTAATCTGAACGCAATGTACAGTTTCGTTAGCCTTCGGAAGGGCCCAGAAATCCTGAAAAAATTGACTACTTCCGAGGTTTCCCGAAAAACTTCGAAGCCTTTGAAGAACTGACCGATACCCGGGGAGATAGCCATACCAAGCAACATTTTGGTGGAATTATCTTTATGATTTAGAATTTTATCATTTTTGGTATCAAGTTCTATGAACTCAGGGAAGAGTTTTACGAGATCCGACAAAAACAGTTCGGAAAATGACTCACTTTGTCCAAAGGCACTCCTTCCCACAACACCTTCCCACAACACCTTCCCACAACACCTTCTCGCGAATCATGGAATTGCTTGATCCGGTGCTTTTCAGTCGGTGCATCATCGTTCATTTGCGCCTGGCTGGAGTGGAGGTAGAAGATGACGAGGTCCCCATTGACGATCAGATTGCAATTGTGCAATGAATGGTAAGGCTCTGCGAGGAAGTAGAACCAAGGATGAGCGCCACATTCATGCCGTTAGTGCGTGGGCTTGTGAAAAGGGACTCACTCTTGCCCAAACCTTCGTTGATGAAAAAAGTAATGAATGGAGAGGAGCGACATAGACAGGAGCGAGGCGACGTGCTCCGAAGGAGTGTGACCGGAGGGGAACATCAAATCACCGCAATCCTCGAGTTACTGAAAATGCTCAACCTTCAGGGAGCTGTAGTGACCATAGATGCGATGGGAACCCAACGTGAAATCGCGAGTCAGATCGTTGATCTGCCGAAGCCGACTACGTTCTCTGTGTCAAAGGGAACCAAGGTGATTTGCACAAAGAAATCATCGAGCGAATTTGACTTCGCAGCCCGTCAACTTGACCTCATCGGAAAACTGGAGTTTCCACATTGAAGAGGAAAAGAATCGGGGACGTCTTGAGAAACGCCAAACCATCGTCTGCCATAATCTGGACTGGATGTCGCAAAAGATCCGGGATGCCTGGAAAGATCTGGGGTGTATTATTCTCGTGCAACGTCAGGTCCTTGACAAAGAAGGGAACTGGCGAACTGAGATCCACCACGACCTCAGCAGCTTGAAAGGAGTGGAGGCGAAGCAGATGCAGAAATACATCCGCTCCCTCTGGCGTATTGAAAACAGCTGTCACTGGGTTTTGGACACCCTCTTCCGGGAAGACCATAACCAGACTGGCAAACGTAACGCGGCCAAGAACCTGGGAACCCTGCGTCGCATGGCCCTCAATGCACTGAAGGAAGCGACCGACCATAGTAAACGTAAGCGCCCCAGCAGCCTCACGAAAAAACAGCTCCGGTCCGCCCATGACGAATCCTACCTCGAAGAGATCCTCTCCCTTGTGTAGGGACCCAAGTTTCATTTTATCTTTCTTTTTTCTTGCTGAGAAATTTTTCCCGAATAAAAGAGCTTCGGTTCAGAACCAAACTAAAAAAATATAATCTATGAACATACTATCAACTGCTCTTTTACTGGTAGCCACGACATCCTTGGCGCAGGCGCAGCTACCACAATTCAATCTCGTGCCTAACGGCGACTTCGAAATCCCCGATGGCACTGGTTGGGCCAATGATTCATCAGGTGCCACCTGGAGCTTTCCTGCCACAGGTGGTAACATCGGCGGATATGCACAGATGGAGCACACTTCACCCGGCACAGCTTGGGGCGGCGTACTCATCAGTCCTGCCGATGGAGTTGCTCCCTTCACCAAGCTCGACGCTTTGGGCCTAGCCATTGGTGACACACCAGTCATTCAGTGGGATGCCATGACGGATGTAGTGGGTACTCTGGCAGGTGTGAAAATCGAGGCTTATAACGCCGCTGGTGGTCTCATCAACCAAGCGAGTGATGGCCCCGGTGCTGGCTACAACCTAGCCATGGACCAAGCAGTCGGCACATGGGAGACATTCCAGAGCACAGGCACTTTTACGATTCCTCTCTTGACCGATTCAGTCAAGCTTGTGCCTCTCTACAACCAAGGTTTTGCTGCAGGCTCCAATGTAACTATCGGCTTCGACAACGTCGGAGTCTTCGGTGGGGTTCCTGTCCCAGAGCCCTCGACCTACGCTCTGCTCGGTCTTGGTGGCCTTGGATTACTCCGCCGCCGCCGCTAAGCGTCGGAAGCAACCTATATTAGGGAAGGCCGCGCAAGTAAGCGCGGCCTTTCTTTTGGTCATTTTTTGTAGAGCGACAATTAGAGTTGCCCCCTAACGACAATTAAAACTGACCCCGTTGGGCGGGAGGTCTATCCGGGTGTGGGAAGCTTGCTGTTTGTCGCCGGGCGGGGTGGCGGGTGCTTCTTTGGGTTGGAGTCACGAGAGCCCAACTCACGAAGCTCGTTTCCGAGCGTAAAACAAAAAATACGCCAAAACTACAGGACGTTTGCTTGGCTCGGCTATTCTGGAAAGGGGGGTGCAGTTTTGATGAGTTTTAGCGATTCCCCCCGGTTATCCCGATAGTAATCGCAGACGTCATTGAGGGAGTCAAACTCTTCAAAAGAGATGACTGCGAGCAAGGCGTTCCTTATTAAGGCAAGGTTCTTGGCCCCTTTAGGATTGCCTTTCGGCGCTCGGTCCTCTCTCCAATAGGTGGCATCCCGCCTCCAGTGGTTGAGGTTCTCCACACTCAGCAGCTTTGGGGTGCAGTCGATATGGCCGCATTTTTAGACAGCGTTCAAACGGCGCATAAAGTCTTCTCCGTCGACGAGCTGAACTCGTCCAGAGCTGATATCATCTGCACGGCTCCGAAGCTCAGCAACCCATTCTTGGGTCACTTCCCTATCATCGATAGGCGCAACGAAATTTGCAAACTCGTGACGATCTTCGTCATTGAGTTGCTCATAGCTCTCGGCAATTTGGCGAAGTTTTTCGAATATGGCCTTAAAGGATGGTTAGTTCAACATTGCTTCTCCTTCCAGCGTTTTTCAGTGGGATGGCAAGTTTCAAAGACCTGGCGCAACGACTCGACGTTCATCTCGGTGCAGATGGCAGTCATTTCAAGGCTGGCGTGGCTGAGAAGCTTTTGGATGAAGCGGATGTCGGCACCCCTGTCGTGCAGGTGGGTCGGGCAGCCGTGCCGCAGAATATGCGCTCCGCCTTTGGCGATGTCGGCCGTGCGGAAGTATTTTCGCAAGGGGACACCAAGAGCGTTGGGGTGGAAGCCTCTTCCGTAGCCGGTGAGGTCCTATTCCCTGTGGATCTAGTTTTTTTTCTTCACCTCTCCGACCCCAACTCAATATTAGAGAATTTGATTTTTCAAAAATCGAAATCGTGGGGGCCCAATTGGGGCCATCGTGCGAGCACAACATCAGCCTCGTCTCCGGGACATAATCGCACGGGAAAAAACAGGCAAAGCAAATGGGCCCGCCGGCTCAAGCATCAGGATAGTCATACACTTTTAAGAAGGGACTTCTCAATACTCCAATGCGAGCATCAAAGTCATCACGCGTGTGGTTTTCTCCGGATCGGAAGGATCTTCACTCCCCCATTTGAGGGTTTGGTCATAATAGTCGATATTAAAGAACAGCTTCTGATCTCCTCTTTCAACAGCATTCAGAATATTGCCCGATTCGAAAAACCGGGTAAAGAGAGCGACCTTTTCTCTAAAGTGTCGGTCCTTTGACTGGGTGTTGAGAGTTTCATCTGGCAATCGTGATCGAAGAATGGAGAATCCTTCCTGATTCCTTCCGATCAAAACCATGATCCGCACCCTACTCATCTGCGTTGTCCTACTCAGTATCGATACCGCACAGGCCGAGCCTCTCCGCATCCTCACCTACAACGTCCTCTGCGGCTTCAACCATGGCAAGGCCCCGGATATCGGTGCGAAGTGGATCGCGGAGCAAAAGCCCGACATTGTCGCGTTGCAGGAAATCAACGGATTCAAGCAGGGAACCCTCGAGAAAATCGCCAGGAAGTGGAACCACAACCACGCCATCATCCTCAAGGAAAAGGGCTTCCCGGTGGGGTTGACAGCGAACTCTGAGATCACCGTCATCGAGAAACGCCTCGACGGAATGTGGCACGGCTATCTGCACTGCAAGGTCAAGGGAATGCACCTCTTCATCGTGCACCTCTCCCCTTCTCAGCACGCCTTCCGAATGAAGGAGGCCCGCCTTCTGTGCGCGAAGGCCAAACCGCTCCTCGATGCCGGCGAATCCGTCCTCCTCCTTGGAGACTTCAATTGCAACTCTCAGCTCGACCAGAAGTGGCTCGATGCACGGCCCAAGAATGAGGAAGCCACCGACGAAAAGACCGCCAAGCGCCGCCCTGGGAACGCCGACCCGGACTCCGCCGTCATGTCCCAATTCCTCGACCTCGGACTGATTGACCTCGTCCACGCCAAGCAAGCCACCGCCGAACTCGAGCGTGGCACCTTCGCCACCCGCCTGCTTCCGCACTATCGCACCGACGAACAACGGAAAGACAAAACCTGGCGCATCGATTTTATCCTCGCCGACCCCACCCTTGCCAAACGCTGCTCGTCCGCCCGCATTCCCCGCGACAAGGAAGTCGATCTTATCTCGGACCACTATCCGGTCGAGGCGGTGTTCGCAAAATAGCTGCTCGGGATCGAAAAATACGCAGGAAGCCCGGCCCGGAGAAAGCGTATCACACTGGAAACGCGCCCAAGATAAGATGGCGTGAGCTTATCAAAGCTACGAATCCCCCCATCCCACCCCGATCCCGAGGAGTGCGATTCATTGACCCTGCTCCCAAAAATCCTTAACGTAAACCTCACGATCTTATGAATGCTTTTCCTCTCCGAGCGTCCCTCTCCCTCCTGCTCCTATTCGGCTTCCTCGCAACCCCGCTGGCCGCTCAGGACGAGCTTTGGGCGAAAGACTTGGGGACCTGACGAGGTAGCCTTGTCTTGACCCACTCACTCGGATCCGCTTGCTCGCGACCGGAGTGGGTCTATCGCTTCTCATGACTCTCTCCCCCGCTGCCCTCCTCCTCATCGTCCCACTTGCGTTCGCCGCGCCCGAGTCCTTTGAGCGCCTGACCTTCCACGCCGCTCCGAAGCCTCTCTCCGAGAAAGCCGTGACCGAAGACTGGCCGCGCTTCCTGGGTCCGCGACATGACCTTCATTCCAAGGAGACCCACCTCCTCAAGCCCCTGCCAGCCGAGGGTCCCAAAATGGTGTGGGAGGTGTCCCGGGGAGGCGGCCATGCCCCACCTGTTGTCTCAGGCGATCACCTCGTCATGATCCATACTCTGGAGGGTCGCGAGGTCATCGAATGCCTTCATTCCGAGACCGGCCGTCGTCACTGGAAGTTCGATTATCCGGTCACCTTGGGATCGAGCTACGGAACCAAGGATGCCCCGCGCTCCGGACCCGTCATCGACGGTGATGGTGATCTGGTCTTCACCGTCGGAGTGGGTGGTGACCTGCACTGCCTCTCCCTGACCACCGGTCAGCTCGTTTGGAAAAAGAATCTCGACGAGGAATACGGCCCCGCCCCCTTCTTCTTCGGACGGGGTGGTTGCCCTCTCGTCCATGGCGATCAACTCATCGTCAACGTCGGCGGCAAGTTCTGCGTGGGGGGCTTCGACAAGCGGACCGGCAAGCTGATCTGGACCACGAAGCACGACTGGCAAGCCAGCTACGCCTCACCGGTGCCGGCCAAAATCGACGGCAAGGACCGCGTCCTCGTCTTCGCCGGTGGCATGACCGATCCCCCGGTCGGTGGCCTGCTCAGCATCGACCCGAAAACAGGCAAGGCGGAGAGCACCTTTCCCTGGCGAGCTCAGATGTATACCTCGGTCAATGCCGCTTCGCCGGTCGTCATTGGCAATGCCGCCTTTGTCACCGAGGGCTATACCGAGGGAGGCGCCATGATCGACTTCGCTCCCGATGGCAGCACCAAGCTCAGGTGGCAGGCTCGGAAATTCAGCAGCCAATTCACCACCCCGGTCGCCCATCAGGGCTACCTCTATGGAGTATCGGGCACCGGCGGAACCGAGATGGTCTGTTACGAGATCGCGACCGGTCGAGAAATGTGGCGGGACGGCATTGATCTTAAAGGCGCGCGCCTCGGACGGGCCAGCCTGCTCCACATCGACGGAGCCTTCCTGTGCCTCGGAGCCCAGGGAACCCTGCTCTGGCTCGACCTTGACCCGAAAGGTGCCAAGATTCTTTCACAGGCGCAGCTCTTCCTGGCACCGGAAACCTGGGGCGTTCCCGTGGTGTCACGCGGACTCCTCTACATCAACCAGAACGCCATGGGCTCCCGCCTGGTATGCTACGATCTGCGGCAATAGATTGGGACGGAGCAGCACCACCCGAGCTGCCTGACGCCCAATATCCAAGGTTTCAAACGCGACGGCGACCCCATGGACCTCGCCGGCTTCATCCAAAAGATCTTCGCCCCGCTAAACTCCATGATGGAGCGCGCCGGGATGAGCGAGATGGACATCTACAAACGAACCCCGGAGATCACGCACGACATCCAATTGGCAACCTATGCCCTGACCGATGAGATGGGAGCCGCCCCTTCAGAGAACGGTCGAAAATTCGGGACCTTGATCATGAGTAAAACCACGGAGGGAGACACTGAAGTAGGATTCTTCGACATCCTGACCGACAGCAATGGCGGCGTTGGAAAAGCGCTCCTCCACCTCCTCGGCTTCGACCACGAACAACTCACCTACCGCTTCCAAGGAAGAGACTTCCGCCTCACCGACGTCCACGGAAAGGTCGTCAAGGAAATCCTAGCATAGCAGAACTGGAATCTCGGTCGTCCGGTTTCAGCCCCAATAGGGGCGATCTATCGTAGCCCAGGGCAACGCCCAGGGTCCCCCACGCGGAAATAGGAGAGCCCTGAAAGGGCGATCTAATTCCCTTGCACCCCGCAATGGTTAGAACGCCCTTTCAAGAATCGTCATTACTCCAAAACCACCACCCTTCGT
>JBLHUR010000192.1:0-10201 GCA_047629805.1 Akkermansiaceae bacterium | reverse complement strand
AAAACTCTCCACATCCGGCAAGCGAGCCGCCCGGAGGAAGAACTTGGAGACATCTACAAAAAACTCGGGCTATCCCCCGACCCCGGCGGTCTCCAGAGAGTGAGAATTTAAGAGAATGAAGGAAATGGAGTGCCCGAAGGAATTTTTAATGTCAGCAAACCGTTGAGAATAAAGGGATCCAAGTTCGGCATGTTAAAGATGGGCTGAGTAAGTGCGATGAAATTTAGGTCGCTTACGGAACTAAAAACCTGCATTTCGGAGACCCTCCTCTTTTTTACTCCCTCAAAAACACCGAGAAAAATCACACCCTTTGGTAAGCTCGTGAACTGGTCTAATTTATCCGGCTTTTTCGAGACGAAAAAGTTTACGCAGGAAGCTGGATATTAGTGGGGTTTTTTGTCAAAACTCCTCACGCGATGAGTGCTCCCTACGAGATCTTACTTTACTACAAATATGTCAATCTGGATGATCCTGAGAGGTATGCGGAGGAACATCGGCAATTGTGTCGTGAATTGGAGTTGCGGGGGCGCATTCTGATTGCGAGGGAGGGGATCAATGGGACCGTTTCCGGGACGGTGGAGAATTGCCGGAAGTATCGGGAGGTTCTCGATGCCGATCCGCTCACGAAAGAGATTGCGTGGAAGATTGACTCGGAAGCGGGGCATGTTTTCCAGAAGCTCTCGATCAAGGTGCGCGACGAAGTGGTGAGTTTAGGGCTGGGGGAGGGGGACTTTAATCCCGTCGATCTCACCGCGACTCATTTGAATCCGTCGGAATGGCGCGAGGCGATGCAGGAGGAGAATGTCATCCTGCTGGATGCCCGGAATGACTACGAGTGGGAAATTGGACGCTTCGAGGGAGCCGTTTTACCAAAGGTGCCGAGCTTTCGTGATTTGCCGAAGTGGATTCGCGATCATCGGTTGGAGCTGGAGGGGAAGAAAATCCTGACCTATTGTACGGGGGGAATTCGCTGTGAGAAATTCAGCGGGTTTCTTTTGAAGGAGGGATTTGAGGATGTCTATCAATTGGAGGGGGGAATTGTGACCTACGGAAAGGACGAAGAGGTCAAGGGCGAGGGGTATGAGGGGGAGTGCTATGTTTTCGACGAGCGTCTGAGTGTGCCGGTGAATCGGACGGAGGGAGCAAAGATTGTTTCAGATTGTCGTCACTGTGGAATGCCGAGTATTCGATATCGCAACTGTGCGTGGATGCCTTGCAACGCGCAGTTTTTACTCTGTGAGGATTGCGAAAACGCGAGGGGTCGTTATTGCGCGAAGGTTTGTAAGGACGTGGACTTGATGAGTCGTGCGGCGGTGGTGGGAGAATAGCGCTTGGGTGCTCCGAGCTTTACTGGGAGAGACGAAAGAGCAACCTCAGATAAGAGCGTTGGCTCGAGAGCGCGGACGCCGGTGCGGTATAGCTGACTTGTAAGCCTCCATTGTTAAGATGCTGAGAGGACTTGCCCGAGAAGATTGGGAGGGCGTCGGACCAGTGGAGTAGGTCAGTTGAGATCTGGACCTCTGGGATGACGTCGTCGGCTTGGAGGTTGAGGGTGAATTCGAAGCTCAATTGAGCGCCGGTCATTTGAATTCCAGGAGTGCCATTGTCCTTAAGGCCGTGGTCGATGAGGTCGGGGACGCCGTTGTGATCCAGGTCGGCATTGGGTGAGCCGGAGAAGGAGCGCGAGTCGGATCCTCCGGGTTTTCCGCTGAAGGTTGAGCTGGGCCGCCAGTTCTCGGGGTCCGATGGATCGGGATCATTTCTCGGGGCGATCAGGATGAGACTTGGCCCACGACCGTCGGGAGATTTCGGCCAAGGTGAGGCGGTGGAATAAGTGAAACGCTGAATGAGTCCGCCGAGGGAATCGCGAAGGGTGATTTGTTCGCCTTCGTTGGCGAGTTTCGTGTTGCTACTGCGATAGTCACCCATTGCGAGTCTGATTCCGGCGGTTTGGTATTTGGAGCTGAAGGCACTCCGGTTGCGCACGACGACAATTCGCTCTCCTCCAGCAAGCATGGGTTCGGATGGGGCGAAGGTGAAGTCTATCCCTTCATCCGAACTATCGAAGTGGAATTCCGCGATGGCAATTGGGGCGTCGGAGATGTTCATCAACTCGAGGTATTCCGTGGTGTCTTCTCCATCAGGGTTATACATGATTTCGGTAACCCTTAGCGGGATGTCCACGCTGAAGAGGGCCGAGGTGAGGGCACTCCATTTGCCATTCATGAGATTGCGTGCCTGGATTTTTTGACCACGATCAATAAGGATGGGAGTGGTGAAAAGGGTTGAGGTTGGCGAGATGGAGCCATCGGGGCGACGAGGGTCGCTTCCGTCGGTTGTGAAGTAGATGGGAGGGCTTTCCGCTGAGTTGCTGAGTTTCACTTCGTCACCGGGACTGACCTGACCTCCATGCTGCCTGATTCCATTGATATGGAATACGGGAGCTTCGATGGAAGGATAGAGATTTACATTACGGAAACGCTGGACGGCAAGATCGTGGTTGGCAGGCCAGTAAGTGTCGCGCAGCCATTCTTGATGGGGAATCCAAGAGGTTTCTCGTTTGTGGGGGATCGACAATCGGGAGTCACCCCAGCGTGCCGATTCTCCGACGATGGCTTGATCGATTTCGTGAGCGCGTCGCATCCAGCGGGTGTGGCTTTGGTCAGGGGTGAGGAGGCCATCGTTGAAAAGAAGTTGGTGAACCCGGTTGGAGAATTTGTCCCGGAACTTCGAGTTCTGGCGGAGTTGGTAGTAGAGCTTGGCGGGAGATTTGCGCAAGTCGCTCCGAGAAGTGAGGAAGGGAACGTCGCTTTCAAGAAGCTCGAAATGAATACGGCACCAGGTTCGCTCGCGGATGAGCGAGTTATTGGAGATTTCCTGATCCCAAACATAAAAGCGGAAGCCTTCCGAGGCGGCACTCCGGCGACGGGCGGCCCAGTAGTTGTGGCACGGCCAGTCCTCAGCCCCAGCATAGATGTGGAAGAGCATGTAGTCGATGAAGTGATGTAGGTCGAGATAGATGGGAAAACTTGGGTTGCGAGTCCCATCGGGATTGTTTCCTTGGAGTCGCATGTAGGCGGCATCGCTGGCGAGCCCGGCATCGGCGAGGGTAAACATTTCATTCCATGCCGCGGTGTTGCCTGACTGCAATTCACCGCGATCATGGATGACGTCCCAGTCTTCATCTTCGTCGCCGAAGTGTGAGGAGTGAAAGGAATTGTTGGGACGCTCGACCAGATTGTAGAGGCCCCAGTAAAGACCGTTTAGGTAGAGGTGAAGGTAGCGTCCACGGGCGGAGTCGTGACCAAGGTCCACTTGGGTATCGCGCATCCATTGGTCGCGTAGGTAGCTTCCATCCCGACTGCGCCAACGCGGAATGCCAAAGTTGCTGTTACCCTCTTGCGCGGGCCAGGAATCGGTCGAGCAAGCGCGGAGGATGAGGAGGTCGAACTTGTCGGTTGGGCCGTCCTTGAAGAGTGGGAAGTTGAGCT
Organism: Akkermansiaceae bacterium; assembly: GCA_047629805.1. Lineage (GTDB taxonomy): Bacteria > Verrucomicrobiota > Verrucomicrobiia > Verrucomicrobiales > Akkermansiaceae > SW10. The sequence goes on along the minus strand of JBLHUR010000192.1, from coordinate 6,710 downwards.
TAGGTGCGCCGAACTGTGATTTAAAGAGGAGCCGGAGTGAGTGCTTTTTGGTGAAGCCGTGGCTGCGAGATGAGGCCCCGTGAAGAGCGACTCCGCAATCGATTTGAAATTGCTTGCCACCATTTGGATCGATCAGTTCGAGTGAGGCTTGGCGTTCCCAAGCGTTTCCTTTTTGACCTGAATTTTTGTAGATTCCGTTGCTGTTACTGAAGAGGTCACCGGGTGCGGTGTTCAGTGAAAGGGAAGGAATGGAGAGCAAGGCATCTTCAAGGGAATATCCGGGAATGGTGGAGGCGGTTACTTCGGGGTCGACCTCATAATCGGCACTGGACGATCCCCAACTTGCTGGGAGGCCAGGAGGATTCGAAGGCTGGGTGGCAACACTTGGGAGAAAGAGGTATGTCTGAGTGTCAATGTTCGTCGGGTCGTGGCCGTCCTTGATTGCCGCAGCCCGGATGATGGTTGTTTGAGAGATGTTAATTTTCTCGTTAAAAAGAAGGGCGGTTTGGGTGGGCGTGCCCTCTGGGGTGATGGGGGCTTCGCCGTTGGTGGTGTAATAAATGAGTGCGCCGAACGTTGCCGTGGTGACGGTGAGTTCCAAGGGCTCGGTGTAAATGCCCCGATCAATACTGAACTTGGTGTCTGCGACGCGAGCGCTTCCGCTGGGATCATTTTCTGAACCTGGTGTGGGAGTGTAGAAGTAAACTAAAGCTGTGGTGGCTGGATGAAGGCCGAAAGAAATGTCCTTTTCCTGTTTCGGGTAAGTGACTTCTTCAGCGCCGAATTTTGAGGCGATGCTGAGGTCGGGACGAACGAGGGCGAGATACTCTCCGTTGGCATTGAGTTTAAAGTTGGTGTGAAGATTTCCTCTAGCATCGGGAAGGTCGTCACTCGAAGCATAAACGAGGAGATACTGACCTGAAGTGAGAGAAGTGTTGATCGGAAAGGGCCACTTGGTGGGTTCGTCTGGATCGTCGGTAAGGTGCCACCCGGCGAGGCTCACTGATTCAGTGCTGGTGTTGAAAATCTCGATCCAGTCATCGAGACGATTCTCGACTTGACCGGGGTTTGGGTGATTTGAATACCCGCCGTCATTGCTTGCGAGGAATTCAGTGATGATGAGTTCGCTGATCTCTGCGGTGGTGAAAGATCCGCGGTGGGGAGCCCAGGCTGATCCGCCGGAATTGGTGGCGTAGCTTCGAAAGAAGTAGTTCCTGTCAGGTGAGAGTCCGGTCAGGGGGCTTTTGAAGCTTCCACTCTGCCTTCCAACGATGGTGGAATTTTGCCAGAGTGCAGGGTTTGTGTGTCCGTCCTGATTTCCCCAGTAAATGACGACCTCCGGGATCTCTCCTCCGGTTGAGGTCACCTCTCCGCCGAGGGTGGTTGTGGTGAAACCAATCCCGGTTGGGGGGTGATTTATGATCGAGGGCGGCTCAGGTGGAGGGGCGGTCACGAAAGTCGAAGAGGTATCGGCCCAGTCACTACCGGCGTTGTTGGTGGCGCGGGTGCGGAAGTAGTAAGGGGTGGCGGGTGTTAGTCCGGTAAGTTTGGCTGAAAAGCCCCCGGGATGGTCGCCGATGGCGATGCTTTCATCCCACGAATCTGGATTGGTTCCACCGTCGTCATCGCCAAAGTAAATGATGACTGATGGAGCAGGCCCGCCCGGGTCGGTCACTTCGCCACCCACGGTGGCAAAGCTGGGCCCAAGCTTGGTGACGGCTCCGTTTATGACGGTGGGGGGATTGGTTGCGATGGGTGTGCCGTCCAGGATCACGCCCATGAAGCGAGCTCTGGATCCATCGATGTCGCCGTTGGTGTAAGTATAGGAGATGGTGTCGTATAAAGAGGCGTCGGTGAACGCGAAGTCAGTGATCCAGCCGAAGTTGGTGCTTGGACCATTGCTTTGTTGGGTGTCGTCGGTGGTGATGGGGTTTTGACCGGGGCCGGTCATTGTCAGGGTGAGCGCCCACTGGTTGATATAAGTGCCGTGAGGGATGTAGATCGTTCCTGACTCCAATCCTGAGATGTCAATTGTTCCTGAGATGTTGGCAGATCTGGCGAAGGTATTCACCGATGTGGAAAAATCAGGAGTGGTGGTGTAGCCGGGACCGGGATCATTTGTGGTCCAGAGGTCGGACCAACTTTCACCTCCGCCATTGATGTTTTGCGCCGGGCAAACCGCCATCCCGATCAGTCCGGCTCCGCCATCGGCATAGCTGTTTATTGAGTCGGCGGGGCTGTTGAAGAAGTGATAATCGGTGACGGTGCCATCGCCGAAAATTCCGAAAGTAACTGGTGATTCGTCATCTCCCTCGTAACCCGCCTTGCCGGGAAAAACCGAGAGGTTGAAATCGATGACATTGGTCGAGACCCTGATTCTGTCTCCAAGGTCAAGACTGGCGGCTTGAACTGAAGTTGAGAGCAGGACAAGGGTGGCAATAGCTGAAGCGATCCTTCTCATCGCTCGAATAACACTCATTCCCCTTAGTTCTGTCAATGGAGGAGATCCAGAGAGGGGTGTCTCGTTTCGGGGTAGGACCAAGACAGGGGGATTTAAAGAAAGCGGCGAATCACGAATCGCCAAACGAGCCAGGCCAGACCGAAGACGATGACCGCGAGGGCGGCCCAGGCCCACCACGGAATGGGGAGTTCGGTGGTCACTGTCATTAGCATCGGTTGATTGAAGTGATTCTTGAGGAGGAAGGTCCAAGTGACCGTTTTTCCGTCGTCGCTGATGCTGTGGGCGTTGCTGTCTTTGACCTTAGCGGGGAGGTGGATGGTGTATTTGAAATTCGATGGTCCCAGCATGCCGGGGCGGTTCTTTACGATGGGTGGGAAAAGGCTACCGAGGTTCACGGTTCGCTTCAACATAGGGGTGAGGTCTTCGAGTTTAACGTCGATGACTCCGACAATGGAGTCGATCTGGGCGGAGTCGGAACCGGCTTCCTCGATGAAAGTTTGTTCGTTTCGTTCGACGAGTTCGAAAAGGTCGAGGATGTCTTCAAAAGTGACCTCAAGGTGAAAAACGATTTTGCCGTTTTTTTCGCCGTAGGTGATTTGCTGGATTTCAATGCCGTCTTCTTTTTCGTCGATGATCTTGAGCGCGCGGATGGTGTTTTCAGGATTCCCGAGGCTGTTTTTTATGCGGCCGGGGAGTTCGTAGTGCGCGAGGATGCGACCGGAGCCGTTTTCATGAATCCAGATTTCCTCTTCGCCTTCGACGCAGGAGGTGAAGATGAAAACAGAAAGGCAGAGGAGTGAGAGAATGAGGCGACGAATCACGAGGGGGGAATTGAACGTCAGGAGGAGTCGGAGGTCAATAGGCAGGACGTGGACTCTGTAAGGAGGAGGATCAAGAGGCTTGGGCAAGGGAACCCTTTGGTGTCTCGATAATTGCGATGGTTCTTTTTTTCTGGTTGGTCGCCCTGCGCGAATTGCCACGAAAAAGTGGTTGCATCCTTTGAGATGCAAGGACATGTTCCTTCCAGAGAATCTGACAAAGATGATCAACTTTATAAGGTTTAAAAAATGATTCCTTCGCACGCCCCATTTTCACCGGAACAGAGCGCGACTCTTTCCTCCCTTTTATCGACGTTTACCCCCGAGCAATCGAGCTGGTTGAGTGGCTTCTTTGCGGGGCGAGCTCCGCAGCCAACCGCCGTGGCAGCACCCTTGACCGTTCTTTACGGGACTGAATCGGGAAATAGCGAGGAGCTCGCTGATAAGCTGGTGAAAGCGACCAAGAAGAAAGGCTTAAAGGCTTCAATGAAAAATCTCGCTGATCTCAAGCCGGCTGATTTGGCGGGGTTTGAGCAGATGGCGGTGATTATCAGCACATGGGGCGATGGTGAAGCACCGGAGGCTGCCGAGGGGTTTTACAATGCCTTTTTGAAGGAGGCTCCTGATCTGAAGGGGACTCGTTTTTCGGTCTGTGCCCTGGGCGACACTTCCTATGAGAAGTTTTGCGAGATTGGGAAGGTCTTTGATTCTCGTTTGGAGACTCTCGGGTCGGAGCGGATGACTGATCGTGAGGATTGCGATGTTGATTTTGACGACTCGTTCGCAGCTTGGCTGGATCGTGTTTTGGAGAAGGTCGGCCAAGGAGCTGCGGTGGTGACGGATTTCGCGGCGGTCGCTTCGATTTCGACGGTAGAGTATAGCAAAAAGAATCCTTTCCCGGCGGAGGTTCTCGATACCGTTCTTTTGAATGGAGAGGGCAGTGTGAAGGAGACGATTCACCTGGAGTTTTCTCTGGAGGGCTCGGGTCTGGAATATGAAGCAGGGGATGCCTTAGCCGTTGTTCCGGTGAATGCGGACGATGTTGTGGCAGATCTGATCAAGGTCACCGGATTTTCGGAAGAGGAGGAAGTTGAGATTAAGGGCGGCGACAAGTTGCCTCTCGGAAAAGCTCTGCGAGAGAGGCTGGATATCACGGCACTTTCCCGGGCGATCACGCGGAAGTATCTCGCGCTTGCTGAAAATGCGGAGTTGCAAAAGCTCCTTTCAGACGAATCGACATCAGAATTCCGCGAATGGATTTGGGGTCGTGAGATTATCGACCTTCTCCAGACTTTCCCAGTCGCGGGACTGACGGCTCAGCAGTTTGTGAGCATTTTGCGCAAGCTGCCACCGAGGTTGTATTCCATCGCTTCCAGTCCCAAGGCTCACCCGGGTGAAGTTCATCTTACCGTTGCGGCGGTGCGATATGACGGCCATGGAAAAGCCCGGAAAGGCGTAGCTTCGACTTTCCTGGCGGACGCGGCTCCGACGGGATCGAAGGTGTTGGTTTACGTTCATCGTAATATGAATTTCCGACTCCCGCAGGACGATGCCACGCCGATTATTATGGTGGGGCCGGGGACGGGGATCGCGCCCTTCCGCGCATTCATCGAGGAGCGTGCTGAGCGAGGCGCTAAGGGTGATAGTTGGCTCTTCTTCGGAGACCAAAAATATAACTTTGATTTCCTCTACCAACTAGAGTGGCAGGATCACCTGAAAGAGAAAAATCTGACCCGTCTCGATGTCGCGTTTTCGCGTGATCAGCCAGGGAAGGTTTATGTGCAAGACGTGATGCGTCGGCAGGCTGGCGAGCTCTATGAGTGGCTCAAAAGAGGCGCGATCTTTTACGTCTGCGGCGATAAGGAGCGCATGGCAAAAGACGTCCACGAGACTCTGATCGAGATCATCGCTGAGCAAGGACAACTTTCCGAGGAAGAGGCCGTGGCCTACGTTGGTCAATTGAAGAAAGACAAGCGCTACCAGCGCGACGTCTACTAACATCCCCCACTATTATTTCCCATGAGTGAAGAAAAGAAACTCGCGCATAACGAGTATATGAAAATCGATAGCAACTACCTCCGCGGGACGCTCGCGGAAGGGCTTGCTGATACTTCCACCGGCGGATTGACCGAGGACGAACAACAGCTTTTGAAGTTCCACGGTTGTTATTTGCAAGACGACCGCGACATCCGTGCGGGACGACGTAAGAACAAGTTGGAGAAGGCTTTTAGCTTCCTCATTCGTGTGCGTGTTCCCGGTGGGGTGGCCACGCCCGCGCAGTGGATCAAGATGGACAATCTTGCTGACGACTACGCGAACGGAACGATCAAGCTGACGACGCGTCAGGCCTTTCAGCTTCACGGAGTGATCAAGACGCAGCTCAAGAAAACGATTCAGGAAATCAACTCAGCGGCGATGGATACCATCGCGGCTTGCGGAGATGTGAACCGCAACGTGATGTGCAATCCCAATCCATATTTGAGCGAAGCTCATGCGGATATTTTGAAGATCTCCCAAGAGATCAGCGATCATCTGACGCCGGTGACCAAGGCCTATCATGAGATCTGGCTTGATGGTGAGAAGGTGGAATCGACGGCCGAGGAAGTGGAGCCGATTTATGGGAAGACTTACTTGCCGCGAAAATTTAAAATTGCGGTGGCGGTGCCTCCTTCCAATGACGTCGATATCCACGCCAATGATCTTTCCTTCGTGGCGATTGTGGAAGGCTCCAAGGTGGTCGGTTACAATGTGGCGGTCGGTGGCGGGATGGGAATGACTCACGGTGCTCCTGAGACCTATCCGCGCCTTGCGGACATCATTGGTTTTTGCACCCCCGAGCAGGTATTGGATGTTTCTGAAAAAGTGCTTTTGGTTCAGCGTGACTTTGGTGACCGGACGAATCGCAAGCATGCCCGCTTAAAATACACGATCGATGATCGCTCCGTCGAGTGGTTCCTTGAAAAGGTAAACGAGTATCTCGGTTACGATCTGGAGCCGATTCGCGAGTTTAAATTTGATGATAATGGCGACCGTTTCGGTTGGATCGAAGATCATGAAGGTGACTTCCACTTGAACCTCTTCATCGAAGGTGGGCGGGTTCGTGATCGTGCCCGGACGGGACTGCGGAAGATTGCCGAAATTCACGAGGGAGATTTTCGTTTGACCGGAAACCAGAATCTCATCATTGCGAAAATTTCTCCTGCGAAACGTCCGGCGATCGAAGCTTTGTTAGAGGAATATGGTCTTCTGAAATCGCACGAGCAATCGGCTCTTCGCCTTAACTCGATCGCCTGTGTTGCGCTCCCGACTTGTGGCCTCGCTCTTGCGGAAGCGGAACGTGCCTTGCCCGGTGTGATCACTGATCTTGAGAATGTTTTGGAAGAATCGGGGCTTCGTCACGATGCCATTACGATTCGCATGACAGGTTGTCC
>JBLHUR010000191.1:0-10325 GCA_047629805.1 Akkermansiaceae bacterium | reverse complement strand
GTTGGTCGCGCTTTTCGCGTAAAGTCGCCCAGCTTTCGTTGATCCCGTGATCTTTGAGTTTCCTCCGAATCACCTGCACCGCCTGATACGCCAGGACGGTGATAAAGAGGTGGCCATCGCTTCGATCTTCCTTTTGGTGATAGACCGGGCGCATGCCGAGCTCGGACTTTAAACTCCGAAAAACCGATTCCAGATCGGTCAACATTGTATCTGTTCGCCAGAGGGTTTCATCGTCCCAACCGGTGAGGGTTGTCCGTAGCTCATAGACCCCAGGGTGGGTGGGTTTGCTCGCGGGCTGGGGTTGGTATTCCCAGGTGAGTTCGTCCACCAGCCCGGTGGCTTCGTTCGTGTCCTCAAATTAATTTGAGAGTGACTGGAGACGCGTTTGAATTTATTCAAAGTGAGCAATTCGAGGTTTTCCTCGCTGGCAATCCCCGCGTCCATGATAATCAAGCCCCCCCCCCTCGGGAGCGTGGAGCTGTAGGAGCATTTCCTCCAGGATGCTCCCTTCGCTGACGTTGCCGTGAAAGACCTGCGAGTGCCTAATAAGCCCGCTGTCATCAAGGGTGAGGCCGAGAGTGATCAGGGGGCAGTCGCTTCGCTCCTCCTTGGATCGGCATCTACTTTCCTTGGGGTTTCCCTCGGCATTTCCTTCCATATAGGTGTTCGTGAGGTCGTAAAGGGCGATGGTGGGAGTAAAGCTAAAGATGTCCTGCACGCGCTCAAAAATCTTTTGTTCGACCCTGATGCAGAGTTCCGGCCAAAGATCCTTGGGGAGGTCAAAATTCGTACCTAGATTGAGATTAGCCGACCTTGCGGGATGAAAAAAAGGGGTTTTGCGAGGGGGGGTAAATCACCAATTATTAGAAATGGGTTAGGACCGCCACGTCAATTCCGACGTCGCACATCACAAAACCCCTAGATCTCTGGCGGATTAGCGCTGGCGTCTCAACAGAGTCAGCCCCGCCATGAGAAGTAAAGTGACAGAGCTCGGTTCAGGAATTTCTCCGACATTCAAGGCCACGTCTGAGTAGGCCCAGTCACGAATCAGCCCGGTACTCCCGTCATCGCTCAGGGTGACCCCGATCCAGCCAAACGTTTCAGTTGCCGTGCCAGGATCCTGAACAAAAGCAATGTAACCAGGCGTTCCGCTGGCAAACTGATTTCCCGCAAGCCCCATGTGCGTAGCGGTCAAAACACCGTCCAGACCTCCGCCCGTGCCAGACCCTGATCCACCGAAGTCCGCTATGCCCAGCACAGCCGAGACACCGGTTGCTGGCTCCGGATTGATCGGTCCGCCGTTAATAAACGAGCCTTGGAGGACATTGTGAATGGCTGAAAGGTTGTCAGTCGAATCTGCACGGTATGGCTGGAATCTCTGGTTATGTGCGATCCCCGCACCACCAAAGAAAAAGTTCAAATCCCAGTCGCCCGAAGCAGGTTCACTGAAGCTCAGCGTGTAGGAATCTGCGCCGACTGATCCCCCCGCCATCGCCCCGTTCGATGCAGCCGTCACGATATCGAGATAAACGCCCCCGTAGCTAAATGGAATAACGATATCCACTGGATCGACATAGGTCACCGCGCCGCGGGCAGTATGGACACCCGCCAGGCACGGAGCCAGAATCAGAAAGTTGCGGAAAGGTAGTCTAAGAAAGTTCATCGTAAATTTGGTCAATTTTTTATCCGGCAGGCGAAGTTTATTATGGAGTGATCTCAACAAGCACCCTTGCAAACCGGGCCTTCTTCCCATTGGGGAGAAGGAACGGATACGGTACGCTCACAACCTCGTAGGCCGCATCGTCTGTCGAATCCACCTCCACGGTCGGTATCGCCATGCTGTCGTAGAATGTCACCAAATCATTGCTGAATTGAGGGGTGTAGCTGATACTCCCTGAGGTGGCGTGATCGTCGCGGCGCACAAAGGTGAAGCTAAAAGTGACACCTGCGGCTCCACCGCTAGATTGGGCGATCGGTAGCCCATTCACCGAGCCATCCGCAACCAGCGGCGATGCATCGCTCACGTTGGGGTTGGTTCCAAAGGCGAATTCCAGCAGGTTGTCCAACGAGTCAGCATCAGGATTATCGGTGATTGCCCCTGGATTTGGGGTGAACCCAGCAGCCCAGGCGTCGAAGGGAGCTGCTACTCCGGAGACAATGGACAGGACCGACTCGTCGTCCGCCTTATCGATGAAGTAGCGTTCAAAGTTGTTAATAGTCGCTCCTCCGAGTAATTGATCGAGATTGAAGCGAAAAAATGCTTCGGTGCGGTCAGGAATGTTATCTCCTCCGTAGTAACTTTGAAGGAGGGCAAGCGCGTCTCCGGTGAGGGCAATACTTTGATCCTGTGTGTCGTCGGCGTAGGTGTTATTTTGTCCCGTATCGGCGAGATTGATTGCGCCGACAAAGGCGACGTCTGTGCTGGGGTCGCTAGGCCCATGGTAAAAGAGTGAAATCCCTGAAGCATCGGGGTTTTCCTCATCAACTAGATAAACGTGAAGCGCCGGATTATTTCCGGTCTCTCGGGATCCCTTGATCTCAAAATCAAAGTTCGCTGACGAGATGGTTTCTCCTACCGGGAGGGTTGGAAGGGTGAATCCCAGGACAACGTTGTAATCTTGTCGATTGCCGCCCGCGCCGCCGATTCCCACCTGAGTGCTACCCGAGCCAGCCAAGTACTGAAGAGTAGCAGCTTCCGCCCGGCCTCGGATCGAGTCTGCCGAGGTCTGTAGGGCGAGAATCGAGGGGATTGCGGTTTCAAAATTCCAAGTAGTGACATCCGGAGCAATGATGCCGGCATAGGCACTTCCTGACAATTCCGTGATCGCGCCCCCATCGATGAGAACATAATACCCGCTGCTGAGTGCGAGGTCACTTGGAAGATCAACGGTGACGGTAGTGCCGGAAAAGGTCACCGCAGGACCGGTGACGTCGAGGGTCGCAACCGTGGCATCGCCAACAACCTCCTTGATGATAATATTACCGGTGCCTGCCATCACAGGAACGTTAAAATCGGCCACTAGATTGGTAGAGACGAGCGCCGTCGTAGAGTCGTCGACTGGAGAGGTGCTCACGAGAGTCGGAGGATTTCCGGGGAGCGCAACTCCCTCACTGAGAGCGACGTTGTCAACGAGAACTTGCTGTAAGTTACTGCTGAAGCCACGCAAACCCACCCGGTAGGATGTGGTTTGGGAGTTCACCGCAGTGCGGGTGCCGGCGAAGACGGCCGGCCCTGCGCTTGGCTCGATCCAGACGTCGGCGGTCCCTGCTGCGACGCTGTTGCTGCCCCCGTTGTAGCTCACTGAAGCAGCGGTGTCGTTAAAGACGATGTAAAGCCTGTAGGACGTGTCCAGACTGTATGTGCTGGTCCCGCCGCTAAGCCCTGTAATATTGCCGTCATCAAGGTTCATCGTGAGACGCGAGCCCGCGGAATTAAGGTCGCCGCCCGTAATGGAATAGCCGACGATCATGGTGCCAGCGGCGGTGGTATCAGGCTCATTGAAGTCGAGGGAATAGGTGGTGACGGCACCAGAGGCGGCGGCGTAGTCCAGCGTTTGGATCCGCACGCTGCTGCTGGTATTATCATTAAAGTCAAGATACTGGTTGGACGTTCCAAAAGGGGGGAGAGCGCCCCCGTTGCGGACGAAGACGTCTGAAGCACCACTCCCAACGGTGAGCCAGGGCCCCGAAGCATCAAGCTTCGTGTCTACAGTGTAGCTTTCAAAATCGTCGCTGAATAATTGGCCGTGCGCAGAGGTAGCGAGGGCGATGCCAGCAAGCGCGATCAGGTTAGGGAAGTGATTTTTCTGTTTCATAGGGTCTGGTTCAAAGTAAAGCTGCTAGCTTGTTATTTATTTTCATTCCGAAACCAACAGCCGCCGCTGTTGGTCAGCTGCTTTGAGGGTTAAAAAATATAAGAGCGAAGATGGCGGGCCGCAGTTATCAAAAATCGGTAATCTTAATTCCTCATTCGTCAAATTTTAAAACCATTATTCGGCGGCTAAGGAGATGAATTCAGTAGCCGTCGCGAAGTCCGTCAGTTTCTGCACGAAGAATAAAAACTGAGAATGATCGGCCGCCTCCCCCTCCCTATCGGCAGCCCTAAATCACAAATCCCAGCTAGCCCGGAAGTCGCGCGTCAACGGTATTTCCTAAAGCGTAGCACGCCCCATCTCGCTTGACACTGGCTCTTCTCCAACGAAGCCATCGACTCTTCATAAAATTTCTCCAAACGTTCCGCGTGCGACTGCGAGAAAACCCGATCACCGTAGAACCGCGCCAGCTCATTGTGATCCGTCTCATAGCGCTCGGGCAACTCAGCCACCGAACCAAAGTGCTCAGCCTCGGCTTCCGCAAGAACCGCCCAGGACAGAACTCCCACCAAGCACCGCAACCTAGAGATTAGAGATGAAACAATCGTTTCATGGCTATTAACCCTCCCCCGAACAGCTCCACCTGCCGATCCCAGGCTCACAGTAAATACCGGCCCTCAGCCATGAAAACTACTTTTGGGCCGGGGTGCTTAAGGCGATCCTTGGCTTACTCCGGAGGCCGATCGCTCCCATCCGCGAACACCGACTTCCAGGCATAGCTGGGATTTTGAGGATTCGTTAGATTGACGGCGATCTGCTTGCCGCCCTTCTTCAACTTGTCGCCGCCGTATCCTACGTGGCCGGTGGTGCGCCCGTAAACCATCTCGATCCCGTCCCACGTTCCGCCGAAATCGTTCACGTGGTCGTGGCCGCAGAAACAGGCTTTCACGTCGCCGACTTTTTTGAGCACCGAGAAGGCGCTGCCGTCCTCGCCATACGTGCATACCGGTTCCTTAAAAATGCCCTTCGCGAGTTTCTTCTGCCACACCGTGTCGTACTCAAGCAGCGGGATGTGGAGGAAACACAGCACGGGCGAGCTCGATGGTTTTTGGGCGGTGAGCCATTTCTCTTGGGTAGCCTGCACGCCCTGCGTCGTGGTGTTGAGGCAGAGGAGTTCCCACAGCTGGCGGTCGTCGGCACCTGTGATGGGGATGCGGTAGTTCCCACCGTCATGACCACCACGGTAAATGCTGCCTTTCGCCTCGGTCAGCGTGGTTTGCGCCGTCGCGTAGTCGTAGAGCTGATCCTGGTTTTCCCAATTAAAAAGCCACGGTTTTCCCAACGATTTCACCTTCTCGAGCGCGTACTCGAAAAATTCCAGCCCCTTGCCACGCGGCTTGTCACTCCAGAGGTCACCGGTGATCGCGATCAGATGCGGATCGGTATTCTCGACCATCCGCTTCATGTCCTCGACCGACTTCAAGTCCACCTTCTCGCCATACTTTTTACGGTCGCAGAAAAAATGAATATCGGTGAACTGAAGGATGCGCAACTCATCGTCGGCAACCTTGAGTTTCGCGGTCCGGGGGAGATCCTTTTTCGCTTTCGCGAGTCCCATCGAGATCGCCGGATGGAGATCCTAAAGACCGGAGTTCGCTTTGGAGCTGGTCGCGGATACGCCTGCGACAACTGATGCGGAAAGAAATTGGCGTCGGTTCATCATACTGATCACTGGTTGCTTTGGACCTCTTATTCTCGATACCTTAAAATGTGAAACTTCCCAGACAACAACCGATCCTGTATATCGTCTGAGATCTCTAACTCGCAAGCCTGACTACCCCCTGACCGCATCGGCCAAGACAAACCCGACCTCGTCCATAAACTTATCTGCACCGGCAACTTCGAGGACCGCCTGACCTCAATCCCGCTTTGTCTCCCCCGAGCATCGTATTTCCCTGGAGCGCCTTTTTCAGGCCCTCCTCTCGGTTGGCCCTAAGCCTCATGAATTTTGAGAGCGTCATATTCATAATGACTCTACAGGCAGAGGGCATCTGCCACCATCGCCCCGAAAAAGGCCCCTCTCATCGATTCTTCTTTGGAAATGAAATTCATCATTTTTCTTAAGCTCGTTCGATGATGGCGCAAGCGGAGAGCCCCGTTTCAGGAATGCTTCAAAGACCGGGAATCACCTTTTAGGATGCTTATCGGGGGAGATCTTTCTGGCGGACCTGCTTAGCGTCCTCACTCCGGAGATTTCACCATCCGGAGCGTGATTCGGGAAGGCTTCCCTGAGTTTAAATTCTCAGCAAGCGGAACGCGAAACCCTCCAAAACCTGCCCCGAGTTTGAGGTGGCTTGAAGCGCGCCAAACCCCTCAACTCCCGGAGTTGTGAGGATTTTATTTTTCGCTATGCTCGGCATATTTTTTACACAGGGCAGGACTTCATCACATGGACCTCCTCGAAACGAGGTGGTGATGCAACCCCCTTTCACCCCCCTCCGCTCCGGTCCAAGGGCGGCTTCAGAGCCCTCCCTCCAAAAGCAAATTCCTAGCAGTCCCTGTTGGCCGCGCCTACTTCCGAAAGCCCGGGCGGCCGGTTTTCAATGAAAGTTCTATCTCTTTGCCATCTCGCAGGACACTAAGAATGGTGCTCCCTCCTGCCTTCACCATCAGCTTCAAATGTGTCGTCACATTTATCGTGAGGGGATTCACACGCTCTCCCGCGACCGCCATGATCACGTCTCCTTTTTCCAAAGAGTGCGCTTCATTGATAATGGCCTCGACCCACACCGAGCGCACCTTTGATGCGAACCCATCGAGAGGCAACTTAAGCGCCCTCTTCTCCTCGTTCCCCAGTGGCTCGGCGTCAAAGTAAAGCTGGGGATCAACTGTCCAATGGCGATGTCTAAGGTCCGTGACCCACCATGCTAATTTGAGAGGAATCTCAACCATAAAAGGGTCTCTCCCTCTCACCACTTTGAGCTCAACTTTGCGGGCCTCTCGCTTCACCTTGTTCAGCTGATATTGCAAATCAGCAAACGTCAGCACCTCAGATCCATTGAGTCCGGTAATTAAATCCCCCTCCTTCAATCCCGGACCACTCTTCACCACCAATCCCCTGGGCACATCCAGCTCGATCCCGACCTCCTTCAAGTCCGGCGAAAGATACATGTCCCTCGGCTTAAAAAATTCACCCAGCTCCTCAAGTTCCACCGCCTGATAGTCCGCAATGAGATGACACTCGACACAGCGGTTCGTTTCCACCACCGCTTCTTTCAGACTGACAATATCGCGAGGGTAAAACGACTTCACTTTCGGCCTTTTCTCCCGTGGCTTTTGATGTTTCTCAAGTGCCAACTGCAAGGCCAGGTCGAAGCTTTCTCCGTTCAGATAAGTGGTCGCCGAATCGGCATCCCGCCCACCATAGCGCAGGTAGATTTCCTCGTCGGCATTCAGGACAAAATAGTAGATAGCATTATGGCGATCAAAATCGAAGAGCCCGATATTGATGCCCATCATGTCTGTCACCCGTGCAAGCACGAATTGTGAGAGCAACTTTCCGCGAAGTGAATCTGGTGAAGAATGCACAACCTGTGCATCGAATGCGCGACCATCCGCTCATGGCGCTCACCGAAAGGTAAGTAAGATAGGATGCCCGTTCTCTTTGGACTCGGCTAAAGCGTCTTTATAATTCCCGTGCCATGAAAGTTCATCCCCAGCTTGCAAACGACCATACAAGCCGAGGAAGAACGTCATGAAAAAGACTTTCCGAAAGAAGATCATTGCAAGTCTTTCAACTTCTCCGGGCTAAACCAGTAGATGGCGGGATAGACTTGCGGAAGGGGAAGTAACTCAGCCCAGAGTTTGGGATGTTCAGACTTGGTCAAGATTCCATCCTTATCAGTATCGAGGGACGCAAAGCGATAAACCGCCTTGATCCGAAGAGCGACCTTTAGAAAACCCCTTACTTCGTGCCCCAGCATTTCACTCTGATCGATCAAGCCGTCTTCATTACGATCATCATCTTTGAAATGCCCCCTCTGGTGCCAATCAACTCCGTCTTCCGGGCTGATCTCTCCCCTCGCAGGAACGATCAGAGCATACTCTTTCAAGGAGAGCTTGGTGTCGCCATTCCTATCAACGGCGAGCCTGCTCTGCAGGATCTTCTCAAGTTGGGTCGTCAGTGAAGTATTCACCTCTTCTTTGGTCAGTTTCAAATCCTTATCAAGGTCCAGCGACGTCAGGAAAGTCAGCTCGGAAGCACCCCTCGTTTTAAGCCGAGTCTTCATTTCGCCCTCGCGATCCTTCCGTTTCGCTTCGTCCTCACCCTCGATTTCCGCCTTATACCAGGGCGGAGGATCAAGCGGAGATTGGCCAAACCCCAGTCCGACAAGTTTCTTCACGAAGGCCGAAAAATCAGCCCCGTCATTGGAACCGTGAGTGGCGAGGACTTCGCCTATCATTATGGTTGTCTCAGCCACTGTCGCGGTTATTTCTTCAGGAAGCTTCGCCAACGACAGGGAAGTCAGCCCACAAAAGGTTACTAGAATTTTTTTCATTTTAGAATTGGTAGCTGGCTCCGAGACGGACTTCACGACCAGGGCTGGCGAAGCCGGAGGCGGTATAAATGGTGTGATCCTGATATTGCTTGTCGAAAAGATTATCGGCGTTCACCGAGATTGTGAGTCCCTCAACTTGTGAAACTTCCCAGCTTATAAAGGCATTCACAAGAGTGTAAGAATTCTTTCCGGCAACCGAGGGGAAACGACCAAGGGGAACCTCATCAACTTCTTCGCGGTGCTCGATATTTGCTCCCACTGTGATGCCGGATTCTTCGAAGGCGTAGCTGGAATCGAGAATCCAACGGCGACCGGCAACCACCACGCCGAGGTCATCAATGTAATCGTAGCCCCTTACATCCGGCGAGTTATCGGCCACTGCGAGTGAGGTCGAAAATCCACCGCGGCGGAAGCCGACGCGGAATTCGTAACCATCACTTTCGATGTCTCCGAAGCTCCCGTTAGGGCCGCCGCGTCCTGACGCGATTGGGTAGAGATAGTTATCGATGGATTGGTCAAAGTAGGTCCCGCTCACGAAGAAGCCATCACGCTCGTATTTCGCGGTAAACTTAAAGGTCTCCGCTTCTTCCCCATCAGCAGCAGCAGCACGATCACCCGGGAGGAAGGCTTCGCGAATTCCCACCCCACGATAAGCCTGGGAGTAGCTGGCGACGAAGGTAAGCTCGTCAGTCGGTTCAAGGGTCAGCGCGAGGTTCGGGCTGAATTTTGAAGAAGCGATATCCCGTCCGGTGATCGTCTCGAAATCATAGTGATCATAGCGAGCGCCAAAACTCAGTGAAGCCATCTGGTGAAACTGCCACTCATTTTGGAGAAAGACCCCGTATGCGATCTCGTTTTCGTCACCCTTGGTGGAGATCCCACTATCCGTTGGATCAAGATTGACCGTTTTGGCATCGTTGTCGAAGCGTTGGTAGTCGACCCCGTAGGTCGAGCTGAAGGAGTCACTGAGATGGGAGGTGTTTCTAATATTCAGGCTCAAGGAATCGAGCTGGGAATATTCATCCGTGGTTTTTCGGGAATACTCCTGAGTCGAGTAGCCAAAGGTCGCCTTGAAATCAATAAGCTCACTGTCATCCGGCCCGAAGCCGTAGTTGAAAGTCAGGGAGTCGCGTCCCAGTTCATTACGTTGAAGAACACCAGCCGGACGACCCGTCGCGAGGAGGAAATCCTCGGTGACATTAAAACGGTCGAAGGCAAAGGTCTTCGTAGAGACACTCTCAAAACCAATATCAAGAGTGTGTTTCCCGGAGAAACGGCCGGAGAGTTTCAGCAGGAAGTTCTCTGAATCGTAGTCGGTGAGATCGATAGTATTTCCATCACCGTCCTCGTATTCGTTCCGGTCGGTCTTTGATCCCGAAAGAAGGAAGGCCCAGTCATCACTAAGGCGGAACGCAAAACTCTGTGAAGCGCGATATCCCTCGCCATTGCTGTAGTAGAGTCCCTTGGTCAAACCCGCGAATCCTTGATCCTCGGCCAAAATATCAAAGGCACTTTTCGTTTCAAAGCGCAGGGCTCCGTTCAGCGCGCCCAAGCCTTGAAGGGCATTGCCCGCTCCGGGATCGATTCCCACCTGCTTCAAAAGCTCCGGCTCTACGAAGACCGTCCCGGCATGGTGAAAAATATTCCCCTGTTTGGCTCCATCGATAATGACGTTACTCAAGTTACTCTCCAAACCATTGACATAAATTTGCTGACCTTGATTGCGACCGCCGTTCACCGTGACCGATGGCGTCTTTTGAAAGACATCACTGAGGTCTGTGGCACTCCGTTTGGTGAGATCTTCATTGGTAATATTTTTGTTTTCTTCGTCGTCGAGAGCATCCGCCGTAACAATCACGGGAGCAAGAGTGACGATAGTTTCCTGAGCGTGAAGCGTCAGGAGAGCCGAGAGGCCGATTAGAGGGCAGAGGTAACCGTAAATTTTCATGAGTCG
>JBLHUR010000190.1:0-10742 GCA_047629805.1 Akkermansiaceae bacterium | reverse complement strand
CAACAAAGCCCCCAACCCCGGCACCATTCCATCGACCCACACCTTCATCGGGCCACCCAAAACCCGCGCTGCAATCTCATCAAAATTCACCACGCTGCTCAGTAAATAGATCATAATCGGGTTCATCCCAATCCACACAAACGGCATCGCCCATCCCTTGAACCCAACCCAATCCACCACTAAATAAAACACCCCTAGAACCACCAGGCTCCATCCACCCGCCACCAACACGAAGCTCGACGTCCAGAGATTCTTAATCACCGGATGATACTGCCCCATAAAGGTCCCCAAGAAAATCAAAGCCACCCCCGCCACCAAAAGCAACCCGCACTTCTTCCCCCGCGACATCCTCTCCCCCTTCAAAAGCAAGCCCGCAAACACCCCTAGCAAACACGTCGCAATCGCCGGAAACGTCGAAAGAATTCCCTCCGGATCATGCGCCACCTTCCACTTGAAAAACGGCAGATACTGCGAATCAAACCAGTTGGTGTAATTCCTCCCCTCCTCAAAACTCACCGAATCCTGACCCGGCACCGCCACAAAAGTCAACAAGGCCCAATACCCCGCCAATAAAACCAAAAATGCCGCCACCAAGCCCCGCCAAGGCACATAAATAAACAACAACCCCGTCACCAGATAACAAATTCCAATCCGCTGCAACACCCCCAACAACCTCACCCCTTCATGCGTCCCCGCATCATACCACCCCTTCGAAATCCCCCCGTAGTAAATAATCCCGATCAACCAAAGCAACAGCCCCCTCTTCACCACCCGCCACGTCGCATCCCTGCGATCACCCGGCACCGTCAGCTTGCTCAAAGAAAACACCAACGAAGTCCCCACAATAAAAACAAAGGACGGAAAAATCAGATCATAAAACCGGAACCCCTCCCACTCCACATGCGACAACTGCAACACCACCGTATTCAGAACCGTTGACTCCACCCCTCTCAACCCCGCCAGGGCATGCGCTATCGCCTCTCCCCCCACGATCCAAAACATCACAAATCCTCGAAAAGCATCCAACGACACCAGCCTCGAAGGCTCTAACACAAAAGTAGGCGGAGAACCATAATCATCGGACATTCACAAACCCTAAACGCTCAAACGCCAAACTCTAATCCCTAAATTAGGAAATCCTCAAATCCTCAAATCCGCAAGCCCCCAAAACCCTCCGCCTCGCTGCGTGAGCCCCCTCAACCATTCGTGAAAATTGGTGAGATTCGTGGTTTCCCCTCAACCAAGTTTCCATCCTGCAATCGTTCACTTGCTCATTCTCTCCTCCTCCCGACAAACTTCAAACTTCCCCATCCCCCCAAAATGTGGTCTCAAAGCCCCCGTCATGACCTCCGCAGAGATCCGCACCAGCTTCCTCGACTTCTTTAAAGAAAAGCAGCACACCAT
The DNA here is from genome assembly GCA_047629805.1 of Akkermansiaceae bacterium. Classification (GTDB taxonomy): domain Bacteria; phylum Verrucomicrobiota; class Verrucomicrobiia; order Verrucomicrobiales; family Akkermansiaceae; genus SW10. Next base: position 9,338 of record JBLHUR010000190.1, on the reverse strand, counting down.
CGTGCCTGGATCCCCGCTCCTTCCAGCTCCTGCGGCCCGCGACACTCTTATGTTCGTAAACGCCGGGATGAACCAATTCATCCCCTACTTCCTCGGCACCGAAAAGCCCCCCTACACCCCCCCCCGTGCCACCGACACCCAAAAGTGCCTCCGCGCCGGCGGCAAACACAACGACCTCGAGGACGTCGGTTACGACACCTACCACCACACCCTCTTCGAAATGCTCGGCAACTGGTCCTTCGGAGATTACTTCAAGGAAGAAGCCATCGCCTGGGCCTGGGAACTCGTCGTCGAACGCTGGGGCCTCCCCGCCAACCGACTCTACGCCACCGTCTATATGCCCTCGGAAGGCGACCCCTCCGAATTTGACCAAGAAGCCTACGACCTCTGGAAAGTCTTCTTCGAAAAAGCCGGACTCGATCCCGCCGTCCACATCGTCAACGGCAACATCGATGACAACTTCTGGAAAATGGGCGACACCGGACCCTGCGGCCCCTGCTCCGAACTCCACGTCGACATGACTCCAAATGCCGACACCGGCGGCAAACTCGTCAACATGGACTCCGACCTCTGCATCGAGATCTGGAACCTCGTCTTCATCCAATACAACGCCGAAGAAGACGGCAGCTACCGTGACCTCCCCGCCAAACACATCGACACCGGCATGGGCTTCGAGCGCGTCTGCTCCCTCATCCAAAACACCAAAGGCTTCACCGACTTCTCCAAAAAGCCCACCAACTACGCCACCGACGTCTTCCAACCCATCTTCCGCAAACTCGAAGAACTCAGCGGCAAAAAGTATCACGACATCTACCCAGACCCCAGTGGCGTGACCGTCCCGGTCACAAAGTCCCAAACCCTAGAAGAAGCCATCGCCTTCCGCGTCATCGCCGACCACATCCGCACCCTCAGCTTCTCAATTGCCGACGGCATCATCCCCGGCACCAACGGCCGAAACTACGTCCTCCGCCGCATCCTCCGCCGCGCCGTCAAATACGGCCGCAGCCTCGGCTTCGATGGGAAAGAGCCCTTCCTCCCAAAACTCGTCGACACCCTCGTCGGAGAATTCGGCCAAGTCTTCCCCGAGCTCAAAACCCGCTCCCAAGTCGTCAAAGAAACCCTCGCTCTCGAAGAAGAGTCATTCAACAAGACCCTCGATCGCGGAATGGACCTTTTCAACGAAGCTATCCCTTGGGCAATACTTACAGCTTTTGATGATCAGGGTATTGCAGCCGTGGGTAATCCAGAATGGCAGTGGATTGATAAGGCCGGAAATACCTCTGAACCCGAAAAATTAATCTCGATCCCTTACATTGGTAACGATGGCGTACCAACCGATATTTCAGTCGAAGAAATTTTGGAAGGCGGTTGGAAAAAACCTCTCTCTGCTCCTCCAAAGTTTGATCCCGAAAAAGCCTTCCAACTCTACGACACCTTCGGCTTCCCTGTAGACCTCACCGCCCTCCTCTGCCGTGAGCGTGGCATCACCCTCGATGAAGCCGCCGTCGAAGCCCGCATGGAAGAAGCCCGCGAACTCTCACGTGGCGCACAAAAAAAGACCATCGTCCGCGCCACCGACATCTCCACCGATGCCCTCACTAACTTCGTCGGCTTCGACCAAGACTCCTGCGAAGCCACCGTCCTCGAGATCCACGACAAGCTCGTCATCACCGACCAAACCGTCTTCTTCACCGAAATGGGCGGCCAAGAAGGCGACACCGGCACCCTCGGAAGCCAAGCCGTCACCAGCACTCAGAAAATCGGCGGAGCCATCGCACACCTCATCGAAGGCGACCTCCCAAGCATTGGCGACAAAGTCACCCTTACCTTGGACCGCGCACGCCGCGCTCCCATCGAGGCCCACCACAGCGCCACCCACCTCCTTCACTGGGCCTTGCACGAACTGGTCTCAGCCGACTCCGCCCAGCAAGGCTCCTCCGTCTCACCCGACCGCCTCACCTTCGACTTCAACTCCAAGGCCCTCACCCCCGAGCAACTCACTGCCATCGAGGAAAAGGTCAACGCCTCCATCCAAGCAGACGACACCGTCTCTTGGATCGAAGTCCCCCACGCCGACGTCAAGGACCGCGCCGACATCATGCAATTTTTCGGCGACAAATACGGCGACCTCGTCCGCGTTGTCCAAATCGGCGGCGGTGACCAAACCCTCGACGGCTACTCCATGGAACTCTGCGGAGGGACCCACGTCCGAAAGACCTCCGAGATCGGCCTCTTCAAAATTAAATCCGAAGGCTCCACCGGCTCCGGCGTCCGCCGCATCGAAGCCCTCTGCGGCCCTGCTGCCGAAACCTACCTCGCCGAGCAACAGGAAAAGGAAGCCACCGAAAAAACCGAGTCCCTAGAAAAACTCGAAAAAGCCAACCAAGCCCTCCGCAAACTCGAAGCCGACACCTTCAAAGTGGCCGACAACGCCTCCGCTGCCGAAGTCAAAGCCCAAGCAATCGAAGCCGAAAAAGCCCTCAAAAAAGCGCAATCTGCCGGAGCCGCCCGCATGGCCGACGCCCTCCTCGCCGAGCAAAACATCACCGGCAACATCCTCATCAGCACCGAAGGCTCACCCGCCCTCCTCCAGGAACTCATGAACGGCTTAAAGAAGATCCACTTCACCCAAGCCGCCTTCCTCATCGTCGATGACGGCGACAAACTCCACCTCGGCGCCCTCTGTGGCAAAGACGGAAACGACAAAGGCCACGGAGCCGGCAACCTCATCAAAAACCTCGGCCCCATCGTCGGCGGAAAAGGTGGCGGGAAACCCGACATGGCCCGCGGAGCCGCCCCCAACCGCTCAGAACTCCCCAACCTAGTGGCAGCCGCCACCACGGAGCTTGGGCTTTAGCCCGAGTAACCCCCAACCTCATGCGTCCCCAAGAAAGACGTCGCGAATTCTTGCGGTCCCAAGGCTACCTCATCGTCCGAAATTTCTTCCCCGTCGATGAGATCGCCCGCGCCCGCACCGCCCAAGACGCCTACTATCAAGGCGAATCCAATACCAAACCCTCTTTCAACTGGCCCCACCCCCGCCCCTGCAAAGCCCGCTCAAGAAAACACCCCTACGCTTCCTTCTTCCGCAGCGAGTTCTCAGATCTCCTCCGCGACGGTCGCCTCGCCACCCTCATCCGCGAAACCTTTTCGCTCAAAGAAATCCGCTTCTGGCACGACCAACTCCTCTACGAAGAACCTCGTCCTTCCGGCGAAGAAAACTACCACTGGCACCGCGAAGAATCCCGCTGGCTCACCTGCCACGCCACCCAAATGCTCACCGCCTGGATCCCCCTCATCGACTTCACCGCCGAAATGGGCCCCATCACCATCATGGTAAACGACGAACCCCGCCGCATGAGCCTTAAGGCCGGTGACCTCGTCCTCTTCCCCTCCACCACCCTCCACGGTAATCCCCTAAACCTCGGAGAGAAACCCCGCCGCGCCCTCGCGGCCCACTTCGCCTCCGCCGACCTCACCTACCGGCCCAACGTAAAATTCTCCCACGTCAACGAACGCCTTGTCCAAAAAACCAATGGGATCCCAGACTTCCAAGACCCCGCAGTTTGCCCTCTCCTCGGCGCTCGCGACTAAACGGATCAGGAGAGGGCTGACTGCGAGGCAGGGCAGCTTCTTCGAGCCAGGCCCACTCTGCCCCCAAGGCATGCAAACTCATCATGCCCTAAAATCGTGAGCCTCGGATGCTCAGGTAAGCCACATTCCTCCGTCGCATAAACCGGAATCCCCATCGCCAGAGCCTGCAACGCCAATCTCGGCTGATGCTCAATCCACGCGGGCAACACCACCGCTTCTGCGGTCCCCAGGTCAGCGAGGACTCCCTGTTCATAAAACTCTCCCCCCGCTCCCTCACGCGCTTTCCCAAGGACGAGAATCTTCCGACCGCCCCCCTCTAAATCATAAATCCCCTTCCGACCCAGAGGCGAACAAGGTAGGAAAAAATGATCTCCAACCTCACCTCCTCGAACCTCAACCTCCGGCATCGCCCAATCCAGCAACCACGCACGATGCCCAAAGTGCTTCGCCATCGCCCGATGCGGCGTGATCAACTTCCCCGCCTGCGCGAGCGCCTCACTCTCCATTCTCACCAAAACCGGATCCGCCCGGAAATCTCCCAGCGTCGGCGATTCCAGATGTCTCTTCGACGCCACATTCAAACGACGCTGCAATTCAACGAGCGGCCATCGCTCCATGAGAACATCAAAAGTCCGACCTCCCAAAACACCCATCTCCCAAAGATGGGGCAATAGGTTCTGCGAAATCACCAAATGACGACATTCCGGTGATAGCTTTTTACGATACTGCTCTGCCAACTTCCGATCAGCCTCAAGTAGAACTTTTTGTCGAAGCGCCCCCTGCGCCGGAAGACGACGTTGACGAAACGACCTCAAAAAAGTCGCCACCGTCGCATGATAGATTTCCGCCTCCTCAGGCGGACTCCAAGCATAGTTCTGCTTCTTAAAACGACGACCATCAAGCGGCGTCAACCAACGATCCCCATCGCGCGAATGCCCGGCACACCACTGATCAAACTCAGGCCATCGGGCATCCAGCAAAAAAGCGGAATGCCCCTGACTCGGACCGTGCGCCGCCGTTGCCGAAGGATGGCGAAAGCAAGCCATTTGATCACAAGTCACACAATCGCCCGACGCCGCTTCACGCACCACCAGATCTGGCAGCAGCTCCACTTTCCGAACCTTCTCAAGCTGATCAGCACGGATCCGAACCACCAGATGAGTGGCATCTAATTCAACCTCTAATCTCCACTGAAAATTCGCCCGAAAGCGCAGATCAACATAATTCCAAAAGACCGTCGCATCAAGATTCTGCTCCCCCATCGATCCCGGAACCAGCCGCGAGTGCTCATGCCGTTCCACGATCTCAAGCCCCGCATCCAAGGCCGCTTGATAGAGAAGCCCCGTCACCTGACACAACCCGCCACCCCGATTCGGAACCAGACAACCCTCACGTAATTCACGACCCACCGTGTAACCCCGCCCTCTCGTCGTCCGTCCCAATTGACGCCAAAAACTAAAGACCCCACTCGCCGGAATCACCAAGCCATGCAGCGCCTTCGCCGAGATTCGCAAGTTCTCAACCTTCCCCGCCGTCAGCGGGAACTCCGCATCGGAAACCTGCGTCCACAGTTTCGCCTTCGCCTCCCCCACCACCGGAGCATCGACCTCAGCTTCGCCAAATAAATGCTTGGGAGGGCCCTCTCCCAGCTCGATCAATCCACGATGCAATCGGAGAAGACTGGTCTTCCCCTGAAAGACAAGCGACTGCCATCGCCCAGGAAGATCGGAGGAATCTCGAGGCTCTTGTTTCATGAACCATGTTTTACCACATCCGAACTGAAACTTGGTAAACGGATCGTAAAACGTGGCGGCAATCTCTGCTACCCCTGCAAAATCCCCATCACCTCATCAAGCGAGGTCGCGACTTGATAGTCGTCAGGCTTGCACATCGATTCCATCAAGGGAATCAGCTTGTCCCAAAAGCCATTCCCGTTCTCGTCCGGTCGGTTAAAAATAACCACCTTCTTTCCCTTCATGAGATCATTGCCTTGGTGTCTAAAAATCATGAGCGCGAAAAGCTCCTGCACCGTTCCGGCACCCCCTGGAAAAATCACAAAGGAAGTCGAATTCTCAATCATGACCTCCATACGCGTGTAGATGTCATCGCGAAGCCAGAAACACGAAAGCCCCTCGGGCAGGCCTTCCAGCTCGATGATATGAGGCACATTGGAACCAGCAGTCCAACCACCCGCTCCCACCGAACCACGCACCACAGCTCCCATAATTCCCGTCTTGCCAGCACCCGAAACGCACCCAAATTTATTTTCAGCGAGGCGGCGTCCAAATTCTTCCCCATCCGCGATGTAAGCCGGATCCTCCAAACTTGCTGAACAGAACACACAAACGCTCCCCACAAGATCAGCAGGCGGCGGAGTATCCGCTTCGGGAATCTCAGTCTTGATCGCGATCTCGCGGTTCGCATCAGGAAGCCCTTTTTTCGCGGCAAGATGAAGCCGCTTGATCACTTTTTCCGGAGTCGAAGCACTCAGCAAAAAATCACGATGATCCTGCCTCACCGTTCCCTGCTCACGAAGGTGAGCGAGAAGTTGAAACAAGGGGTCCCACGAAAAATCACTGTTTAAAATGACCGTTGGCTTTCCAGCGAGATGCTTATCAAGAGTTTGATAGCCCACAAATACCGAGGTCGCCTTGAAAAGATCCTCAAGCGTGGCATCGGGGGTAAAGACAAAGGCATCCGACTCCACGATCTTCTTCTCAATATTCGAGAGGGTGATCTGCTGATCTCCGTTAGAATTAAAAATATCCCAACCCGCATTGTAGAGGAGAAAAAGGAGCTTCGCACGCGTGGAGCGACCGGCATCTTCAGAACCAAGCACGGTTCCGGAAAGTCTAACAAAAGGCATAGAAATAAGAATGAGTGAAAATTTACGCGGAGAATTTCGCCCTCGCGCCGTCCCTAACGATAGCCGATTCTCACGAGGTGAAAGCAGAATTTTTAAAAGCCGCAATTTCTGAAGCTCAATTGGGACTCAAAGAAGGAGGAATCCCCATCGGTAGCGTCATCGTCCACCAAGGGAAAATCATCGGGCGCGGACACAATCGGCGCATTCAAAAAGACAGCACCGTTCTCCACGGCGAAATGGACGCCCTTGAGAATGCCGGACGACAATCGGCTGAAATCTACCGCGACTGCGAACTCTACACCACCCTGTCCCCCTGCCCCATGTGCAGCGGTGCCATCCTTCTTTACGGCATTCCAAAAGTCATCGTGGGCGAAAACCAAACCTTCATGGGTGAGGAAGATCACCTGCGCTCCCGGGGCGTGGAAGTGGAGGTTTTACAAAACAAGGAATGCCTCGAAATGATGAAATCCTTCATTCAAAGGCATCCCAAGCTCTGGAACGAAGACATCGGCGTCTGAAAAATGCTCGTTACCACAAGAATCAGAATGATAGGACGTATTGCACGTCATCTCAATTCTCTATCCTTTTCCCATGATCACAATTGGCTAAAAGAGGAAGATCGTTTTCCAATTTCGGTCTCTATGCCCCTGACATCGCAGGAGCACGGGGACCGGGCCATCGACTGCTTTCTGTGGGGACTGCTTCCAGACAACGGAAGAGTCCTCGATCAATGGGGCAAGCGCTTTCAAGTTTCTGCCAGAAGCTCATACGGCTTGATCAAAAATGTCGGGCAGGATTGTGCGGGCGCAGTCCAATTCATTCCACGTGACGACGAGGAGGAGTTCTTGAGAGAAATCACGCCCGGGAAAGTGACTTGCTTGACTGACGCCGAGCTACAGGATCGAATGAATCTTCTTTTAAAAGATCACAGCATCAGTCGAACTCCAGATGATGCCGGCCAGTTCAGCCTCGCCGGAGCGCAGCCAAAAACCGCGCTCTATCTCGACAAGGATTCAGGGAAATGGGGAGTTCCCTCCGGCTCCATTCCCACCACCCACATCTTAAAGCCCGCTCAACAACACTTCGACGGACACGCCGAAAACGAATCATTCTGTCTGTCCGACGACACCGTCACAAATTTCAGATCTACTGCGCATTCATCTCACAGACGGAAATACCGGCGTCTTAAGATTTGCCGACGCCCTCATCTTCAACTGGCTCATCAAAGGCACCGACGCCCATGCCAAAAACTACTCGATCCTGATCTCTCGCCAGGGCCAAATCCGCCTCGCCCCACTCTACGACATCGCGAGCGCCCTCCCCTATCCAAAAGAAATCAACCCGCACAAAGCCCGCCTCGCAATGAAAATCGGAAGCGAATATAAGATCAAAAAAATGGAAAAGAGTCACTGGGAAGATTGTGCAAAAGAAATGGGCTTGAAGCCCAAGATCATGCTGGAGCAGATCGAATCGATGGTAGACCGCATGCCAGCCGCATTGGATCGGGCCGCGCAACATCTCCACGGAAAAGGCCTCACTCATCCCCTCATTAACGAGTTGGTGACAATGATTAAAGCGAACTCGCAAGAGCGTCTGGGAAGATAAGAATCGTGGCCCCCTCGCCACTTCTCAACCGAGGACTGACAGAAACCCTTGCGAAACAAAGTGGCGAGGGCGCCACGCCTCCTTTACTCGCGCATGATCGCGAGCAGCGCCCGCTCACTCATCCCAATCGGTCGAAAATTCCCCGGTCGATATCCCTGCATGATCTTCAAAGGAGTCCTACCCGACTTGTTCTTCTCGTTCCAACTTCGAGACCCGCTCCCTGCTCCACAAACACCTTCACACGAGCCAACACCCCCGTCCGCGCCGCCGTATCCAGCGGGTTCTCATTTCCCGGAGGGGCTGCATGGGCATCCGCTTCCACCAATTCCATCACCTTCGCCAACTCATCTCCATGCGCCGCCTCGATCAAAGGGCCCGCAAACAACGGAGCAACGCTAGCCATTCCCAAACAATCCTTCCACCTCTTCATTCGGATCCCGCATTAGCAGAACCTCAAATACATAGTCACCCGACACCGGAAAGTATGCTCAAACACCACCCCGCCCCGCGTCCCCAGCGGCAAACCTTCGACATGCTCCTTCTGACTCCGATCCGCGGGAACCCATCAACCCCTCTAAAATTCCCTCATACTCTTCCCCCCGAGAGCCGCTCCTTTTTCGGCGGCGGCATCCGCAAAACGGCATTCTCCCACGTCTCCCATTCATAACTAGAAGGGAGGCCTAACAATTCGAGCCACAGATTGCAATCACCCACCCCTAATTTACACGGCCGCATGGGGGTAAAGAAAAGGCTCACAACTTCCCCGCCCTAACCGAGGACGCTCCCAACCATCGTCAACACAACGAACTCGAACCAGACCTCAAGTTCATCCGACACCTCATCAAAATTTCCGGAAAACGAATCATCAAGCCTACTTCCTGGCCGGGCAAAGTCTCCGCATGAATTACTCCAAGCGACCCGGTTCTTCTTCTCTTCGTTGTGATTACTCCAATTTTTGACATAGAATTTATCAGTCCCAAGCAGACGTGTCAAAAAGTCGAAATAATCTATGATTTTATTGTAAGGGCGATTGGCTTGAACCTTCTGAGTGCATACGTGACGGGGAAATATTTGACGCTAAACAATAGAGCACGTCAAAATATGCCTGACATGTTTTTTGCTATTCAAAAAACTGAACATCACCCTCTTTGCAAATCCCGAAGACTCCAAATCTCTCCCGCCAAATCCTGCAACGCCCCCCTCGGTTTTCGGGCTCCATCTTTTCTCTTCGGCCCGAACCGCTCCCGACTCGCTGAAAAAACCTCGTTCACAA
>JBLHUR010000189.1:0-10792 GCA_047629805.1 Akkermansiaceae bacterium | reverse complement strand
GGTTGAGGTGTCCGAGAACAATATTCTCCCGACGATTTCCCCGTGCCATGACATGGTAGAAAGCTCCAGGGTATTGGATACGAGGCGTTCTAGGTATGGGAGGATGTTGGATGAAGAAGAGTTAATTCCAAGATTTATCACCTGACCCCTTTTTTCACTAATATCAGGTCACGCCCTTGATGCCCGGAGCCTTCGCTCATGCGCTGATCTCCTCCCGATTGGGGACTGGATTTTGGTCCTTGGTCGAAACTCGGACATGGGAGTAAATCATGAGCCAAATAGACTACACCCTATTTGAGCCTCTGTGAACCCTCAGGGAATCCCATGAAAAGGGATCAAATGCCGCCATTTTTCAGACCCACCCTATTTCAGCCATTTTAGGCGAGCAGCCGAGGCGGAAATCCAACCACTGAAAAAATATCATTATCAGGGGCTCAAGGTAGTTGGGGGGAGCTAGAAAGAGCGTGGCTAAATCCGCCATCAGAGAATTCGGGGACCTTTGCTTGAATTGGGCCTCTCAGGTGCCGAATGCGCATTTCCAATTGAAATGATTATCAGTAGTCCAAATTCCGCTACTTCAGAAGTAGGGGTTCTTCCCCCCCCAAAGTCGCAATCTGAGGGCATTTATTGAAACGCTATTTCGCCTGCTTCTCAATCCGATCTCCAAGAATCTGACGAATTTCGGTCTCCTGTTCCGGACTTAGATTAAAGAGCGGGAGCATCTCTTCGACAACCGCCACTTCCTGACTGTTGGGATTCAGTGGTCCGTCGATCATTCGCAAGATGCCGCTATCTCTCTCTATGTAAACGTCTGCGGAATGAGCTGCCGATTCTAGAATCTTAAAACGTGAGCCTTGATCAGGGAACTGACGGGCCCAGTTGAGCAAATTACGATCAAGATTGTGCCACGAGATCAATAACTGTGCGGCCTCCAAGCTTTCTGCATTGTCCCCCTGCTGTAGTTCCCTCTGAACCCAATCCCCAGCTATTTCGGGAGCCCGACGATACCAGACCGAGATGAGTTCAGTGAAGTCAGGTACGACCATAGAGTCGCTACTTCCCTTATGGTTGCTAAACCAAGCAAGAGCTTCGTTTGGAGATTCCCTCGCCCAGCGGGCAAAAAGGACAGCTCCGGGCCCCTCGACGATCCCTCCAACATCCAACATTCCAAAAGTGCGCTTTGCTGAGAGATTTGCAATTTCCTCCCAATCACTTCCTTCAGGAAGTCCCTTGATAAGACTATCCCGAATGACAGAGTTAAGCCCCCTTTCTTGATCCTGAGGGCCGGGAACTAAGACGCGCAAGGCCTGATTCGGATGATCCGCTGCGAATCGATTTAAGATCAAAGCTGCTGTCTGACTCATGACATAAGGGGTGTGAAAAACATCAGCCATTCTTGGGATGAGTTCAACGAAGTGATCCCACGCGAATTGAGACTTCAACTCCGACCATCCCGCATAAATGTCTGCATAGACTGACCACCACACTGGAGAACCTTCCTCGATCTCCTTCAGCGTGTATTCAATTCCAGTAATCGGATCGGTCTTACCCCATTGCCTCGCAATTAAGATGACCCAAGTTGACCGCATATCATCCGTACCTTCATCACCAAGCTGCAGCAGATGCTTAATCAAGATTGTAATTTCTTCCGAATTCAGGCTTCCCAAAAGGTCATCCACTTCTACCGGAGGATTAGTAACCAAGAACTCAAAACCAACGCTGGTATTGACTTCTTCGAGTGCCTCCAAAAGCTCGCTTAGGGGCCGTGCATCTCTTTCAACATCTTTGATTACAGTTCCCACCCGCGCATCAAGTCTTCTTCCTGAGAGGATCATAACCTTATCGCCTTGCGATCCCGCTCCTTCATTTGAACGGTAAGACGACCAAAATAAGCTAAAAGCCCACACCAATCCAAGAGCCAACAAGGCCTTCGAAAGAACTGGAAGTCGCTTCACTAGGGATGGAGGTTACTGCTTTAAAAGAAAATCATCCAGCACATCAATTAGCTGGAATCTGGGGGCCTTTACACATCTCCTGACTTGAGGCTAGTAAGCGAAGATTAGGGACTTTTCAACCCTCTCAATAACTTCGCACAATGAAAAAAATGCGGAATTGAAGGGGCCAGCCCCTCGTTCAGTTCAAGGGCCACGGTCTCCCGAGCTTCCCCCCGAACAGGTGCGCCCGCCGTTCTTTTTCCTTGCCCGTATCACACCCCGCCTTCGCCAGAGCGCAGGCCTGAAGGTGCACACTCCAGCTACTTCAGGCCCCTTGTAATACGAGGCTACTATTGGAGGGTTAAACTCAAGAAACCACTAGGGAGGGAATTTGTAACCAAGTGTAACCAATATCAGACGCAATTAGGGACATTTGAGCGCATTACTGCGCAAGAGCCGCTGCCTAACGGATTCGGCGTAAACCTCTTAACAGAAGAGTTTTCATCGATTTTAAGGGAAGCGCTCCGACCTGGAATCGAACCAAGATCTAAGGTTTAGGAAACCCTTGTTCTATCCGTTGAACTACCGGAGCGATGACAGTGGTTTAGCGCGAATTTCCTGTGAGTGCAAGTGATCTGAGTGCTCCTTTGGTTTTCCGGTGTCAGTCACAATAATCCTTGGCTTTTTCACCGTCTTTGACCCAGCATCCGCCCGCCATGGCAGGATTCTTCAAGAAGCTCTTTAACAAGGTCACCAATAAGGCCGAAATCGACTGGGATGACCTCGAAGCCGAGCTCATCGCCGGAGATCTCGGAGTTCGACTTTCTGTGGAGATTGTCGAAGAACTCAGGAACCTTGGACGCAAAATTTCCGCTGATGACGTTATTGAAACAACTCGCAAAAACGTCTCAGATCTTTTTCCAGCCGACGCCGACGCCCTTGCGCCCCGCCCCGATGGCAAGCCCGCCGTCCTTCTCATTGTCGGCGTCAATGGCACCGGAAAAACCACTTCTACCGCCAAGCTCGGACACCTCCTAAAAAGCCAAGGCTACTCCGTCCTCATGGCCGCTGCCGATACCTTCCGCGCCGCCGCCGTCGAGCAACTCGTCCGCTGGGGCGAACGCCTCGACCTCCCTGTCGTCGCCGGTGCACACGAGGCCGACCCCTCATCCGTTTGCTACCAGGCCCACCAAAAAGCGATCAATGGGAACTACGACTTCCTCCTCTGCGACACCGCGGGCCGCCTACACACCCGCAGCAACCTCATGGACGAGCTCACCAAAATCAAGCGCACCCTTAGCAAACAGGATGAGACCGCACCGCACGAAACCTTCCTCGTCGTTGATGCCTCCACCGGCGGCAATGCCCTCAACCAAGCGCGCGAATTTGGAAAAGCGGTCCCCCTCGACGGCCTCATTCTCACCAAGCTCGATGGCTCGGGTAAGGGCGGAGTCGCCGCCGCCATCCAAAAGGAGCTGAAAATCGCTCCCCGCTTCATTGGCACCGGAGAGGAACCCGATAAGTTCGAACGCTTCGAACGCCAGCGCTTCGTTGAAAATATCCTTTAATACCGTTTCCACAAGCGGCGGCTGAACAACACCAACACCGCGACATACTCCAGCCTCCCCAAAATCATCAACACCGCCAGAACCATCGCCCCTGGTGCCTCTACGTGAGCGAAGTTGTTCCGCGGACCAAATTCCGCAAAGGCTGGGCCGACATTGCACAAACAACTCAACACCGCCGACAAGGAACCGATAAAGCTCGTCTCAGGTTCAAGCGAGCTCATCACCAATGTTCCTCCGATCAAAAAGAATCCAAACAGCGCCACCACCAAAAACAATTGACCTTGTCCGGCCTGGTCCATCAACTTCCCCCCCAACCGCACCTGCTTCAATTCCTGAGGCCGAAAAGAGGCCCGCAGCTCCGCGATCACAAAGCGAGCAGTCAGCACGATCCGCCCCACTTTCAACCCTCCCGCTGTCGATCCCGAACATCCCCCCACGATCATCAACACCACTAGGACCGACTTCCCAAAGTGCCCCCAGTGGTCGTAGTTTCCCGAAACATAACCCGTCGTTGTTGACACCGAAACCATGTCAAATACCACCTCGAAGATTGAATCCCCCGTCCCCGTCACCAAGTGATAAATCACCACCGAGGCCAGCCCGACTCCCAGAATTCCAAAAAACCACCACACCTCCTCGAAGCGCTGCAGCCTGTCCCGCCACGACTTCCGGTACATTGACAGATAGAGGGGAAAACTGACCCCGCAAATTAGCATGAAAATGAGCAACACCACCTTCACCCCTGTCCCAAAACTTGTCACGCTATCGTTCTCCGTCCCAAATCCCGCCGTTGAGACTACCGTCAAAGCATGGTTCACCGCTTGAAAAGGAGTCAAGCCGGCTGCCCATAATGCAAAGACACACACGACAGTAAACCCCACATACAAGATCCACATCCTCCTCATTGTTTGTCGCAGACTCGCTAGATCGGAACCCGCCAACGATGACTCGGTCCCCACCAACATCCGCCCGCTCATTCCGCCCCCCGACAGCACCACTACGAAAATCGCCAAAATCCCCATCCCCCCCAGCCACTGCGTTATCGATCGCCACATCAAGATCGACTTCGGAAACGACTCCACATCAGCAAAAATCGTCGCCCCCGTCGTCGTCAGTCCGGAGGTCGCCTCGAAGATTGCCAAATGCAGCGCTACCTTTGGTTCGCAGAACAAATACGGCAAAGCCGCTACGAGACTGATCACCAACCACCCCACCCCCACCACCGCCATCGCTTCCCTCCTTCTCATCAAATCACCCCGCTTGTTCTCCTTCGCCAAGCGCGACGCGACCAACAGAAACGAGATCCCCAATAAAAGGGCGATCCCGAGCGAAATGGCCCAGCCCTGCAGATCCAGTCCGGTCTCATGAGACGCCCCAGCCGGAACCACCGCAGACAATACAACCGCCCCTACCATGGTGACCCCCAATAAAAGGACCATCATTCCAAGAGAACGCGCGACGACAAAAAAGTTCACAACTGAAGAAACTAGGGCAGGACTTTCAAAATTCTAACCGCCGAAGAGTAACGCAGCCCTCACATTTCTCCATCCTAAAAAAACTCAGTTCTCGACGTCAGCCCTCTCATTTTCCAAACTTTGCCCATGCGTTTAAAATGCCTACCCCTTCTGTTTGCAATTCCGGCCTCCCTTTCCGCGGCCCCGGTCGATCTCGTCAAACTCGGAAAAGAGACCTTCCACGCCGTCGGCTGCGCCGAATGCCACTCCGAGGCTAAAAACGACAACTCGGTCAAAACCGGCCCCGGCCTCTTCGGACTCTTCCCAAAAGAATCCCGTAAACGCGACATCATCGAATCCGGCGAAAATCACAAGCACACCATCACCGCCGACCTCGCCTACTTCCAAAAGTCCCTCCGCGAGCCCGCCACCGAGATCGCGATCTCCGAAGTCGCCCCCACCAAAGGCACCCCTTTCCTCCCCGTCATGCCCGGCTACCCCGAGGCCTTCTTAAATGAGCAAAAGGCCATGGCCATCTACCATTACCTGGAGACTCTCAATGACGACGCGCAACGCGGCCCCGCCCAAGTGATGGCCGAGCTCCAAGAAGGAACGGTCATCAAAGACATCCACCAGGACCCCACCGAAATCCTCGTCACCGACCGCACCCGCATCTTCCGGGCCCGCATCCCCGGCTCCTCCGCCCGCGCTGTCCACGTCGGCATGCCCGGTGGGCTCAACTTCTCCTTCGACCCCCGCACCATGAGCATCTCCAAAGCATGGACCGGTGGCTTCCTTAATCTCAAAAACGAAATGTCCGGTCGGGGTAACAATCCCTCTTCACTCGGACACAAAGCGAGCGAAATCACTCTCGCGGGGCACCCAACCATCAACTCCCGCTCCGTCGATCTCTCTTTCAAGTCTCCTCTCATTGGTGACGGCGAAACCATCGAAAAAAACCTCTGGGGTGAGGCCGATTTCTCCGACGAACTCAAAAAATCCGACGCCCAATTCATCGGCTACGATTACCCCTCCGATCCCAATGGGTCCCCAACATTCCATTACAGTATTGGACAAGATCAATACTCACTTACTTTCTTCAGTTCAATCAGCACGACTCAGCGAAAGCGCTATCTTCACTACGAAACTGAAAAAAACGGAGTGAAGAACGCGAACATAGTTCAAGTTGATAATCAAGACTACACTTGGACACCCAACCCCATCCCCTCCACCCTCACCCAAAAAATCGCCCTCACGCCCATCAGCGGCATGACCCTCCTCCCCGGCTACTCCGCCGAACGCGTCCCCGCCCCCACCGACCCGCACGGACGCCCGCAGCTCTTCGAACCCACCGGCATGGATCTCGATCCCTCCGATGGCTCCCTCGTCGTCACCACCCGCACCGCCGGAGTCTGGCGTCTCAAGGACAACACCTGGACCATGATCGCCGATGGCCTCCTCGATGCCCTCGGCGTCATCGTTGAAAAAGACCGTCTCGTCGTCGGTCAAAAACCCGAACTGACCGCCCTCTACGACAAAAATGGCGACGGATTCTACGAGACTTACCGTACTTTATCCGACGACTTCCTCTTCACCGCCAACTACCACGGCTACCTCCACGGCCCTGCCAAGGACTCCGCTGGCAACTACTACTACTCCCTCAACCTCGACCACCGTGACGGACGCCAAATCCACAAAGCCAACGGGAACTTCATGGGCTCACAAGGCGGCTACCGCGGCTGGGTCATGCAAGTCACCCCCGATGGTAAAACCATCCCCTACGCCATGGGCGTCCGCAGCCCCGCCGGCCTCGCCAGCAGTCCGGATGGAGTCGTCTACCACACCGAAAACCAAGGCGAATACAACGGCACCTCAAAACTCCACCGCCTCAAGAAAGGAGCCTACTACGGCCACCCCTCCGGCCTCGTCGACCTCCCCGGGATGAAGCCCGACTCTCCCGAAATCGCTTGGGATAAGTGGTCTCCCAAAAACGAGCCCGCCGTTGCTCTCATGCCCCATTCCCGCATCGCCAACTCACCCGGCAGCCCGGCCTGGGACACCACCGGTGGAAAATTTGGACCCTTCGCCGGTCACATATTCTGTGGCGACCAAACCCTCTCCACCCTCTTCCGCATGCTGCCAAAAGAAAACAATGAAGCCGCCGTCATCCATTTCGGCGAAGGCTTCCCCTCCGGCGTGATGCGCCTCTGCTTCGACAAAAGCGGCTCGCTCTACGTCGGACAAACCGGTCGCGGTTGGCGTGCGCGTGGAGGCAGCGAACACGCCCTCGTCAAACTCACTTACACCAAAAACGACGATCCCAAGCTCCAGGATATTACCCGCGAGGGCGAAGCCTTCACCCTCCACTTCTCCGGCAAAGCCGAAGGACTGCCTAAAGTCTCAAACCTCACCGTCGAGTCTTGGTTCTATCACGACAAGCCAAACTACGGTTCTCCCGAGAACAATAAGCAAAAAGAAGTCATCGTCAGCCAATCCCGCGAGGGCGGACAAATGACCATCACCCTCGCAAAAAATCCTAAGCGCCAAGCCGGCCCACGCGTCTTCCGCTTCTCTTCAAAGGACCTTCCTAAAAACCGCAAAGACTCCTTCGAGGCCTACTATACCATCTCGAAATAAGAATCGCCTTCCTGTCCCTTCTCGCCGCCTCGATCCTCCCTGCTCAAATCCCGGGGACGTTTCAACAAGTCGATATCGACGGCGGCGGCTGGTTCACCGGAAGCAGCAATTAAAATCCGACGTCATCCTCCGCACGGCCCGCCGCACCGATCGCTCGGGCTTCGCCATCGGCGCAAAATACCGCCCCACCGAAACCAAACTCTAGCACCTCAGCAAATCCGACCGGAGCAAGTCTGGTGAAATTACCGCCAACGACCGCTGGCCCAGCTACATCACCGCCTTTGGAAGAGCCTCAATTTCTGGCAAAGCCCGCATCTGGAGGTCTCACCATCCCGGATTCACTTGGAAAAAACTCCCGGCAAAAGGTTACCCGTAAAAGCAAAGACACATGTGGGTAGAAATGAGCCACAACTCGGCCAGAAATTTCATCGCCCTCACGTCTTTCTTCCACAGAGCCAGCATGACGACGGCGAGGGTGCGTGCCACGGCAACGACCGCTTTTTTCTTCGCTCTTTGTCCTCCTCGTTCAATTAAACGGAGATCTTTGGATCGGAGATCACAGTCGGGACCAAAGGGACCTATGATGTATTGCGCAGCTCCTACCAGGAGACGTCGGAGGAGCTTGTCACCCGCCTTGGAGATCCTAAGTTCTTTATCGACATCTCCCGATTGATCCCGCTTGGGGACAAGACCCAGGTAAGCTCCGACATCTCTTGGTTTTTCGAAGCGTTCTGGATCCCCGATGGTGAGAACAAAGGCCAGAGAAGTGATCACTCCCACTCCGGTGATGTCCCTCAGGGATTGGGTGATTGGGTGATTGGATGATTGGATATTTTTGATCCGCTAGGACTTCGAGTTCCTTGTCAAATTTCTTAATCTGGAGCGTCATCAATCTGGAGAAGATCGCGCTGAGCTTCAGCGGAACCGTGTTGGATGGGAAAGAGGAGATCTTCATCGACCCGTGCAATCTTGGCGAGCATGCAGGCGTCGCGTTCATCGCTCTTGCGGGTGTTCTGATAAATGGCCCGGACCTTGCGAGGATTCGCCACGAGAACCCGGTGATCAAGACTCTCCAGGAAACGGCTCAACCAAGGGCTATGCGATCCAACTTCGCAAACCATCAACGCTTTGGGAAACTTCAGCGAGAGACGTCGAAGACTTTCACGATGATTGGTGATGGTCCGCTCATCGATAATTTCGCCCTCACGATTGAGAACACAGATCGCATGCTTCTTGTCACCGAGATCAATTCCAACAGTGACTCCAGAACTTGACTTAATTTTTGATTTCATAACAGAAGGCACCTTACCAGAGAACGTTCGCTCCCTCACACTGCCTTCTCATCTAATCTTGTTAGGCTTCGCAGCGCTTCATCGGTTCAACCCTGCTTTGCTGGTAAAATTCCACCTCAATTCATCATCCAAATACAAGGCCAGCGGAATTCGAATCGATGATTCGGCTCTCCAATATCGTTCGCCGTATCGATCCAGAATGTCCGCAATCGCATCCAAGTCACTACGCTTCGCAAATTCAATTTGAGTTAAATTGTGATCCCCAGAGCCATCCTGAACTAGAGGAACGAAACGATGAATAGGTAGAAAGACAGGACAAAACATCAGAGCAGCGAATGCTATTAATAGCACTATAACGATCTTACGCTTCCTCTTCATTTTCTTGCCGAACGTTAGAGTGGAGGCGATTCCTGAGCGAACATAAAACTTACTTATTCAAAAACAAACTCCCAGAGCGAAAGGAGTCGCCTCTCATGACATGCTCGGCTGGTTGGGTTCTTGGCGCTAGAAGCTACTCTCGCAAATTAATTTCCTCCAACGCGATCACGAAAAGCATAGGGCTGATCGACATAAAATTCCATAAAACCACAATCGGTGCAAGCCTCCGCAGAAAACGAAGACATCACCTTTTGTTTCAGGATCAAGGCATCGGGTTTCGCAAGGTAGCCGACACTCGCTGGCTTGAATGAGCTGTTGTAGTTTTCACTATCCTCAAAAACTACTAGCTTCTTTGCGATCTTCGAACTCTCGCATTTGGGGCACTTTTCAAGTCTGGGCATTAGTCTTATGGTTCTTGCCGAACGTATGAGCCGAGACGCGACCGAGCGAACATAAAACAGTGAATTCAAAAATAAACTCCTAGAGCGAGGGGCGTCGATCTCCAGCGTCTTGTGGTGCCTCAGGGCTTCTTGCTCCAGCGGGGATGACCATCTCTCTGAATGTCGAAGGAAAACCGCTCATTCACTCGGATGGACAAAATGAAATCAGGATCGGCAGAGAATACGATCCCGTAGGTCTGAATCGGAGCAAACCTCTCCTCCAAAATGAGCTGTTCGAGTTCGGCGACTGTAACCGCTCCATCTTCATTCAAATCAGCGAGTTCTCGTCCAAACTCAGCGACGATAGGCAAAAGTGGTTCAGCTTCTTGATACCCTGGAATCCATGATCGCTGATACATGACAATACCGAGCAAGGCTACTACTGCCAGAGTCAGTAGTAGTGGCCACGCGACATGAACTCTCATTTTCCGCACAACGTCAAAACGCACCAATCCCTGACCGGGAGGCGCACGTCGATGACAGGTTAGGGTTTGTAATCATGGAAAGCGATCTGAAACACAGTGCGGTCAGGGATTGGGTGTCGCGACTTGTTCGCCGGGTTGAGGTTCATTTCGCGGAGAGAATGAAAGTCGTGCATCAAAGATGGCTTCGCCTGCAGCATCGGCCTCGGGAGTAGTGTCATCTGATCGTGGCTCGCGGTAGTATGAAATAAGCTTTCTCGCCGCCTTCCATTCAGGGATCAGCGCCTCCATCTCTTCGGCATTCTTTGCGACTCCATCGACAATGATTCCGCCGTCATTGTAGATATCAATCTTGATCGGCTGGGACGAAAAATCGATAGCGAGCTCCTCTGCCGTCACTATTCCATTAGGCTTCTCTTGCCTAAGGTCTCCTCTCACTGCAGCCCAAATAAAACGCCCCGCGGTTATTGCCACGAGTGCAAGGATGATTGCGCCCCAGTTGATGCTTTTCTTTTCGATTTTCTCGTCACTCATTTTTTAGCGATTGAGGTAGGGACACCGATTACTCAGTGCCCCCCTCGCAGATCCCGGCGTGCGGAATTACCGCACCGGGCTCCTCACAGGACGCGCAGTCAGAGCTTCGTCAGTATCCGGTTTATTGTTGATT
>JBLHUR010000188.1:0-10814 GCA_047629805.1 Akkermansiaceae bacterium | reverse complement strand
TTTTAACCGGAAGACTGAGCAGGCCCGCTGACGATGAATCGTTCAAGCGAGCCCTTTCGAGTTGTTCTCGGTAGCAGCCGGTAGCGGCTGCTGGGGCAACCCTAAGGATTTTTGATCTCACGTCAATGTTTTCTGTGATGGTTTTTTGATGAATTTTGCTCCCTCAACCCAGAACGTCAAACCTACGGGGAAAGAGCGGCTAAAAAACCTGATAAAAGGGGTTTGGAAATTCAGGGATTGTTTCGGAGGAGTTAATGATTCGAGCAATTTGGACTCCCCTGACAAATCTCTAGCCTCTTTTCGCTTCCCGTCTATCGTGCAAGCCAGTGGCCTCATACACATTTCAATCATTGAACCTCCGCGCCGAAATCGGGGGGAATTCCTATGCTCTCGATCTCGATGGCGACCTCATTCTCCTAGATGCAGGGATGCACCCTAAAGAGGAGGGGCCTAAATCCCTCCCCCGCTATCAGGAACTTCCTTACGATAGCGCTAATGCGATTGTGATCTCCCACTCACATCTCGACCATATAGGGACCTTACCGGTAGCCCAACGAGAGCATCCTTCGGCCCCTGTCTATCTCACCGCTCCTTGTGCAGCACTAGGAGAAGCCCTTTTGCACAACTCAGTCAACGTTATGAGCAGCCAGCGTGAAGAGCTTGGGATTCCTGAATACCCCCTCTTTCACCATCGCGAAATTGATTACCTTCGCGATCGCTGGATGATTAGGCCATACGAGAAACCTTTCCCGCTCGACCCTCTCGGCGAAACCGGGACAAACCTCACCTTCTATGACGCTGGCCACATCTTGGGTTCAGCGGGGGTCCTCATTGAAAAGGACGATAAAACAGTCTTCTACTCCGGCGACGTCCATTTCAAGGGACACACTTTGATCAAAGGGGCCCGCTTTCCCGAACTCAACGAACCTGACCTCTTGATTATGGAAACCACTCGAGGAGCGGACGAGAGACCGACAGACTATACGCGCGCTGACCAAGAGAACCGGCTCGCAGCAAGTATTCGGGAGAGTCTCGAGGCTGGGGGCTCCGCCCTTATTCCGGTCTTCGCCATTGGGAAGACGCAGGAAGTTCTGACGATGCTTGATAATTTTAAAGCTGAAGGATTAATCCCCGAAAAGACCCCGATCTTCATCGGAGGGCTGAGCACAAAGATGACAATGATTTACGATAGCTTCTCCGGCTCAACGCGGAGGCATCGTCCTAACTTTAAAATCCTTCGCGACATGGATGTTCACACCGGCAACAAGCGAAGCCGGGCTCCTATCGAATACAAACCCGGTGCGATCTACTGCCTCTCCAGCGGGATGATGAGCGAGAAAACAACCTCCAACATATTTGCCCGAGGTTTTCTCCAAAACCCGGTTAATTCCCTTCTCTTCGTGGGCTACGCCGAGCCCTCAACTCCAGCGGGTGTGATCAAAGCAGCCTCCTCTGGGGAGGTCATCCGACTCGACGGCACTCATAAGATCCAACTCAATTGCGTGGTCGATGAATTTGATTTCTCCGGCCACGCCCGGCGTGAGGAATTGCTGGAATTTGCGATCAAAGCACGCCCAAAAAAGCTCCTCTTGGTTCACGGCGATCCGCCAGCAGTGGCGTGGTTTCAAACCAAACTCGCAGAGGCCCTCCCCGAAACCGAGGTCATCGTCCCCCAACCTACGGTTCGAATTAGCTTTTAAAGCTTGGGACAGTTTCCTCGAGAATCTCACGAACCACCTTCTTCTCTCGGGAACTCAGGTAACTCTCCGAGTCATCAGCCAAAGCTAGGCGAAGATGATGAATGACCCGGCTTTTTACTAAGGTCGGTAGACTTTGAAATACCATCGAGTAAATCATGTCAGAGCACCGGTATTTGAAGATGCGTCCATAAAGCCTAAAATCGCGAAGGCTCTTCCCTTTCAAGCTCTTCATTCCTTGTTTAAGAAAAGCATCCGCAAAGGCCTCGCCCCCTTCTACTCCGTCACCGCCAAGGTCAACTTCATCGGTATACAGAAACTCCGCCATAATCTCTTTTGCTGAGCTTTCTGCTGTCTTCCATGACATTCCATCTACCGAATCAAGATCCTCCACCTCATCACGGAACGACTCTTGAAAACACCTTGCTCTCAGAAAGCCCATCATAGCCTTTCAACGGCATGCTATCTGTGATCAGCGAGTTCTGGAGACTCGTCTTTGAAAAAACGAGGACCTGCGATTCTTCCAGCACATTGAGTTTATCTAAAACAGCTCGTAGAAACTCCTTCCCACTCAACGGAGGAACAACCCAGTCCCCATTCGCCATTTCTTCCGAAAGCTTAGAAACAGCATCCTGACTAGCGGTCTTGGAATACCGAATTGGCGGAAGCTCAAAAAAATCCTACCCACCCAGACAAGGACTCACCCCCAGAAGAATCAATGGAGAAGCCAATCGTAAATTCATATCGGTATTTTTTTTACATCTTTAACAGAGCGAGTCTATCAAAACCTCTTTTACCGAACGAACCGTCTTACCAGCCTGATCAAAAATTGCAGAACGATGCTCCGTCAAAGCTTCGTGATTCACAAAATCCAATCCCAACAAAGCCCGCCCCACCCGCTCCCCAGAATAGGTGTAATTAAAATAACAAAGGCTCGTCAAGGGACTCACCGCCCTCATGAACCCAAGCAAAGCTCCCGCTCGCTCCGGGAACTCAACTTCCACAAAAAGAGGGGCCTCCATCAGCGAGGGCGTAAATGGAATCGCCCGATACCTCGCCGCCGCATGCTCCGTGACATCAACGGCGTGGCTTTGGTGCTTCGCCAACCATTGATCAAATCCTTCCTGCTCGGCTTCAGAAACATCGAGAGTCAACACTGGAGCCTGTGGGTCACTGGCAGTCCGCCCGTATTGTAAATCGCTAATGCTCACCCCATCAGGAAGATCAACCAGTAACCGGACCAGGGAACCATTCTCTTCCGGAATCTCAAACCGCCAACTCCGGTCACGGTGGGAATCAATCCCAGCCTGTCTCGAAATATCAGTAAGCTTGGCAAAGTCCATATTGGCCCCGCAGAGGATCGTCAGAATTTTCTCCCCGTCAGCCACCAGACCCGCTCGCTGTTGTTGCAAATACCCCGCCAAACTCATCGCACCACTGGGCTCTGGAATCACTCTCAGCCCGTCCCAGTGAGCCTTAATCGCAGAGGACACCTCTTGATTGCTCACTGTCATGATTTCATCCAATTGCTTACGACAAATCTCGTAAGTCAAGTCCCCTACCTGAGTCACCGCAGTCCCATCGCAAAAAACATCCACGTAGTCCAACGGAACCGGACCACCAGCCTCAAAAGCCGCTTTCATCGAGGCCTGATCCACACCCTCCACTCCAATCACTTTCACGTCCGGCCACGAGCTTTTCAACAACGTCGCCACCGCCGAAGCCATCCCACCGCCCCCAATCGCGACATAAACCCGATCAAACGGTCCCTCACCCGAAGTGAAAATTTCATCCGCCAAAGTCCCCTGCCCCGCCATCACCTCAATCGAATCGTAGGGCGGAATAAAAATCGACCCACTCTCCGCCGCATCCGCCAGAGCAGCCGTCTGCGCCTCGGAAAAACTATCCCCCACCAACTTGATCTCCACATGATCGCCTCCGTGCAACATCACCGCTCGTTTTTTTACCATCGGAGTTGGCTTGGGCATATAAATACGAGCAAAGGTCCCCAGCCGCTTTGCGGCCAGGGCAATCCCCTGCGCATGATTACCCGCAGAGGCAGCCACCACCCCTCCATCCAACTGCTCACGCGTCAGACTCGCCATCGCATTGTAGGCCCCCCGCCATTTATAAGCTTTAATCGGCCCCAAATCCTCGCGTTTTACCCAAACCGGAAACTTCAACCCCTCCACCGCCATCGCCTCAAGCGGAGTCGCGCCGCCCACTTGATACACTCGGGCACGCGCCAAATGAATGGCCTCCCTCAGTTCGTCCACACGGTCATTATTGCTCACAAGCCCACCTTCTAAAATCTAGCGAAAAACACACGCTCGAAAAACCGCTATCCCTGGACATGCAGCAGCCCCGTCAATCTCCGAAGAAACTGATCAGGGCTGCTGTCCCCCCCAAAGTGATAAAGTCTGTTCTCTAGAAACCCTTTTTTTTTACGGATCGCAAGCATTAATCCCACTAACATTTTGAATGCCCTCGATTTGCGCTGTTCAACCGCTCCACAGCTCATAGAGTTCGCCCGAAATGAGCGACGAAAACACGCCCTCCCAGCCCCAGTCCACTTCCGAGGAACTCATCGCCGTCCGGCGCGAAAAACTCGTAAAACTCAAGGACCTCGGCCTCGACCCCTATGGCGCAGCCTTTGAAACCACCACCACCCCAGGTGACCTCAAAGCTAACTTCGAAAACGACAAACCCGTCAAACTCGGCGGTCGTCTCCTCGCGATTCGCGACATGGGGAAATCCGTCTTCGCCACCCTCGGCGATGCTCACGGGCGCATTCAAATTTATTTAAACATGAAAGGCGTCTCCGAGACCGACTGGGCCGCCTACCAGCTTCTCGACATGGGCGACTGGATCGGCGTCGACGGTGAAACCTTCACCACCGGCAAAGGGGAACCTTCCGTCAAAGTCAACAAGCTCACTGTCCTCTCCAAGTCCCTCCGCCCCATGCCCGACAAGTGGCACGGCCTTTCCGACCGCGAGACGAAGTATCGCAAGCGCCACCTCGACCTCATGTCGAATCAAGCTAGCGCCGACCTCTTCATCATGCGCTCCAAGATCGTTGCCGAGATCCGCAACTTCCTCCACGAGCGCGACTACCTCGAAGTCGAAACCCCCATGCTACACGACGTCGCCGGAGGTGCTGCGGCCAAGCCCTTCGAAACCCATCACAACGCCCTCAGCATGGACCTCACCCTGCGTATCGCACCCGAGCTCCACCTCAAAAGACTCCTAGTCGGCGGCCTCACCAAAGTCTTCGAACTCAACCGCAACTTCCGTAACGAGGGCATCTCCCGCCGCCACAACCCCGAGTTCACCATGCTCGAAGCCTACCAAGCCTTCGGCGACTTCGAAATCATGGCCGACCTCGTCGAAGAGATGGTCTGCCACCTCGCTGAGAAATTCTTCGGCACCCTCCAAATCGAGCACAAAGACGAAAACGGCGACCCCGTCCGCACCCTCGATCTGAGTCGTCCATGGAAGCGCACCCCTTACCAAACGCTCATCAAACAAGCTGCCGGCGACGACTGGTTTGACCTCTCCCCCGACGACCGCCGCGCCAAAGCGAAGAGCGAATTCAAACTCGAAATCCACGACCACCTCGAAGACTACGAAGTGACCCAGCAAGTCTTCGAGAAACTCGTCGAGGAACACACCTTCGACCCCTGCTTCGTCACCCACGTCGATTCCAAGCTCATCCCTCTTGCAAAAGAGAACCTTGAAAACCCTGCCGTGATCGACGTTTACGAACTCATCATCAACGGACAGGAAATCTCCCCAGGCTACTCCGAGCTCAACGACCCTGACGTCCAACGCCGCCGCCTCCACGAACAATCTGGCGGCGAAGCCCAGGAAATCGACGAAGACTTCGTCGAAGCCCTCGAACACGGCATGCCCCCCGCAGGCGGCATCGGTATCGGCATCGACCGCCTCGTCATGCTCCTCACCGGAGCCCCCACCATCCGCGACGTCGTTCTCTTCCCCCAACTCAAACGCAAGGACTAACGTGGCGGCGGCTTCCAGCAGCCAACCCACCCCCTCAACCAAGCCCGCCCTCACCAAAGTGATCGCGGGCTTTTCCGTGCAAAAATCCGCCCCTATCATCTAATCTATCTTCCCGAAAGATGCCCAGCTCACTTGGAGCAAACACCCCAAACCCCGCCTTCTTTGAGCTGCTAACCGGGACCTGTAAATCGGCATATGGAATTCTTCTAACCGCATTCTTCATCTTCCAGTTCAGCGGAGGAGATCGGAGGAGATTTTCAAAATTATCAGCCTCGTATTCTGAGCATCTACGCCTCAACCAAGTTTCGCGTATTTCACGGTTGAAAAAAGCCCCCAACCAAGCCCACTCAAGATCCGTGTAAATCCGAATAATCCGTGGTTAAAAACCCTCAACCTAGTTTCGGCGATTTCGTAAGTTTCCTGGTTGGCAAAAATCCATGGGCAGCGATTCTTAACTCAGATTTAAAAGAATTAGCCCAGAGTATGCAGATTCTCCCGGACCATCAGCGCCCCCAACCGAATCTGAAAAGATTGGTGGAGATTCGCGCGATTCGTGGTTTCCCTCTCCCCCTCGCCATCCCAAAATCCAAGACGACCCTTCCCCATGCACATCCTCCTCACCGGCGCCAACGGCTACATTGGCATGCGCCTCCTCCCCACCCTCCTCGAAGCCGGCCACCGCGTCACTGGTATCGTCCGCGCCATCCCCCGCTTCCCCTCCTCCCAATTCCAGCCCTTCCTAAAATCAAAGCAACTCACCCTCCTCGCAGGCGACTTCCTCGGCGACCTCCCGCCCATCCCTGATGAGATCGACACCGCCTACTACCTCCTCCACTCTATGGGCTCCGGCAAGGACTTCGAAGAACGCGAATCCACCTGCGCCCAAAACTTCACCTCTTGGGTCAAATGCCACCAAGTCATCTACCTCTCCGGCCTCGTCCCAAATGGAGACCTCTCCGCCCACCTCCGCTCCCGCGAAAAGGTAAACGACATCCTCCGCCAAGGATCCATCCCTGTCACCACCCTCCGCGCCTCCATCATCGTCGGCTCCGGCTCCGCCTCCTTCGAGATCATCCGCGACCTCGCCGAAAAACTCCCCTTCATGATCACCCCAAAGTGGACCGCCAACCGCTGCCAACCCATCGCCATCCGAAATGTCATCACCTACCTCACCGGCGTCCTAGATCACAAAGAAACCCTCAACCAAGAGTTCGACATCGGAGGGCCCGACGTCCTTTCCTACCGCCAACTCCTCCTTGGCTACGCCAAAGCCCGCGACCTCAAACGCCTCATCATCCCAGTCCCTTTCTTCTCCCCCAATCTCTCCGCCCGCTGGCTCTACCTCGTCACCGCCGCCTCTTACCCCTTGGCAAAATCCCTCGTCCAATCGCTCGTCCACGAAACCGTCTGCCAAGACACCCGCCTTCAAAAAATCGTTCCCCAAGACCTCCTCACCTACCAACAAGCCATCGAAAAAGCCTTCGTCCGCATTGCTCAAAACAAAGTCCCCTCCTCTTGGTTCGACTCCCTCGCCTCCGGCAACCTAGACCCCGCCTTCCTCCAATCCGTCCAAGTCCCCGCCCACGGAGTCCTTTCTGACCAACAAAGCGTCCCCCTGACCACCGCCCGCACAAAAGCCATCACCTCCGTCTGGTCCCTCGGCGGAACCAAAGGCTGGCCCTCCATGAACTGGGCTTGGAAACTCCGCGGCTGGATGGATCGCCTCTCCGGCGGCATCGGCCTCCGACGCGGCCGCCGCCACCCCACCGAACTCAACGTCGGCGATGCCCTCGATTTCTGGCGCGTCGTCCTCGCCGACCCAGGCACCCACGACAAACCCGCCCGCCTCATCCTCGTCGCCGAGATGAAAATGCCCGGTGAAGCCTGGCTCCAATTCGAAATCAATGAAAAGGAACTCATCCAAACCGCCACCTTCCGCCCACGTGGCCTCCTCGGTCGCGCCTACTGGTATGCCATCCTCCCCCTCCATTGGATCCTCTTCCCCCGCATGGCCAACCGCCTCGCCGCAGGCGAGTAAACACTACCAGAATCGTGAAAAATCAAAATTTCAGGACAACTCCCCCCTCCAGCCTCGTATCTAACAGGGTAATGAAGAAAACAATCCTCCTAACCATCGCGTCCCTCGCGCTCGCCGGCACCAGCCTGGCGCGCACTTGGACCAGCGCTGATGGCTCCAAAACCTTCGAAGGTGACCTCGTCTCCTGCGATGAAACCTCCGTCACCGTCAAACGTGGCTTCAAAGAGTTAACCTTCAAATTGGAGCTTCTTTCCGAAGCCGATCGAAAGTGGGCCAAAGCCGAAGCCGTAAAGATCGCCGCAGCTGTAGAAAACAAAGAAGCTGCTGCCGACTTCGCCAATAGCGACTTTGGAAAATCCTTCGAAAAACTACAAAAATTGGATGGGAAAAAGTTCGTCGACCACGAACTCGAAGAAGCTCCCAAGTATTTCATCCTCTACTTCTCTGCCAGTTGGTGAGGACCTTGTGTCCGTAATGCTCCGCAGTTAGCGGAGACCTATACCAAAGAAATCGCGACGAATCCAAACGTTGAAATGATCCTCATCTCACGAGATCGCACCGAAGATGACGCCCTCAATTGGGCCACCACCTTTGCGCAACCTTGGCCCATCCTTCACAAGGAGGATACCGACCATGATATCCTCTACACTCCTTTCAAAATCACAGGAGTCCCAACTTACATCCTCGTCGACCAAACCGGCAAAGAAGTCGCCCGCGGCTTGGGAGCGGCCCTCGCCGCCGCTAAAAAAGGCTAAAAGATATCTCCTCACAAATCCCCCAACAAAAAACGGCGATCAGATTCATCTGATCGCCGCTTTTTTTTCTCCCCCAACCACCCCAAGCCGCTACCGTCCCCCGCATGTTCAAAGCCCTTCTCTTTCTGTCTCTCACCCTCTCCACCTTCGCCGAACACGGCGGCACCGCCTCGTGGCTGAAGAAAATGGAAGACCACTCCCAGCAACATCGCGACCTTGTCCCTAACACAAAACTCCCCCACCGCTGGACCGAAGAAAAGCCCATCTTACTCTTCAAAGCCACCCTCGACAGCTCTGAAAAATCATACCAGCTCAACCTCGAATCAGGCAAAATCATCGAAGCCGCTTTCGAAAAAGACGAACCGGGCTCCATCTCACCCGAGCGCTTCGCACCCACCCCAAAACGCCAACCCGTCTTCTCCGAAAAATCCCCCGACGGCAAGTGGCAGATCTCCTTTAAAAAGGAACCCATCCTCACCAACACCCAAACTGGCGAAGAAAAAAACCTCGGAGCCCCTCCAACGGGAACCTCCTGGAACTCACGCGTTCAATGGCATTCAGATTCCTCCTGCTTCTTCCTCACCCACCACACCAGCCACCCCATCTACCAAGTCCACCTCGTCCGATCCTCGCCCAAAGACCAAGTCCAACCAGAACACGAACTCCACTCCTACGCCAAACCCGGCGACAAGCTCAACATCGCCCACCCCGTCATTTTCTTCACCGACAACCGCAAATCCATCCCCGTCAGCCACGCCCTTATCAAAAACCCCTACGCTCTTAACGACATCCGTTGGCACTCCAAAAAACACCTCCTCACTCTCGCCTACATCGAGCGCGGCTTTGGCAAGTATCGCCTCATCGAAATCAATACCGACACCCGCTTCCAAACCATCATCGTCGAAGAAACCTCCGACAAGTTCATCTACGTCTTCGGCAACTGCGACTACCGACTCCTTCCCGACACCAACGAAATCCTCTGGCTCAGCGAACGCACCGGCTACAACCACCTCTCCCTTGTCGACCGGAAAAAGAAAAACGCCATCCGCCCCCTCACCTCCGGAAACTGGGTCGTCCGTAACGTCGAAGCCCTCGACGAAAAATCCCGCACCGCCCTCATCCAGCTCTCCGGCTACTACCCCAAGCAAGACCCCTACTACCTCCACTACGCCCTCCTAAACCTCGACACCGCAAAACTCACCCTCCTCACCGAAAGCGACGGCACCCACAAGCTCTCCTTCTCCCCTGACAAAAAACACTACCTCGCAGAATGGTCCCGCGTTGACCACCCACCCGTCTTCGAAGTCCGCCGGACGTCCGACCAAAAACTCATCGCCACCCTCAACAAACCCGACCTCGCCCCCCTCCGAGCCATCGGCTGGCAAAAGCCCGAACGCTTCGTCACCAAAGACCGCAACGGCAAGCACAACATCCACGGCGTCATCTTCCGTCCCCTCAACTTTCAGAAAGGCCAAAAATACCCCGTTATCGAAAACATCTACGCCGGCCCCCACGGCTCCTTCGTCCCGAAACGCTGGTCTTCCTGGTCCAGCCACAAATCCGAAATGGCCGAAGGCGGCTTCATCGTCGTCCAGATCGATGGCCTCGGCACTAACCATCGCGGTCGCGACTTCCACCAAATCGCCTACAAAAACCTCAAAGACTCCGGCTTCCCCGACCGCATCAAATGGATGAAGGCCGCCGCCGCCAAAAACCCCGAAATGGACCTCACCCGCGTCGGCATCTACGGCGGCTCCGCAGGAGGGCAATCCTCCACCGCCGCCCTCCTCCTCCACGGCGACTTCTACAAAGCCGCCGTCTCTGACTGCGGCTGCCACGACAACCGCATCGACAAAATGTGGTGGAACGAACAATGGCTCGATTGGCCCATTAACGACTCCTATATCCAGAACTCCAACCGCACCCACATCAAAAACCTCACCGGCCACCTCATGCTCACCGTCGGCGAGATGGACAAAAACGTCGATCCCTCCTCCACCTACCAGATCGTCAACGACCTCATCAAAGCCGACAAAGACTTCACCTTCTACATGATCCCCGGAGCAGGCCACGGCGCCGGGGAAGCCCCCCACTTCCGCCGCAAACGCATCGAGTTCTTCCAAACCCACCTCCAATAAGTGGCGTGACCGTCCCGGTCACATAGCCCAAATTCCCCACCCAAATGTAAGCCCACCTCCCCCCACAACGTTCCTATCCCAATGCCCCGCCATCTCCTCCTCCTTCTCACCCTGATTACCCACGCCCTCGCTGCGCCCGCCCCCATCATCCTCTACCAATTCAACT
>JBLHUR010000187.1:0-10994 GCA_047629805.1 Akkermansiaceae bacterium | reverse complement strand
CGAGGACTGATGATGCACGCCTGCCTGGCTGTCACAACTGAAGGTTTACCCCAAGGTTTACTGAGTAACAAAATTGTGGCTCGTGAGAGCAGACCGAAACAGGAGAAGGCGGGTGCTCGTGATCGCCTTCCAATTGAGGAGAAGGAAAGCGATCGTTGGCTTGAGACCCTCACTGACACCGCCGAGGCGATGGGGGTAAATCGAGTGGTCACAGTGTGTGATCGGGAGTCTGATATTTATGACTTTTTCAAACTTTCCAAGGAATTGGAATCCCCGGTTGTGGTAAGGGCGAGTGCGGATAGAGCGATCAACAAAAAGTCCAGGTATGCTGAGAAAGATGTCGTTAAACTTTGGGAGCATATGGGGACGCTCCCGGAGGCTGGATCTTATGAAATCGATGTTCAACGAAAGTCGAAATCCAAACACTGTTCGCTCAGGCTTGCTCGAACCGCTACCGTCGTAGTTCGGTTTGGGTCGTTCCGAATGAATCCACCTCGCAATCATCCCAAGCAAAAATCCGATGACCTTCCAGCTCTCAAAATGAATGCCATCCATGTGCTGGAAGAAAACCCTCCGGAAGGAGAGGAAGGTATCGAATGGATGCGATTGACCAAGCTTGAAGTCACCTCTTTTGAGGAAGCCTGTAAAAAAGTCCGTTGGTATGGATTGCGATGGCGAATTGAGATGTTTTTCAAAGTCATTAAGTCAGGGTTTCGCGTCGAAGCCTGTCGACTGGCTCACGGAGAAAGACTGGCAAGGTATCTCACGATTATGAGCATCGTGGCCTGGCGGCTCTTCATGATCACGATCATCGCCAGAACCGATCCAAACCAATGTTGTTCGAGTTTGCTGACTCGCAGGGAGTGGGAAATCCTTTTTCGAAGAACTCATCGAATCAATAAGATCCCACAAAATCCCCCGACGATTAAAGAAGCGGTCGCGTGGATCACAAGGCTCGGAGGCCACCTCGGGCGTAAGTGCGATGGACCGCCTGGGACAATCACCCTCTGGAGAGGATGGAAGCGAGTTATCAATTTATGCGAGGGCGCAGAAATTGCAAATCAGACAACCTCTACTTGTGGGTAATAGTAAGCCCACCCCACCGGCCATACCGGTTTGCCTGCGGCTAAACGAGGGTGACTTCGTGAGTGAGGATGTGCTTTGATTCGCGGGGCTCATCCTGCGGGCTACCCTTCGGTCGTCTGACTCGCTTTACTCGACTCTCGCACGGCGGTTCCAATTAGCCACGTCTTCCCCTTTGCTCCCTTCGAGATCATCGACCTGTCGGTTGGCAGAGGTCTCGACAGCGCCGCCCAGCATCAGGAAGCCCGGCGATTTTATGAGGGGAGTTCTTCTCCGCTTGAGTAGCGGAATCGCGGTTCTCTCCTACTTCTGTAAAGCTTAGAAACGACTCCGACCGTGATCGATCAGGGCTTATCACGGGGCGTTGACCGGGAAATCGTGCCCGACCCAAGGAGCGGAGTTCCTAAAAGTCCAACCGAGTTTCGGAGCAATCCTGAGCTTTCCAAGAACGCTCAAATTTGCTTTTTTATGGGATCTCAATGCGACTTTTTTCCCACTCCCTCATTTTCACCGCCAGTCTTTCGGCTTCGTCGTTTGCCTTCGAGGACGCAATCCGACCGATCCTGGAACGCTCTTGCCTGCAGTGCCACGGCGGGGAGAAGGTGAAGGGCAAAGTCGATTTCGCCAAAATCCTCACCGAACAGGACGCCGATGCGCAGTTCGAATTATGGGAAACGGTCGTCGAGATGTTGGAAGCCAAGGAGATGCCACCCGAGGACGAGCCGCAACTGAGCGATGCAGAAAAGAAGACGATCATCGACTGGTATCAAAAACGCTCACAGGCCACCGTCGAGGCAAAGCCGGCCGTCTTCAAACCCCGCCGCCTCTCCGGCCCGGAGTATCGCAACACCCTGCGTTCGCTCTTCGGTTTCGATCTCGAAGTCGCGGTTGCCAAGGCGGAACAGACCGTCATCACCGAGCAGTCGCTTGTTCTGAAGCTGCTCCCCACCGACCCGCCCGGAGACAGCGGATTCATCAACGACACCCATCGTGCGCGACTCTCTCCTGCGATCTGGGGGCAATACCTCCATTTGAGCAACGCCGCGCTGGAAAAACTCTTCTCAAAAAGTGGCCGGACCCAGCTCGGCGAATTCATCCGCACACCCCTCCCCCATCATTGGCAGCCGGTTGACCTTTCCCACGACCAAGCTGAGAGATTGATCCGGGCCTTTGCTCCGCGTGCCCTGCGTAGGCCTGTTCCAGAGAAACAGATTTCAAAAGCACTTGCCGGCATTTCAGAAAAACAAGGTGATGCATTGCTGGCCGCAACCAAATTAGAACTCAAGGCCATCCTCATGTCGCCCTCGTTTTTCTATCGAGGCCTCCTCATGGAAGGTGAGCCGGGCAAACAGCAAGCAGTCGATCAGTTCGAACTCGCCGAACGCCTGTCTTATTTTTTGTGGGAAGATCGCCCCGATGAAGAACTGACCCGCCTTGCGACCAACGGAGCCCTCAGCGACGAAAAGAGAGTGAAGGCGCAGGTGGCTCGGATGCTCTCCTCCCCGAAAGCACGCAACCTAGCCGAGAGCTTTGGTACCCAGTGGCTCGAGATCAACAGCCTCGACGGCCTACTCGGCAAAGACCCGATCCGCCACCATGCCCTCAAGACCCAGGCCATCGATTTTCTTAACTACCTCTTCACCGAAAACCGACCGGTCATGGAGTTGATCGATTCGAAAGTCACCTTCGTCAACCAAGGCACCTCCGGATTCTACGGAAAAGATCGCCAGCGAATGAAACCTTACACCAAGGCAAAAGGCATCGAGCGACAACGGACGCCGAACCAAAAACTCGAACTGGTGCATGCCGAAGGTCGGGGCGGCCTCCTCACCATGCCTGGCATCCTGACGATGAACCAAGGGCCGATCCAGCGCGGCACCTGGATCTTGCGCCGCATTTTGGGAGTGCAAATCGGGGAGCCGCCGGCCGACACCCCGCCAATCAAAGGCAGCCCGCGCGGCCAGAACCTCAGCTTTCGGGAAAGGTTTGAACTCCATCGCAGCGACGTCACCTGCGCCCGCTGCCATGAGAAAATCGACCCGCTGGGTTTCGCTCTGGAAGCTTACGATCAGAATGGGCAATTTCTGCGCGCCACTGATCGACCCAAGAAAAAGTCAAACAAACCGACCCCGCCCATCGACACCTCCGGCAAACTCCCAAACGGTGAGACTTTCGGAACTTTCGGCGAACTCAAGACCATCCTTCTCACCAAAAAACGTGAGACAATTGTGCGCAACATCGTCGAGCACACTCTCGCCTACGCGCTTTGCCAAAAGCTGGTGCGCAACGACCAGCCGATCGTAGACGCCATCACCAAAAACCTCTGCGAGAACGACGGGACCTGGCAGGACCTCTTCCAACAAGTCGCAAACAGCCTTCCATTCCGCGAAACAATCATCGAAACTTCCGATACCAGCCGGGAATAAAAGCCGGAATATGAGGCACCGACATGTTCCGTTTTGAAAAGAAGGACATGGGTCGCCCTGTCGAGATGTCTTCGACATCCGATTCCTGTGACCGCCTCGACGCCAGACGGATTGAAGAAAACTCCCCACAATTAGTGCTGGTTCAGGAGCACATTTAAGTCCTACCTTCTGGGCTTCTGATGATCATCGATTCTATTTAGAAATGGCA
Source organism: Akkermansiaceae bacterium (assembly GCA_047629805.1). Taxonomy (GTDB): domain Bacteria; phylum Verrucomicrobiota; class Verrucomicrobiia; order Verrucomicrobiales; family Akkermansiaceae; genus SW10. The sequence continues at coordinate 7,277 of JBLHUR010000187.1, read as the reverse complement.
CACGCCTCCTCTTCTTGCCCAAGCTGCAGCGCGTCCTTGGAACCTGACGTGGTGTGTCTGGCCGGTCTGCGCGACGAGGCGCTGGTGGCCGAACCAGAGGACTCACACTTTGGAGAGGGCGCGGAGAGCGCCTTCGGGGACTTTTCCCGCCCCGCAGCCGGGATGTTCGGCAAGTAAGTCTTGCGACAAAAGCTCGGCGAAGGCGGCATGGGCGTCATCTGGGAGGCGGAGGACACCTCCTCAAGGCGCATGGTGGCCCTGAAGATGATCCGCGGTTTCGCCTTCTCCAGCGACAGCGAAAAACAGCGCTTCCAGACCGAGGCGAATGCGGTCGCCCAGCTCGACCATCCGAATATCGTGCCGATTTACGAGGTTGGCGAGATCGAGGACCAGCCGTATTTCAGCATGAAGCTGCTGCCGGGCGGCACGCTGTCCGGACGTCTGCAAGATGGCGCCATGGGGGCACGGGACGCGGCGGCGATTATGGAAAAGCTCGCCCGCGCCATTCATCACGCACACGAGCGTGGGGTGCTGCACCGCGACCTGAAGCCGGACAACGTTCTTCTCGATAAGGGTGGCGAGCCCTACCTGACCGATTTCGGTCTCGCAAAGTTGCTCGACGCCTCGTCGGGGCTGACCCTGGCTCATGCGTATCTCGGCACGCCGCAATACATGTCTCCCGAGCAGGCGAGGGGCCGTGTCAGCGATATCACCGCCGCCAGCGATGTGTGGGCCGCGGGCGCGCTGCTCTTTCACATGTTGACCGGGCGGTTGCCATTTCCCGGAAACTCATCGAGAGAAATCTTTCACTGTGTCGTCCATGCCGAACCGGCCCCGATGCACACTGCGGCGACGACCGTGGGCAAGGAGCTGGAATCGTTGTGTCAACGCTGCCTGGAAAAAGACCCTTCGCGGCGTCTGGGCAGCGCGGAGGAACTCGCCGACGAACTCGGGCGCTGGTTGAAGGGCGAGGCCATCCACTCGCGACCCGCCCCCAGAATCGGGCGGACGCTGCGCTGGGCGCGACACGATCTATGGCGCAAGGCCTTGGCCGCCTTGGCGTTCTTGTTTGTGGCGGTTACAGCGACACGCCTGTTCCTGGGGCCTTCCGCCAGGGAAAACGGCGATGGGGCAGTGGTAACATCCGCAGTTCGGGGTGTCTGTATCGATGTTGTCGAATCTGGTGATGACGTGGAGGTTAGTGTCTCTGGATTGGTAAATGCTGGATCGCTTGAAGAACGGGAAGAACGGGAAGAACGGGAAGAACTGGAAGAACTGGAAGAAAAGCTTCAGTGGAATTGCTTCGTCTCGAACGGACATCGACATAGTCGTATCAGTGTGCTTTCTGTCGCCCCTCAACTCAGGTATCGATTACCCGCTCCCTCGGAATTGACCGACGCATTCGACTATGACCGTTGGTTCGTCGAAGATCCTGACCTCTATAAAGCAAGTGAATTCGTTGTTTCCAGCGATACCGGTTTGGGCATCAGTATCTCTTACTCGGATTCCTATGTCGTGCTGCCTCCCGACTACGTGAGTGGGGACGATTTGTCTGCATCCTCGATTTACCGCGACGTATCGATAGATGACCTTTACCTCGTTAAGGGGGCTTATACCTACTCCTGGGGTGATGGCCCGGGGCAGTCTCTGACACTGAACATCGGTAAAAAAAGTGACAAACAGATCGGAAAACAGCCAGTGAAAACCGGCGACTCGACCGCACGGAGCTTTGCCTCTGCGAACCCAACCTACCAAGTCGGAAACAACTGGTCCATTGGCTATGGCACCAGCGAGACGGACTTCACAGAGTTTGACCATGTTGACTATCCATTAAGCCCTGCTCTTCCCAGATCCCGCATCAGGCACGCGAAGGAAAAAGGCTTAAAAGACTGGTTTTCCGCCACTCAAAACACGAGAGCAGAGACTATCTAAGTTTCTATGATCATTTATCCACCCAAGCATGAAGGCCGTATTGTCTTGGGACCTGGGAACATGAGAGATCATGTCGCCAAGATGCGGTTCACAGCCCCTGAGCAGGGTACCTATCGAATCAAAATCAATACGGAGTTAATTGCCCAGGACCCAAGTGGGGTCGGAGTAAGAATCCTTGCACCCGGACACGAGGAGTCCGCAGAACTGAGTAAAACGAATCGCAGCTCCAAGCATGACTTCAAGGTAGGCCTGGATAAAGGTGCCCAGGTCACAATTGGAGTGGATCGCGGCAAGGACGGCACTAACATTGCGGACCATACCTTGGTGACAGCATCTGCTGAATCCGTAGATCCGTAGAGGCAAAATTGAATTGAATCCAAAGCGAGATGACACACCGTTCAACATCATGCTCCAACTGCGGGGCAGCTCTGGACCCAGACGGGGAGTGCCTCGCGTGCCTGCCCGGTGATACGCTGGAGCCTGCGGGTTCTGGCTCGGAGAATCCGGGTAGCAGCTCCGGAGAACTCGTGACACCGTCGGAGCACGGGGACGACGCCAAAGCCCGGGTGTTTGGCAAGTATGTCTTGCGCCGAAAGCTCGGAGAGGGTGGCATGGGCGTTGTCCGGGAGGCGGAAGACACCTCGCTCGGACGGACCGTGGCCTTGAAAATGATCCGCGGCTTTGCGTTCTCCACGGACGGAGAGAAGCAGCGATTCCATGCCGAGGCGAAGGCGGTCGCTCAGCTCGACCATCCGGATATCGTGCCGATCTACGAGGTGGGCGAGATCGAGGACCAGCCGTATTTCACCATGAAGCTTCTGGAGAACGGTATACTCTCCCAACATCTGCAAGATGGCCCGCTGGGGGCACGAGATGCGTCGGTGATCATGGAAAAGGTTGCACGCGCCAGCCATCACGCACATGAGCGTGGCGTGTTGCACCGCGACATAAAACCGGACAACGTCCTCATCGATGCGGTTAGCGAGCCTTACCTGACGGACTTCGGCCTGGCCAAGTTGTTGGATTCCTCAACGGGACTGACTCTGAACCATGCGCACGTCGGCACGCCGCAATACATGTCTCCCGAGCAGGCGTGGGGCAGTGCGAGCGACATCACCCCAGCGAGCGATGTGTGGGCGGCGGGTGCTTTGTTCTATCACATGCTCGCCGGGAGAATCCCGTTTCTCGGCACCAGTTCGGGAGAGATTCTCTATCCAGAATCCAAAGCATCCAAGAAAGGCGAACGACACTCCTGATGGCTAATTCCTCACCACTTTCAATCGGACAAATTTCTTCTCCAAGTCCCCAGCAATCCGCACGGTCACCTCATCGAGAGCATCATCAGTCACACTTCGCCCAACAAATTCCGTCTCTTCCCCCTCAGACCAGGTCACCAAGTCGATGGACTCTTCAACCACCACCCTGATTTCATCCGCCCCCACTCTTTCGGAAAAACGAAACTCCCATTCACCAACCCGTTGCTCAAACTCGACCACCGAAATTCCTTCCGCCGGGTCATTTGCATCAGTTCCCAAGTAGAATTCCAGTAAGTCATCCAGCCCGTCCCCATCGGAATCCAATCCGGCCACCCCAACAAATCCAACCGCGTCGCTCGCCCCAGGGTTCCCATTCATCCCGACACTCCGACGCCAATCCCCCGCCTCAGTCCTCACCAAACTATACCCAAGTCCATCCGCCGCCATCGGCCACGGTGCCTCATCACCATAAGCCACTTCATCGATCAACGAACCATCCGCTGCAATCAAGGCCACCCGCTCTCCCCCATTATCCAAGCCCCCTGAAAACTCTCCAATCACCACGTTTTCTAGATCACCGTGAACGTTCTTAACATCACTTTCATTTCCCACTAAAACCACTCTTTCTCCCGGCGCTATCACCCATAGAGCTGGATTTATCCCTCCTTCAAAAGAGAAACCCACTCCATCTTCGAACCAAGCCCCCCGCAAATCAACAACCTGACTTCCCACGTTCATTACCTCGATAAATTCCTCCCCTCCATCATCACTCGCCGGATGGTAGTGAACTTCGCTCATTACGATATTCTCCATACTTGCCGGAACCGTCCCCACATAAAAGGCCGCCGTCGTCATCGCGCTCCAAACACCATCTTCCAAAGTCCGCGCCCTCACAATCACCGGCTCATTCAAAACAACCGGATCCGCATAAACCAACGCTCCCGCTCCTCGTGGATCCGTGCCATCCAAAGTGTATCGAATCTCCTGCCCCGAAGTGGCCATCACCAATCCATACCCCAGAGTGACCTCTCCCCCGAACTGACCAAAGGTCGGAGCCTCCACCCCCGGGTATAAATTCTGACTCCGCAACTGGCTCAAAACCGTCGCCGTCCGATTCGGAAAATACCCGCTCTTCTTCCGATCCACCTCAGCCTGCCACTCCGCCCCCACCGCATAGGGATTCCCCGCCCGCTGCGCATCCCCCCACCGCGCCGACTCCGCCACCAATGGACTCCGCAAACGAGTCACAAATCTATCAAATACCGACTCAACCACCCCCGGCGTTAAAGTCCCTCCATTGAAAAAATGCCGCTGCACCCGATCCGCAAACATCATCCGATACTCCCTATTTTGCCTTAGCCTTTGATGAATCCCCGTCGGACGATTCGCGGTATTTTTCGTCGTTGAATTCACTGCCGCTCCTAAAAGCGTCCGCTCCGAATCCCATACAAAAAAGCGAAAGTGATCATCCACATCTCGTCTCCGCGCCGCCTGCCAATTGTTGTGATCCCAATCCGAGTTCCCATTATAAAAATTCACCAATAACCAATCGATGTAATTTTCCAGATCTAATTTCTCCTGGATCGCCTCAAAATTCGCTACCGAAGCCACCCCCGCATTCGCCAACGCCACCACCTCCTGCCAAGCAGTCGCCTCGCCATCCTCCGCCACCACCGAAGTCGGCGGCGAGGCCTTCATGACATCCCAATCTTCTTTATTACCTCCATAAGCCGTCGCCATCGAGTCCCCCTCAATCCGCTCGATCGTATTAAACACCCCCCAATACAACCCATTAATATAAAGATGAATATGATCCTGCTTCGTCGCAGCCTGCCCCATCACCCCCTGCAAACTCCGCGCCAATTGATCCCGAATATAAAGCGCCTCCGTTCTCTGATTCGCCGTCGGATGAAACCACGAATCCCCGTTCTGCCCACGCAGTTGATAGCTGTTCACCTCATCATCTTCCCCACTCTCCCCAAAGAGCGGAAAGACCAACTTCGAGGCCCCATACGCCCCTCGAAAAACCAAGCGCATATTGTGCTTCTTACGCGACGTCGCCCGACTCGCATTTCCAAATATTCTCATCCCCGCGTCCAACTGAATCTCCTGCCCATGCGGAAAATCAAAAAACTCCGCCGACACCTTCCGCTCCCAAGCCGTGCCCCGCGCAATCGTCGAGTTCGCATAAATCCCACCCACCTCCGGGTTCGTCGAATTGTGAAACCAATCGTCCACCTCCATCACCAATGACAAAGTCGGTAGATCCCGCAGCGCCTCCTTAATCTCCACCCGCGTCCCCACCTTCGCCGAATCATCCATCCCATAATCCGCCGCCAACGACGGCTGCCAAACACTCGGAAACCCCACCGGATTCCCCGGCTGGTCCAAGACATCATCAAGAAACAAATAACTCTGCGTCATCACCGACAACGGAACCTCCCTCGGCCGAAATGCCCCCGCCCTTAAAGTTGTCGTCGTCGCCACCAAAATCGGCCCCGCATAAAGCGTCCCCGTCGTCGCAGTCGGCTCACTCCCATCCCTCGTAAAATAAATCTCCGCCCCTTCCGCCGCCGTCGTCAAAGACACCACAAAAGCCTCTTCAAAAAAGCCCCGCCCCACGCTCGCCACCACATCTTCCTCCACAAATCCCGCCGCCAACTCACCATTCCCCGCCCCCGGACTAGGATTCACAAAATACCCCTGTGCACCGTCACTCTCCCCCCACGAAACCCCCGGATACTGCGCCGGAAACCCACCCACAAATCCATCATGAACCGTCACCCCATCCGGCTCCACCAACGCCAAATACTCCCCGCCCTGACTCAACTTAAAATTCGTATGCAGCTCCCCATCCGTTCCCACCCGATCTTTTCCACTCGCAAAAATCACCAAATATCCATCACCCCCAACCCCGCCCTCAGGAAACGACCACTTCGTCAAATCACTTGCATCATCTGTCAAATACCACCCTCCCAAACTTCCCAAAATATCGCCAAGATTCAACACCTCAATCCAATCCGATTCATCACCATCCTCATCCTTCAACGGCCCCACATTATCCGCCATAATCTCATTCAATCGAAACGGCCCCACCGTCCCCACCTCCACCGTAACCTCGCGCTCCTCCGTTCGCGCACCATCCGCCGCAGCCAAAGTATAAGTCATCGTCACCGTGGGGCTCACCGTCAACATTCCCGCCTCCGGATCTAAAAAACCCACTCCCTGATCCATCGCCAAACCCGTCACCCCCCCAGTGACATCCCACGACAACACCGTCGACTGCCCCGCTTCAATCCCGAAAGGACTCGCCCGAAACCCCGTGATCAAAGAAGACTCCGCAATCGAGCGAAAATGCTCCGCCACCCGCTCCGCCGATAAAGCCTTGTCATAAAAAACGACCTCATCCATCACCCCATTAAAATACTGCCCGTTCAGCCCCTTCTGACTTCCAATCACAAAATCCCCATCACTCGGCTCCACCCCACTCGTCCCCGACATCACAAAATTCCCCTCCGCAACCCCATCGACATAAAAGGTCAAAGTCCCCTCACCCTCCCCACCCGCCGCTTGCCCCGTCCGCTCAAAAACCATCGCCACATGCACCGCCTCACCAGCGCTCGCCGCAGCCCCGCTGTTCCGCGTCGCCCCGCCCACAAATGACCCCACCACCCCACTCGTCCCAACCCGCAGAAGCGTCCGCCCCGTCCCACCCGAATCCTTCTGTTGAAAAATAATCTGATTCGTCCCCAGCGCCTCCACCGCCACCAAAGCCTCCAGCGTAAAACTCGTCCGCCCCGGATTCAAAACCCCCGGCACCAAAACATGCATCCGATCCCCCGCAATCCCGCTCATCTCGATCCCCTCATTCCCATCCACCGTAAATCCCGCCGCCCCCAACTCCGGCAAATTCGTTCCCGCATACGAGGCCGCATTCCCATTCCCCGATGAATCCTCCGCCACCGTCCCCGCCGCCTCATCAAGTCGATAAAACGCCACCGGACCATCCACCGTCACCTCATCAAAGAACGACGACCCCATCGCCATCAGCGGCAACACCCCCATCAAAAAAATAATCCGTCCTAACAT
>JBLHUR010000186.1:0-11401 GCA_047629805.1 Akkermansiaceae bacterium | reverse complement strand
CTGAAGCCGCCAGTGCCCTTCACTCATGTCGGCACGGATATTCGGGATCTCGGCGACAGCGAGGAAGACTATCGCACCGCTTTCGAAATCCGGACCGGTCGCTCACGCGATGACTATTCCGGCTTAAGCAATTTTGCCAAAACAATGGATCTGCCCACGGCCGAACTCGCCGAAGGGATCGCGGAGGTGATGGATGTCGACGAATGGTGTCGCTATACCGCATTGACCTTGTTGTGCGGCATTGGAGATTCCTTCGTGAGTGGGGGACTCCCGCATAACATCCGCATGTATGTCCCGGCGGAGGGGCGCGGGGTCACCGCACTGCCATGGGATATGGACTTCGTTTTTAGCTCCGGCATAAATTCCTCGATGCTTCCCGGAGCTCCGAATCTCAGGCGCGTCATCGCCATTCCAAAATACCGGCGGCTCTACTTGGGTCATGTGCAGGATTTGGTTCAAACCACTTTTAACGGCGGCTACATGACCTCCTGGCTGTCGCACTACGGCGGCGTGGTCGGGCAATCCTTCGGCGGCGGAGTTTCCTACATTAATAACCGAGGGAAGTTCGCGCTTTCGCAACTCGGAGCCGAGGTTCCTTTTTCGGTCACGACCAACGCCGGAAATGATTTCTCGGTGGCTGCCACTTCAGCTGTGCTCGAAGGAAAAGGTTGGATCGATATCCGTGAATTTCGTCTCACGGACAGGGAGGGGGCCCTCGCCACCGAGTGGCTCGATGGCGACACTTGGCGGGTTACCGTTCCGCTTCTTCCGGGCGAAAATGACGTCTCGCTCGAGACCTATGATTTCCAGGGAGAACTGCTCGACAGCAAAAGCCTGACCATCACCAATACTGTGACTACGCCGACCCCGCCGGAGTTTCTGCGTATCACGGAGATTCACTATCATCCGGCACCACCCACCAGTGCCGCCGAGTTGTTGGCGAGCGATGATCCCGATGATTTCGAGTTTATCGAACTGCAAAATATCGGATCCGAGGCGCTCGATATCGGAGGGGTTCGGTTCTCGGAAGGTCTCGATTTCACCTTTCCAGGAGGCACCACTATTCCGGCCGGAGGCTACATGGTCCTCGCCCACGATCAAGCGGCCTTCGCGGTCCGCTATGGCGAGGAAATTCCGGTGGTGGGAGAGTTTGCCCCTTCCAATTTGCGCAACAGCGGCGAGCTCCTCGAGCTGCGCGATGCCTCCGGCAATCTCATCCAACAGTTCAGTTATGGTGATGAATCCTGGTTCGCGGAGACCGATGGAGCTGGCTTTTCCTTGCACCTCCGGAATGCCGGTGCGGTAGACCTTGCCTCGTGGGAGAATCCCGAATCATGGACCGTTTCCGGAAACCTCCACGGCAGTCCCGGGGCCTCGAACCCGCCCGCCGGAATTCGTTTTCAAGGTTGGCTGGAAGATCACTTCAGCGAAGCGGAGGGCCGCGACCCCGCGATTAGCGGTCCCGGAGTCGACTTGAATGGGGACGGGTTCACCAACCTTTTGAAATATGCCTTCGGACTTGATCCTCACGCCTATGATTCTCTCCATACCGTGACCACGGCGGCAAGGGTGGATGGGAGATTTCAATTCAGTTTCCGTCGCCAAGTGGGCGCAGATGACCTTGAGTTTCTCCCTCAATCATCCCACGATTTGGTGGATTGGGAGACGATCACAAGACAAATCAGGGCCATCAACAATGGCGATGGGAGCGAGACCGTCACTTTTCAGGATGACGGAGCTGGCTCCCCAAGGTTCGGGCGAGTTCTCGTAAGATTGTCGGTCCCCTAAAACGTAGTGATCATTCTGTAAATTTTCGAATTCCCTTCATGAAATATTTCCTGCCAACTCCATGGTTTCTCTTACTTGCGATCGTTCCAGCATCCGCTGCGATTGATTTTGAGAAGGAAGTGAAACCAATTTTAGCCAATCATTGTTACAAGTGCCACGGGGAGAAAAAACAAAAAGGAGACCTCCGACTAGATTCTCCTGCCCTGATTTTGAAAGGCGGGGACTCGGGTGAACCGATTTTTCTCGCCGGCCAAAGTGCCCAAAGCCACCTCATCAAGCTGGTGTCACGGGTTGATCCGGACGACGCGATGCCCCCCGAAGGAAAAGGCGATCCGTTGAATGAAGTCCAAGTGGAGACGCTGCGAAACTGGATCGACGAGGGCGCTGAAATTCCGGGGAGCGAGAATCTGGTGGACCTAAAAATGACGACTGACCATTGGTCTTTCCAAGCGGTCAAGCGAGAGGGCTTTGCGGACAAGACAATCGATGACTTGGTCACTGAAAAGAGGGTCGAGAAAGATCTCACCCCGTCGCCCCGCGCCGATCGCCGCACCTTGATCCGCCGCCTTTATTTAGTGCTCCACGGAATGCCCCCGACTGAGGCGCAAGTGGCGGGATTCCTCGCCGACAAGTCATCAGAAGATGAGGCCTGGCGAAAGTTGGTCGATCGGACCCTCGCAAGCCCGCGTTACGGTGAACGAGTCGGGCGCCAATGGCTCGATGTCGTCCGCTTTGCCGAGAGCAACGGTTTTGAGACCAATCGCGAACGCCCCAATGCCTACCATTTTCGCGATTTCGTGATCGCTTCCTTTAACGAGGACAAGCCCTACGACCAGTTCGTCCGGGAGCAGATCGCGGGCGATGCCCTCGGGGCGGAAGTAGGAACCGGCTTCCTTGTCGCAGGATCCTACGACATCGTGAAAAGTCCGGACATCAACCTGACTCTAAAGCAGCGGCAGGACGAACTCACCGACATGGTGAACACAACCGGGACAGCTTTTCTCGGTCTGACCATCGGTTGTGCGAAATGCCATAATCACAAATTTGATCCGATTTCACAGAAAGATTTTTACGAGTTTCAAGCTGTTTTTGCCGGAGTCGGATACGGCGACAGACCGTTAAAGAAGATAATGAGCGAGGAGCTGAAGGTGGAAGCGGCACACCTGCGGCTTGAACTCGCGGCACACACGACCGCTCTCGAGGACTTTAGAAATAAAGTGGCAGCGAAGGCTGGCGAGATTGCGGCGAATCTCAGGGCACCGGTGAATGCCACTTTGAATGTTGAAGAATTCGGAGTGATCGAAGCGAAGTTCGTGCGTTTCACAATCCGGGAAACAAGTTCGGGGTATCCCTGCCTTGACGAACTGATGATTTTCGATTCGAAGGGCCAAAACGTGGCCCCCGGCGCGATCCCGACCGCTTCCGGCACGCTGGCAGGATACCCCATTCACCAGCTTGAGCACATCAACGACGGTCTGGTCGGAAACGATCATAGCTGGATCTGTGATCAGACGAGCGGCTGGGTGCAGTTGGAGTTCGCCGAACCGAGGGACATCGGGCGCATCGAGTGGGCCCGTGACCGCGATGGTCAAGTCGTTGATCGCATTGCCACCCACTATATCATCGAAAGCTCGTTGGACGGAACGACTTGGTCGATTCTCGCCAGTTCCGACGACCGTCAACCCTTTCAAGGGAAGCTCGATCCTATGGCCTTCTTGGCGAAATTGAGTGCTGCCGATGCGGAAGCGGCCCGTGAAGTGTTGGCGAAAATCACGAGTAAGAAGACGCGCCTCAACTCCCTCGAAACCGGGCTCCCGGCTTGGATTGGCAATTTTTCCCAACCCGGAAAAACCTTCCGACTCTACCGCGGCGACCCGATGGCGAAGCGCGAAGAAGTCGCGCCAGATGCCCTGGAGGTGATGGGCACCCTCGGGATGGCGATTGACGAGGCTGAGCAACAACGACGGGTCAAGGTCGCCGATTGGATTGCGAACCGGGAGAATCCGCTCACTGCCCGGGTGATGGCCAATCGTCTCTGGCAATTTACCTTCGGGACCGGAATTGTCGATACCCCGAGCGACTTGGGCGTGAACGGCACGAAGCCGACGCACCCTGAATTGCTGGATTGGCTGGCGGTCGAGTTCATGGAAAACGGGTGGTCTTGCAAAGACCTTCTGCGGCTCATGTTGACCTCGGAGACTTTCCAACAATCGAGCCAGCCCCGGCCCGAAGCGGCTAAGATCGACGCGGGCGCGCGCTACCTGTGGCGTTTCCCGCCCCGCCGTCTCGAAGCCGAAGCGATCCGCGATTCCATCCTCGCAGTGTGCGGCACGCTCAATCTGGAAATCACCGACGGACCCGGATTTTATCTCCTCAATGTCGATCGCGAGAATGTTGTCCACTACAGCCCTAAGAAAATAACCGGACCGGAAGAATGGCGCCGCATGATTTACATGGTCAAGATCCGTCAGGAACAAGATTCCGTTTTTGGAGCCTTCGACTGCCCTGATGGCAACCAGATCACGCCAAAACGCAGTCGTTCCACGACTCCTTTGCAGGCTCTTAATTTGTTCAACAGCCCCTTCGTGATCCAGCAGGCCGACAAGCTGATCGAGCGCCTCGCGGGCGATCCGGCCAAGGCCTTCGCGATCCTCTACGGGCGTCCCGCAACGGCGGCGGAAATTGCGGATTCGACCTCCTTCATCACCGAATACGGCCTGCAAGCTTTTTGCCGGGCCATGCTCAATACCAGCGAGCTTCTTTTCATCTTCTGATTCACTGCCATTGCCATGATTCCAAAAAACCACTTCATCGATCGTCGCCATTTTCTCTCGCATACCGCCAGTGGCTTCGGGAGTGTCGCGCTCGCTTCTCTACTTGCGCGCGATGGGTTGCTGGGGGCGGAGAAGAAGATTCGCGAAAGTGCGCCCGGAAAATTCCCGATCCGTCCAGAGATCGACGCCGGCAATCCGAACGCGCCACGATTGTCGCACTTCGAGCCGCGCGCCAAACAGGTGCTCATGATCTTTTGCTCCGGAGCGGTGAGCCAAATTGATACTTTCGATTACAAACCGGAACTCATCAAATACGATGGAAAGCCGATGCCGGGTGGCGAGAATCTCATTACCTTTCAGGGTGAGCAGGGCAACCTCACGAGGAGTCCCTGGGAATTCAAACCGCGAGGGCAATCGGGAAAAATGATTTCCGATCTGGTTCCCCGGCTCGGCGACCTCGCCGATGAGATGTGCTTCCTGCACGCCATGACGGGCAAGACGAATACCCACGGCCCAGGCGAGAACTTCATGTGCACGGGTTTCACGCTCGATGGTTTTCCCAGCGCAGGATCTTGGATGACCTACGCGCTCGGCAGCGCAGCCGAAGACCTCCCCGCTTACGTCGCGATTCCAGACGTGCGCGGAACGCCTCAGTCGAGCGGCAATTGCTGGGGGCCGGGCTTTCTGCCGGCCGCCTTCCAAGGCACCGATTTTAACGCCGCCAAACCGGTGCGAAATCTCGCCATCCCCGGCGGCATCACCACCCGCACCGATGCCGCGACGAGGGCCTTTTTACAACGCCAAAATCATCGACATCTCGCGGGCGTTCCGGGCGACAGCGAACTCGCGGCGCGCATTGCCAGTTATCAATTGGCCGCCAAAATGCAGATGAGCATTCCCGAAGTCACCGACCTCAGCAGCGAACCTGCGCATATCCTGCGTGATTACGGAGTGGATGAAAGCGGGAGCAAAATCAAGGACCTGCGTGCTTCCTACGGACGCAACTGTATCCTCGCCCGCCGCCTCATCGAAAAAGGGGTCCGCTTCGTGCAACTTTTCAACGGGGCCTATCAAACCGGTGGCGAGGGTGTGAGCAATTGGGATGGTCACAAGTCAATTGAGAAACAATACAACGTGCACGGCCCGGTCCTGGACCAACCCACCGCCGCTCTTCTGAAGGACATGAAAGCGCGCGGTCTCCTCGAAGATACCTTGGTCGTTTTCGCAACCGAATTCGGCCGCATGCCAACATTTCAAAAGGGTGCGAGCGGCCGCGACCACAACCCCGACGGCTTCACTGCTTGGCTCGCCGGAGCCGGGGTCAAGGCCCCTTTCACCTACGGCGCAACCGATGCCTTCGGCCACAAGGCGGTCGAGAAAGTCACCACCGTTTACGATTTTTATGCGACCATCCTACACATCCTCGGTCTCGATCACGAGCGCCTCAGCTTCTATCACAATGGCATTGAGCGGCGCCTGACCGATGTCCACGGCCATGTCATTAAGGAGATTCTTGCCTAGGCGGACGGGGCAAGATCGCGCGTGAGACGATACCATGTGAAAACGAGGTCGAGGACTTAGTATTCAGATGGGAAATTGTGCACTCTATGAAGCGAACATGAAAACGAAAATCGTAAGTCGCCAACAATTGAAGGATCCCTTCCTCCCCGCATTATCAGCGGTCCTAGCCCTTGGAATGCTCTCCCCGGCGGAAGCAGCTCTCGTCATCGCCCCGGCCGCCGGACATGTCCTGACGTGGGACGGCAATGACGGAGACTATCATGATAATGTCAGCATTCCGGCTCAGGTTCCTTTCAATGCCGCACTCGGAGGAACCCCGTTTGCGGCGAACGATCCGAGTGCTTTTCCCGTTCCTCATGTCGTGACAAATTTGAACGATGGTTTTTACGGAAATACCTCGGCTCATATCAATGGGAGTGGCGGCCTCTTCATGGGAGTGATGCTTCCGTCGATGACCCAGATTAATACCATTGCCTTCGGACGCGACAACGGAACCCCCGCTCCAGGCGACTGCTGCAGCGGTCAGCTCATCGATCGCGCGGTGGCGATTTACACTCTGCAGTATACTGCTGACAGTGGCACAACGTGGATCGATATCGGCAATCTGGACTACAGCGTGGACGGCGGCGATTTGGCACCCGGTGGAACCTTTGATCCTTTCCTGCGTCATCAGTATGACGTTGCGACCGATGCCGGTCCGATCATGGGCGACGGCGTGCGCATCGTCTTTACAGATACCGGAACTGCGATCGATGAGATTGAAATCAATACCGTTTCGGTCCCCGAGCCATCGGGCGTCTCGCTGCTCGGTCTCGGCTTGGCGGGAGTCCTGCTGAGGCGCCGACGCTCAGGAGCGCCACACCCATCATCTTCCCATGACTCCTAAGAACCTCTCTCGCAGATCCTTCCTCCGAACTGGCGCCACTTCCGCGGTCATCGGTGCGATGCCGTCCTTCACTCGCGCCGCAAATCTCAACGGCAAGATCAACCATGCCTGCATCGGGGTCGGAGGGATGATGGGCTTCAATGATTTACAGAATTTTAAGTCGCACCCGAAGACGAAGATCGTCGCGATTTGCGATGTCGATCGTGACAATCTCGAGCGCGCCGCGAAGGAAGTTCCAGACGCGCGTAAGTATCTTGATTGGCGGGAAATGTTTGCAAAGGAAGGGGATAAGATTGACTCGGTCAATGTCACCGTGCCTGACCACATGCACTTCCCGATTGCGATCACCGCAGTGCGGGCGGGCAAGCATGTCTATTGTCAGAAGCCCCTCTGCCACGATGTCGCGGAAGTCCGCGCACTCACCGAGGCGACCCGCAAGGCGGATGTCCGGACCCAGCTTGGAACCCAGGCCGCGTCCGGATTTGGCGACCGACTCGGCATTCACTACGTCCGGGAAGGACTGATCGGAAAAGTAAAACACGTCTACCTGTGCTCCAACCGACCAGGTGCAATCGACGCCTACCGCCTCATGGGCCCCCGACCAAGCGAGATCCACGCCGTGCCGAACAATCTCGACTGGGATCTTTGGACGGGCACCGCGCCCGAGCGTCCCTACGCACCGGGTATTTACCACCCGAGCACTTGGCGCGCCTGGCAGGACTTCGGGACCGGTTGGTCCGGCGATATTGGCTGCCACGTCTTCGATGCCACTTGGAAAGCGCTCGCTCTGACCGCTCCGAAATCGGTGAGGGCCAAGGTGCAGGAATCGTGGAAGAATTCGCCGGCACGCCGCGGCGAAACTTGGCCGCAAAGTGATCATGTCACTTGGACCTTCCCAGGGACAGCCATGACCGAAGGGGACGAGGTCGTGGTGGAGTGGTTCGACGGACTGATCTACCCGCCTGAAGAAGCGAAACAGTGGTATCCGGGGGAGGGATACCCGCCTGAATCAGCTCTGATGGTGGGCACCGAAGGAGCTATTCTGATCCCTAATGGCGGGCTCCCGCAGCTTTATCCGCTCGAGAAATTCAAGGACGCTCCGCGATCGGAACCGGAACTCGATCCCCGCAATCACTACCACCATTTTCTTGACGCTATTCTGGGAACGGCCAAAAACGAATCCTACTTCGAGCAAACCGGCCCGATGACCGAAGCGATCCTGCTTGGAACGGTCGCCATTCGGACGCCGGATGAGAGGCTCGATTGGGACAGCACCCAGCTAGCCATCACGAACAATCCCGACGCCCACAAGCTCCTCAAGCGGGAATACCGTGAGGGCTGGGAGATCGAGGGTTTCTCGTAAAATCCTGGAAGTTGGAGAAGCTCAGGTCTGTTTCTTCACACCGCGCCGGAATTCGCTGGGGGATTCGTTGGAGGTCTTGCGGAACTGCACGTTGAAATGGGAAAGATTCTGGAACCCTGACTCATAAGCGATCTGGGTGATCGATTGCTCGGTCTCTGTCAGCAGGCGCCTCGCGTTGGCAATTCTAACTTCGTTGATGAAGGTCGTCAACGAACGGCCGGTGTGACTCTTGAATTGGCGGCAGAAGGTCGGCTTGCTCATACTGGTGACCTTAAGGAGATCTTCCAGTCTGATCTCCTCCTCAAGGTTGGCCAAGACATAGCCCACCGCCCGACTGATGGCCGCCATGTGGTGGTCGTGCTGATTGTGCGTCAGGCTGGTGTCACAGAGGAGGTGCCGGTCGACGATCGGTGCCGTGGCGATCTCACCCATTACTTCGATGAATTTCGCGAGTCGGGCGAGCATCGATTGACCGACAATGGCCTTCAGGGCGGTCTTGACGCGGTCGACGACAGGTCCGGTAAAACGGATGCCGAAGTGCGCCTGCTGGAGAGTCTCTTCCAAGGCCCGCATCTCGTCGAGTTGTCCCAGAGGAAGGTTGCCGTCGAGGGTGAATTGCAGGGAGTAGCCTGATGAGTTCCGCAAATTCGACCAACAATGGGGAATATTGGGACCGATGAGGACCATGTCGGGAGAGCTGAAGTTAGCGACGTGGTTACCGACGAGACGTTTTCCGTTGCCCTTGGTGATCAAGGTAAGTTCGTATTGCGGATGGAAATGCCATCGCTCCCGTAAGCTTGATTCGGCGACCATCAACACAATTCTTTGTGATGTCGGAAACATTTTCGTTCCATGAGAGGCATCTGAATGATCTCCCCGGTTCCAAATTGATTTGCTCCAAAGTGAGTGGCATAACCTCCTTAATAGCTGGTCCCTGAAAAACTGCGATCAAGATTTGGTATCAGAGACGTTTTTTCAAATACCAAGTGATCTGACTAAGGTAGATCCCGATTGCCCAGTGGGAGCTGGAATCCCGGGGGATTGGTCCAGGAACGGTCGCATGCGCGTCAGGCTAAGATGTTGAGTCCCGATTCCATAGGGGATTGAGGGGTTCTTTTGTCTCGAGAAATCGAGCGAGGTTCCGTGGTCGACCTAGGCGCTCGCGCTACTGAAGCCAAGTCCGGCCGTATTGACGAACGAAGAATCCATCGAATTACCGGGAGAATCCGCAGCGACGGTGCCTCCTGACTCCTCGAGCTGGTCGTAGGCTAAGGGCGAGTTTGCCAGACCGTATCGTCGCAGGAGCTCGCTGAAGCATCGGAAGTCGTGAGCACTGCCAATTTCATCAAGATTGGAACGGTGCAGAGAAGAACGTGCCATTGGTCAGAGCGAAATCGTGCGTGTGGTAGTTTCATCAGCGTCCTTCTGAGGGTGATTGTCGCAGACCGTGGTCTACGGGAGATACGATATATCTCCATCAGTTTAAGGTTTTTAACGTAGATTCGTGCTTCAGATCGATCTTTCTGTCATTTAAACTTTTTCGTAAAATCGCACCGCGGTTCTCGCCTTGGCCGCCGTGATCAGCCTGAGCCTGGCAACCGATGCCTGGGGGCCAGCGCGAAACTCGTGTCGTCGGAGGCGCCAATGCTCCCCAGAACGAATACCCCTTCATGACGGCGCTTATTCCGAAGGGTCAGAATGGAGCAAGTGCCCAGTCTTGCCCTGAACTCGGTCGCGATCACCAGTGCTGAGGCCGCGCAATTCAGCGTGCAAGAGCGCTGCCTCCACCGTGGCTCCCGCGGTCGTGCCGCAAGTGTCGTGGGTGACCTACCCTCCCGGCGCTGCTGGTTGGCATCAGGCCTCCTTGGTCATCTGGCGACAGCTCTCTCTCTCTCTCTCTCTCTCTTCGCTGATGCCGATAAAGGAAGGTTTTTTTAGCCTTCGAGAATGGTGAGATTTTGATCGGATTTAAAATCGAGGGCTCGAAGAGTGACGTCACCCTCACGGTCCAAAAATCTACGGACCTTAAGACTTGGGCGGAGATGCCGAGTGAGGTTTTGAGCGTGAAGAAAGGGGTCGAGAAACGCCGTGTGCCCGTGCCTGCGAAGTCGCGGGGTTTCTTTCGCTTTCGGGTTTCGCGCTAGAGTCGGAGTCTTTCAGGATCGCGTGAAGCTCGGGTCGTGTAGAATCACTCCTTTTTCATGCCCAACATTTGCATGCCCATCTTGTAATTCAGGGCTTGCATGGTGCGAGTGGTTTTCCCGTGTTCGAGGAAGCCTTTACTTTGAGTGGGCGTGAGGACGCCGGGGATTGTTTTTGAGATCTCGGCATCGGTGGCTTTCCAGCGATTTTCGATGATTTCGAAGTTGCCGTCTTTCCCCAGTTGTTGCCAGTTTTCCTCCTCGCTGCCATTTCCTTCGTCGGAGTTTAGGCGCGCTTGGTAAAGGGTTTCGACAAGTTGCCCTTCGGTTTCCGGGGTGAGCGGTTCATCTGCCAGGGCGTTGCGAACGCCATTCATTTGTTGGTGTTCTGTCAGCTGTTCTTCGTATTTCGATTCCTCATCGGTGAGGTCGAGGCCGGCGAGGAAGTCGCCGTAGATCATGGGGAGTCCGGCTTCGATGCCGTGCTTGATCATGGCCCGGCCTGCGTCTGTCTGCATGACGTCGACCATGGAGCGGAGTGGGTTTTCCTCTTCTTGTTTCTCCTGATCTGCGGCGGGTTTTGGCTTTGTAATCGTCTTTTTCCGATCAGACGAAGTGGCTGCGGAGGGTGTAACGGAACTGGGAATTGAAACGCGGCGGGGTTTTTCGGGAGAGGGCGCGGGAAGGGCTTCCTTTTGCGTCAGTTCTTCCTGGAGAGATTTGATGCGACTTTCCTGGAAGAAATAGGCAGCGAGCCCGGCGAGGACTATGGAGCTGCGAAAAAATAAATGTCCGAACCGCTTAAGATCTATTAAGTATTTTTAATGTCACTAGCAGCCAACTTGGAAACGATTCTTTCCGAAAAGTTCGCCGTGATTTCCTCATCCCTCAACGAACGTGGGCTGAGGTTATGGGCCGCAGCAGAAGC
>JBLHUR010000185.1:0-11439 GCA_047629805.1 Akkermansiaceae bacterium | reverse complement strand
CCGGGCGGTGGTGCATATTTATAATTCCACGAGCACGCTGCAGCGTCGCGTGACCTTTGGCGATGCCTCGCGGGAGGACATCAAGGCGATTGCGGTGACGGGTGCGGAGGTGGTGAAGGAATTGGTGCCGACCATTCCTGAGACCGAGATTGTCCTGCAATATTCGCCGGAGAGTTTTTCTGATACCGAATTGGATTTCGCGCTGGAGTGCTGCGAGGCGGTGATCGCAGTGTGGGAGCCGACTCCTGAAAAGAAGCTCATTTTAAATCTCCCCGCGACGGTGGAGTGGACCACTCCGAACGTGCATGCGGATCAGATCGAGTGGATGTGCCGGACTATTTCGAAGCGTGATTCGGTGATCATTTCGCTGCACACGCACAACGATAGGGGAACTGGCGTCGCCGCGACCGAGCTGGGCTTGATGGCGGGAGCGGACCGGGTGGAAGGGACTCTCTTTGGAAATGGCGAGCGGACCGGTAATCTCGATATCGTGATCGTGGCACTGAATATGAACAGCCACGGAATTGCGACGGGTTTGGATTTTTCCAACCTTTCCAGTTTGCGGGAAGTTTACGAACGGACGACGCGGATGACGGTGCCGGATCGACAGCCTTATGCGGGGGAGTTGGTTTTTACGGCCTTTTCCGGAAGTCATCAGGACGCGATTAAGAAAGGGCTGGATCGTCGGGCGAAGGAAGAGAGTGAGAAGTGGGGTGTGCCTTATCTTACGATTGATCCGCACGATATCGGGCGCAGTTACGAGGCGATTGTGCGGATTAATTCGCAGTCTGGAAAAGGCGGGGTGGCTTACATCATCGACCACGAGCATGGATATGATCTGCCGAAGACGATGCACCCTCAAGTGGGCAAGTTGATTTATGATCTTGCTGACCAACGAGGCGAGGAGCTTTTGGCTGATGAAATTGGGAAGGTTTTCTTTGAGAAATTTGTGAATGTGTCTTCCCACATGGTTCTCAACGATTACGGAGTGAATCACGGAGTGAATCGCGGCGAGGTAACTTGCAAGGCGGACATTGGAATGGACGGTGTCGAGAAGCAAATCGAGGGAGTAGGCAATGGTCCGCTCAATGCCTTCGTGCACGGATTGGAGGAGGCCGGGTTGAAGGATTTCACGCTCACTGATTACCGCTCACATGCGGTGCGCGGCGGTTCTAATTCTGACGCGGCTGCTTATGTTCAGCTTCGTAAAGACGATGGCTCCATTCTCTGGGGAGTGGGGGTTGATCCCTCTATCGAGATGGCGGGAGTGAAGGCCCTCATTTGCGCCTGGAACCTCCTCCGGTAAGCTCGCTTTCAGATTCCAAAAAAAGCGCTCCTTTTAGGGGAGCGCGTTTTTTTTGGAGAAAGATATCTTCAGTGCAAACTAGGGGACGACCACAATGGGTGTGCCTTCTTTTACCTTGGAGTAGATCTGTGGGATGACCTTGTGCGGAGTACGGACACAGCCACTACTAGCAGGGCTGCGGTGAACGCTGCCTGATCCGTGCATGCCGATGCCGCCGCCGGTCATGCGCATCCAGTAGGGGAGGGATGCTCCGACATACTTGTCACGGCGTCCGCGATATTTACGATGATCGCCACCGTGAACGCGTTTTCCCCTGTAGTAGGTGGTGCCGAAGATAGTTGAGCGTTTGTTGACGATCTTTTCAGTGATGGGGTAGCTTCCGGGATGGGTGCGTTTTCCGGAGCGGCCGGTGCAGACTGGGGTGTCCATGGCGACAGTCTGTTCTGCTCCCACAAGCAACTGGGCACGCTGGTCGCTGAGGTCGATACGGATTTTGGTGTTGGATGAGTTGGCCGCAGCGTATGCTGCGTTGTTTTTGTAAACGGCCATGGTGCTGCGGTAGTCCTTGCGGCTCTTAAAAGAGTTGTAGGAGCCTGAGGACTTATTGGCAGAGTCGGCACAACTAGCCAAGAAGACCGCACTGATGGCAAGCACTGCGTTTATGAGTGTTCTCTTCATCGTTGGTTGTGAAGAGGGTGGCTTGTCAGGAATGAACGAACAATCACGGAGTGACCGTGACTGGAGTTCCGATCTTGGTCTTGGCGAAGACAATGGGGATGGCGCTGTAATGCGAACGGATGCAACCGTGGGAGGCATACCGGCTCCCGACGTTTCCTTTATGCATTCCAACTCCTGAGTTGGTCAGTCGCATCCAATACGGCATACTGGCACCAAGGAATTTACCGCCGCTTGGGACCTCGTCCGTGCGGGCATCGGCACTGCTTTTGACGACCCCGCCGCTTGAATTTAGAATTTTTCCGTAGAGGTTTGAACGCTTGTCTCTGATTTTTTCAGTGATGCTGAAGCTGCCGGAAGGGGTTTTATGGGAGGAGCGACCCGTTGAGACGCGGTAGTCCATAGCGACTTGATCAGATACCATGAGAAATCCCCGTTGGGTGGAGAGGTTAATTTGCACCGCAGTGTTCGATGAATTGGCGGTGGCAAGGAGGGCCGTATTCTTCCAAGTCCGCGTCGTTCCGGGGTAAGAGCCGAACTTAAAGTGGTCATAGGATCCGGGAAGGTGGGGGTTGACCTTCTCAGCAGTCTTAATGACTTTCTGATCAGGGTTTGGCTCGGGGTTTTTACTACAACTAGTCAGGAAAAGACCAGCGGTCGCGGCAATTAATAGGAAGAAGGGGCGTTTCGCTTTCATTTTAGGCTGGCGTTTATTGACCTTTCGATGGGGAGCGGTCAAGTGAACATAACGTAAAAATTGCAAACTGCGGGATGGATTGACATCTGTTAAAAAAACAGCATTTCGGTTGACGGGGGTGATAATTGCTGTTTTTCTAGCACCATCATGAAAGTGAAACAATTCGTCCGTTCCTTTGTTGTCGTCGGAGCCTTGGGCTGGCTTCTCTCCGGTTGCGCCACCGTTCCGGGCGCAGGGGGGGCTCCCTCTCCGATCGTGGAGTCAGGGGCGATGATGCCAACAAATGCTCCCCCTGCAACCAAGGCTGACGCGAGCAAAATGAAGTTGAGAACGGGGATCGCAACGGGCTTCGGTCGTGAAGTGGGGTCTGCCATGACTTACACCGACTTTGTCCGCGCTAGCTCGACTCCCAAGTATCTCACGACGATTCGCTATAATGACAGTGAGGGAGCTAAGGGGATGGGCGTGGATCGTAGCACGAAAGGCAAGGGCTTGCAGAAGGCGGCAGGTGGCTTGATCGAATGGGGGATGTCGAGTGGCTGGGGGACTTTGGAAAACTACTGGTGGCGCGGAGGGCGCTTTGTCATTGGCAAGAAGGGCCGGGAGTATCAGTTGAAGGTGAGAAATCTGAGTACGGCCCGGGTTGAGGTAGTGCTTAGTGTCGATGGTCTGGATGTGATCGATGGACAGTCGGCTTCGACCAAGAAACGGGGTTACATCATCGCCCCGGGAAAGACGCTGGTGGTAAAGGGTTTCCGCACGAGCCAGGCCTCGGTCGCTTCCTTCAAGTTTTCCTCGGTGAGTAGTTCCTACGCGAATCTCCGCCATGGAAATACCCGGAACGTCGGCGTCATTGGCTTGGCCCTCTTTACGCAAAAAGGAGCCGAGCCTTGGGCTGAAACAAATCATCGTGGCGGTGCCCGGGCCTTTGCGGAAGCACCCAATACCCGGGCTCGTGACTAAATTTTCCTCTTAAAAATTCTTATGAAAACAATACTGAAAACAATTGCTCTCGGAGCGACCCTCGCCGGACTCGTAAGCTGCGGATCCCGCCCTGCGCAAGCAGGTATCTCAACTGAAGGACCGCCTTCTTACGTGGATCCAGGTGTGCTGATTGAAAAATAGGCTGCCCTCCTTGGTCTCAAAAATTCACCGCCTGATCTGAAAACAGATCAGGCGGTTTTTTGCTCCTTTTGATTTAGAAAAGTGAGGGCAAGTGTGCGATCGGGATGATTTGTTAATTCCTCCCTCAAGGCGGTTAGGCGATCGACAAGGTCGGAGCCGAGTCGTTCGGTGAGTCGCTCGTCCTGATTTTCGGAGATCTCCTGTTGTTGGATTTTACTCTGCCACGGAGCGGTGAAGATGAGGTGGAGTTCATCGTGGAATTGGCGCTTCTTGAGGGCCTCCCATTCGCCTGCATCGAGCCAAATACTACCAGTGGGTGATCGATCGATGAAGAAATCGAAGCCGTGGCCCACTTGGTATCGTTGCATGATTGCGCCTGTTTCGGGACAGATTTTTGCTTCGGTGGAGTCCTCCGAACTCGGTTCTACTTGCGATGGAGCAGGGAGATGGGGGAGACGTTCCGGTTGCTGGGCAATCCACCGCCAGTAGTTGTCGGCAGGGAGGTAGATTCCTCCGCTTTCGAGACAATGGTATGCGACGAGACCGTCTTCGAGGATTTCGCGTTCCATGAGTTGGTGAGTGGCAACGGGGCTGTTCATTTCTTGATCCTACTTACAAAGGGAGCCTTCGCAATGAGTTCAGGGGAGAAAAAAAGGCGGCCTTTGTAAGGGCCGCCTTTTGTTGTGAAGTTGAGAATGGTGGGAGAACTACGGACGAATCTCCCAGACTTCGCAAACTTGGTTGGGGGCATCGTCGGGGCCGAAGCGGTTACCCTCGCCAAGATAGACGGCCTGCACGCCTTGTCCCTTTTTCTTAAGGGAGTTGACCATGGAGGCGACGCGGGTGGCGCGTTGGGAAGAGAGTTCTTTGTTCGACATGGAATCACCGGATGGTGAGGCGTAACCGACGACAAGGAAGAAGGAATTTACGGGGGCGGCTGTGGCCATCTCCTTGATGTGGGTTTCATGCTCCAGGGCAATGTCGGCGCTTCCTTTTTTAAAGACAATGTCCTCTCGAACACTTGCCTTGAGATCAGAGTCGATGCGGGTGTAGATCTGGGCGCGGGCACGGTGATTTTCTGGCTCGATGCGCTTAAGCTCTTGGTAGAGAGCGAGGGCGCGAGGTGAGACATCTTTGGAGTTGGTGACGAAGAGCTTTGCTCCGGCAAGCTCGGCACGGAGGCGCTGGTTCTCGAAGCGAAGGGCGGTATTATCAGTGTTAAGCTGGGTGTTCTCGGCTTGGACCAATGCGTGCGTGTTGAGATCGACCATTCCGCCCTGACTGGTGCGGAGTTGGGCGAGCTCATTTTGCAAACGGTCGCGTTCATTTTTGGCGAGGGCGAGTTGGTCGCGGAGTGAGTCGGCGCTTCCTTTATCGACCGCTCCGGCGAGAGATTGGCGGGCCCTGGCAAGCTCAGCCTCAAGTCCGGCGACGCGGGAGGCCGCGGCTTGATCTTGGCGGAGTTGATTTTCGAGGTCGGTATTGCGACGGCTCATGGCGGAGGCTCTGTCTTGCGCGGTCCGCAGCATGGCGGCATCACTGGCACTCGCATTGACGAGACGGCCGAGAGCTTCGGTGTCTGATTTGATCTGGGAAATGAGAGCGTCGGGGTTTTGGGTGACTCCGGCGATGTCCGCGTAATGGAGGGCTTCCGAGCGGGCCTTACGTTCATTAATCTCTTGTTTGATCTGAGTCAGCTCCTTGCTCTCCTTCGATTCTTCATTTTTATGCATCTGCCGGCTGATGACCAGAAGGAGGAGGAGGAGGACAACGGCACCCATTACGATGCCGATGATGAGATTCTGATTGGACGCCGGGGTGACGTTGGATTGGGTCTGATGATCTTCGTTTTCTACTGCCATGGCTAAGGTGTTTTTAGGGGTGGGGGCGGAGTTTGGAGAAAAAGGGGAAAAAGGAAATTCAAAAGTCGCGGATTAAGAGCGAGGGTATGGGCAATCAAATGATCGCTAAATTTCTCCTCCTCCTCGGGCTAATTCCAGTTCTGGGGTCATTCATCGCTCGAAAGCTCCTTTCCGATGGCACGGTGCGGAAGACCGGGGACGATGAGGTTTCGCTCACCGGAGCGGAATTGGTGGAGCGTGTGTTAAAGAAGGGGAAGGCCGGGGATGTCGAGTTGCAGGTCAAATTGCGACCCTTCGTAGTGCTGAGTCCGCAGCGGCTCGTCCTTCCGCCGGGATTAGCTAAATCCAGGCGGGCCCGCGACGTCGCCGAGGCGGGGTTGTTGGCGGGGATGGTGCTGATGGCCCGTCGGCAGGAGAAGGTAGTGGGGTGGCGAACGTGGGCCTTAAAGTTTGGGTCGGCCCTGCCAGCCTTCACGATCATCGTGATGGCCTTTGCCATGGTGATCGGGCGGCTTTCGCCTTCGCTTTCACTCGCGATCATCGTGGGCTCCCTAGGGCTGACGACGATCCTTTTGTGGCTGACTCTGCCGGTCGAAAGGGCCGCGGCCAAGGCGGTCGCGGAGATGTTGGAGGAGACGGCTTTGGTGGCGCGACGGTCTGAGGGTCAGAAATTGGGGAATCTCGTCCGAGCAATGGCCTGGCGGAGAATTATCCCCGGGGCCATTTCGTGGATTGGTGGGAAGTGATCAGTCCTTTGATTTTGCGAGAAGCATTTTGTCGAAGAGGCGCTCGCCAAGGAGGGTGCGGGTGGCGATTGACATCTTGCTTTGCATGGTGTCGGGGTAACATGGGCTGTTCATCCCCAAGAGCTTCTTTCAGGGCATCGATAGCTTGTCGTTTTGATCCCAAGTGCGAATCTTCCAAGTGTAGGTCTCTTCGGGGCAGATCGCTATTTCGGTGAGGGTGAAGTGACCCTGGTTGGTTTCAATTTTATTTTGAAATTTGGTAGCGGTAGCTGAAGCGACGGTTGGGGGCGTGGTCTCCTTGAGTGAAGAAGTTTTCGTTGAAGGGTGCGTTGTCGGCGGCGTGGAAGTCGAAGGCCAGTTTCTCCGACCACTCGGGGAGAAGGGGGATCTGGAGTTCGAGCATGTTGTTATCGAAAGCGAAAGGGATATAGGTGGTTTTGCTACGCTTGCCTGAGGTGTCGAGGTGTTCGAGCGAGGTGGTGTTGTTCTGACGGGATCGGTTGAGAACGTAGTCGTAGCCGTGCCAGCCGGTGGCGGGGTTTTGGTCGGCGTCGAGGAGGAGAATTATCCAGTTGTCACCCTCGGGAGGGGTGAGGGGGGCGCGGGTGTGGAGGAGGAAGGAGACGGATTTTTCCTGAGTGGCGACACGGACGTTCGCGAAGTCGTTTCGGCCCGAGGTCTCGGTGTAGATTTTGCCGGCCCAGCCTTCTTGTTTGCGGTGGGTGGTGTCTTGGAGATCGTCCTTGAAGCGGAGAGCTTCCTTCCAGTCGTCGAATTTTCCATCGATGGAGATGGGTTGATTTGGAAGAGGCTTGGGGAGAGATGGGGTGCCTTTGAAGCGTCGGATGTTGGCCATCATTTGGTAGTAGTAGGCGTCGAGGTAGCCACCTTTCATGGGTTCGATGTCGCGAGAGAATTCGAGATTGAAGCAATCGACGAAGTAGGAGTCTCCCTCCTTGAGTTTTTTGCCCATCATATCGTGGGCCCCTTTTCCGGGGGTGAAGAGGAAGCGTTGGGCGACCCATTCATTCCAGCCGGTGACGAAGACGATTTCGGGGTCGGTCTTCAGGGCGTGGTTCCATTGTTCCTGGAAGTAGAGGCCTTGCGAGGATTTGGTTTGGCCGGGAGGGGGTTGCTTCTTTTTTTGGTGGGAGCGGCCGATGTTGGAGATGGGATGTTGGGCGACCGCGACTGCCATGAACTCGGGCTTACCGGGGGTGTGCCAGCCGGGAGTCTGGGGTGTGTGGTCGAGCCAAGGCCACTTATCTTTACCGTTGCCGAACCACTTTTGGCCCTTTGACCAAGCCCATGAGCGGCGGAGGGTGAAGAATGATTTTTGTTCCGCGGTGAGGTCTTCGGAATTGGACATGAGGAGGGGCTTGCCCTGCCAGTGGAACCAGAGCGGCTTGTATTTCCCGGTCTTGTAGAGACGATTATAGATCTGGTTGACGGTGCGGGTGTGGCTGCTGTTGGTGAGGAAGGTGATTTGAGGCGTTTTGAGACCTTCCTGGCGCATTTGAAGCCAGGTTTGGCAGAGGGCATCGACCTCGCGGTCGTAGACGTAGGCGTTGGTCACATCGAGGGCGACGAAGTCGACCCCGGCGTCGCTGAGGAGGGTGGCGTGTTTTCGGAGGATCCAGGGATCGCGGGAGTAGGAGTAGCCATCCTCGGGTTCACCCCAGTGGTGAAAGGTGCCGGGGGCGGCGAGTTTGGTGCCCGGTTTGGAGAGGTCGTGCGGGCCGGTGGTGGAGTGACCGCCGAGCCAGAGGAAGTAGAAGATGCCCACAGTGCGGTTCTCTTCGACGGGGCCGGTTTCATCATGAAGGGGAAGGCTACGTCCGAGGTGATCGGTGGCCGGCCAAGGCGTCTGCGCTACCAAGGTGGAAGCGAGGAGCATTGGGATGAGGGCGCACCGAAGCGCGGCGAGGATGGGAGATGCGGGCATCTTTTTGAGGAGACTAAATTTGGTCCTGCGTTGAGGTATCGAGCTCTTCCTTTTTGAAGGCGAGCCACGGTGTTGCGGCAAGATACCAGATGACCATGCCGACGGCCATGAGGGTGAAGGTCGCCTTTTGAGAGAGATCCGATAGCAGGTGGAGCAATGGCGGAATGATGGTCAGGGCGAGGCCGATGAGAGCGATGATGGGTAGAAATTTCATAATCGGGTTGAGTGGGAATTAAGCGGCTGTTTTGTTGAAGGTCTTACTAAAGATGACGTGAAGAATCGCGGTGGCGATCCAGCAGGGGAGGATACAGAACCAAGAGCTGATGCCGACGAATTTGATGAGGTAGGTGGCGGTGGCAACCGGGAGGAGCCAGGCGAGAAGGACGGCGGGATTGAGGCCTTGTCCTGTTTTTTCGGCGGCGAATTGCTGGAAGCCAGCTTTGCGGGCGAAATACCAGTCGGCGAAAATAACAGCTCCCATGGGGGCCAAAACGGTGCCGTAGAATCCTACGAAATCAAGAAGCTGGAAAGCAAAAGCAGGGAAGACTCCGGCGATGGTGGCGACTCCACCGGCGACGAGCGTCATGGTGGTGCGGGAGGAACCTGGAACCATGGCCTGGAAGGCGAGTCCGGCGCGGTAAATGGTGGGGTTGGCGGTGGTCCAACCGGCGACGATGACGCAGACGATGCCCGCAATGCCCGCGACGTTAGCAGCCATGATGCCGGGGTTTGGTGTCGTGTTGCCGGTCATTTTTATCTGCGCAGCGAGCATAAAAGCGGCGGCGATCCAAGCCATGTAGTGTCCGACAAACATGCCGCCGGTGGCAGCCCAGCCTGACGATGCTTTTTTGGCGTAGCGGAAGACGGAGAGATCGGCCATTCCGATGTGCATTGCGGAGTTACAGAACCAAGCAAAGAGGGCAACCGACCAGAAGCCCATGGTCGTTTTACCGCCGTCTCCTTGCGCAAGCGTGATTGACTGGGTCCAGACCTCTTGCAGGCCTTGCCAGTTATCGGCTCCGATTTGTTTCAGGGCGACGAAGCCACAGGCGAGAAAGACTAGGACCATCCAGGGTGATGCGACGTTCGCGAAGCGGGCGACCATGTCATATCCCCGTGCCGCAACAAGGGCGATGGCAGCGCCTACTCCTAAGACGATTGCAACGAAAGCGACGCTGTTTGGGAGGACGTCATTGAAGCCGGGCATCTCGATGCCGAATGGGATTCCGACCGCGGTTGCCGAGACCGTGATCATGGCACCGGCGAGGAAGCAGAAGAGGATGCCGTTGGCGAGATTGTAGAACTTTACGAGTCTGAAACCGGCGATTTTTTCCAAGTGAAAGTAGAGGGTCATGCGAGCTTGGGTCGCGATGGGAGCGCAGACAAAACGCCAGCTCAAGACGGCCATGATGTTGCCGACGAGGAGGCCGAGGAAGATGTTTTGAAGGGTGACGCCGTTGAGGAGGAAAAGCGGTCCGATCATGAATTCGGTTCCAGCGGCGTGTTCGCCGGCATACATGCCCCAGAATTTGCCGGGGCCTTTTTGCGCTTTTTCGGGGACCGGAGTCCGTTCATACTCATTCGTCGAGGGGGGTGCTTCTTCGGACATGAAATAAGATGTTAGAGAATTTTTGAAATGGTGGAAATACCACATTCAACGAGGCGGAAGGGTTGAGAACCCCGATCGGTTGGTCAATCTCATTACACGAAACGTTTCTTGTGGCTTTCAATGAAGTTGCACAAATTTGTCGAACAACTAAAGTCGAGGCACATGGCAGGGGGCAAAGTGAGACTTAAGGATGTGGCAGAGCGCGCGGGTGTGGCCGTGAATACGGCTTCGACGATTCTAAATCGCCGTCCAAATTCCTGGGCCTCGAAGGAGACGGAAGAGCGGGTTTTTGCAGCGGCAAAGGAGTTGGGATATCGTCCGAATCGGGCGGCGGTGGCTTTGCGTTCGGGAAGTTTTAAGGCGATTGGGTTGTTGGTGGCTGATTTAGAGAATCCTTTTTATACTCATTTTTCGCGCGTGTTTGGGAACGAGATTGCGGAACGGGGCTACGACCTGGTGATTGAAAACTGGCAGACGGATTTGGAGCGTGAGAAAAAATTGCTGGAAGAAGTGGTTCATCGGAATGTCGATGGGGTGGTGGCTTTTGTGAGTGATTTGGACGGGCATCGTGAGTTTTTGGAGAGTCAGGCGAAGCTGGGATTTCCGATTGTGGCGCTGGCGATGCCAGGGGTGCAGGCCTCTCCGGTGGATGTCGTGATGCCGAACTTTGCGACGGGACTGCAAGAGGCGGCGGAGTGCCTTTATAAGTTGGGTCATAGACGGTTTGGTTTTTTGGCGGCTCGTTCGCAGGGGCAGCGGGTTGGTGGGCGCCCGGCTTTTTTCAGCAAGGTGATTGCGGAATTTGGTGATGCTGAGTCAGAGGTTGTGAATTGTGGTCCATCGATCATTGAGGCGCGGCGGGTGGGGCGTGAGATTTTAGAAAAAGCGGATCGACCGACTGCGGTGGTGGCGCTGAATGATCTCACTGCGATTGGGGTGATGCGTGCGGCGAAGGACTTGGGATTGAATGTTCCCGGGGATGTTTCGGTGGTGGGAATCGATGGGATTCCGCTTGGAGAATTCCTGCAGGTCTCGCTCTCCACAGTGGCGCAGCAGCATGAAAAGATAGCGGCCAAAGCGGTCGAGTTTTTGTTGGAACGGATCGAGGGGGATGGAAAGGGAGAGCCACAGCGGGCGGAATTTCCGACGCAATTCATTCAGCGTGAATCTATTGGTGCGGTTGCTGGTCAATGATGGCGTGGATCGATTGTGATCCCGGGTGGTTGTGGGCACTTGCGCGGGAGTAATTGCCGGAGGGGTGAGCGGTTTGGGAGGCTCGGAGAGCTGCGCCAAGTCGACCGGGGGAGGTGATAGTGTTCATGTTCGATCCGTTTCCTTTGAGCGGGCTGACGAGCCAGGTTCAAGGTGGCAGCTTGAGCGGAATATGATTTTGAACCACGAGAAGCAAGGAGTGGTGATTGTTGATACTATTAGAGGGTTGTGTCTTGGTGGTGTGCAGCTTTCATGTCTCTTG
>JBLHUR010000184.1:0-11557 GCA_047629805.1 Akkermansiaceae bacterium | reverse complement strand
GCGATCCGTGATGTCAGTCGAAATCTGCCTGGCCGCACTGTTGCTCTTCTCCTCGGTCACGAAGTAAATCGCCCGACGTTTCAAAGTTTCCCAATACCCGTAATCGATACAAGCCTTGTCCCACGCGTAGAGCACCTTGCGTCCGGCCTTCGCCCCATTGCGTAAATGTTCGACTTTAAAGAAATGATCGACCGTCACTCCTTTGCAACCGTGATCAATATGATGTTGTAGAAACTCGTGCCCGCTCTTGGCGTGACTGAGGCAACGTGAAATTCCCAGTGCGGCAAAATCGAGATCGCTGATCGTCCGGCAAAGATATTGCGCCTTGGTTGCGGAATAAATCTGCTTCAAGGGCTTGAAGAAGAGGGCGGAAGCTTCGGTAATTAACTGAGTGATCTGGGCCATAATTTTTTTTCGGAATCTGGGCCCTCTTAGCAGGCTATTTCGGACGTTTTGCGAATTATCTGAATGTGTTCGAAGTGATTTTCAGGTCCGAAGAACCCCGGAAAAAAAGTGCTCTCAGAAACCACCTCAGCGAGCCACAGCCCCCGGTAAGCTGCATTTTTTAGTCGGACTTTTCTACACCGATCTAAAATGACCATTCCGCCGCAAACCTCCGAAGACCAAAAATACAACTCCAATGGTTGCAAAAAAAAACATGCCAGGCTGATTTTTGTTCTCGAGATCCAGACAGTGTCATCAATTTTGGTGATCTTCGTTGGGTTAATTTTAACTAAAATTGGATGAGATAAGTAAGGGGATACTAATGAACTAGAAAATAATTTATAGAGAAAATGGATTTGGGAGGGGGGGCAATTGGATTCAGCGAGCCAGCCAGGAAGCCATCGAGCGTGTCACGAGATCGGCGGCATCTTGTTGGACGAAATGTCCGGCTCCGGGGATCGTCACCAGGGTGAGATCGCTCTCGATCCAGTTCCAGGTATCGTTGAGGGCTCCTGCCAGGAGCGCCTTGTCGTCGAGGCCGTGGATTAAAAGGACAGGGCAGGCGACCTTGACCTTTGCTGCTTCTTTCGGCAGTTCATAGGGTGGGCGCGGATAGTTTTTCTTATAGAGGTTCAGCATCGCTTCAAAATCCGAGCGCCTGAATGCCTCGAGATACTTCTCCTTGGCTGCAGCGTCGGTGACCCAGGACGCGAGCCCTTCCGCGGTCAGTTTTTTGTGTGCTCCCGGTTTTTGAAATTCCCGGGCGTAGGCCGAATTTTTTTGTTGCTGTGGGTTGGTCGCCAGTTCTCGCGTGAGCCCTTGCGGGTGGGGGAGGTTCAGGACGATGAGTTTCTCGGTCAGCTCGGGATGGGTCATCGCGAAGGTCCATGCGACCATTCCGCCCCAGTCATGGCCGCAGATGACCGCCTTCTTTTTCCCGGTCTGTTTCAGCACGGCGGTGACATCTTCGACCAGTAAGGGGATCGCGTAGTTGTCGACGCCCTTCGGTTTGTCGCTCTTGTTAAATCCGCGCAGATCGATCGCCAAGACGTGTCGAGTCTTCGCGAGGACTGCGATCTGTTTGCGCCATGTATACCAGTAATCAGGAAACCCGTGGATCATGATCACCGGAGCGCCGGGGTTTTTATCGCCAGCCGAAACGTAGTGGATCTTCACCCCATTGTTTTTCGCAAAGTGGTGACTAACTTCCGTTTGACCTTGAGAACTTAAAGGCAAGAAAGCGAGCGTGGCTGCGATCAGCCAGGATGAGATGGTTTGTCGATTGAACATGCGGAATCGGAGTGGATTTACTGAGAGAGATTTTCGTTTTGGATGCATCTCCTGAAGTTAGGGGTGATTGCAGCAGCGACACGGCGATTATTCTAGGAGCTTTTGCAAGGCCTGTTGATCAATCGCATAGCGAAAGGCGGTCTCGCGGGTGATCTTGCCCGCGCCAATGAGGGCAGCGAGAGAGCGTTCGAGGGTAATCATTCCCTCCGCCGCTCCGGTTTGTATCGCAGATTGCATGTGATGCTCGTTTCCATCCTTGATCGAGTTTGCGACAGCTGGAGTCACAATCAGTTTCTCAAGGGCAGGAACGCGGCCGTGGTGATTGGCCGCCGGGACGAGGCGCTGTGCGACTACCGCCCGCAGGGACGAGGCCAGCTGCAAGCGCACGTGGGCCTGTTGGCTGCCAGGGTAGACGTCAATGATGCGGTTGACGGCGGCGGTGGCATGTCCAGTGTGAAGCGTGGAGAGCACGAGGTGTCCGGTTTCGGCGGCGGTGAGGGCAGCTGAGATGGTTGGGAGATCCCGCATTTCCCCTAACATAATGACGTCCGGGTTCTCCCGTAGGGCGGCGCGCAGGCCGGAGCTGAAGCTCTCTACATTGGCCCCGACTTCCCGTTGGTGCACGAGCGATTTGGCATCCCGATGTTCGAATTCGATGGGATCTTCGATTGTGATGATGTGGCGCGCCTTGGTCTGGTTAATGTGATCGACCAAGGCCGCCAGGGTGGTGGATTTACCTGATCCGGATGACCCTGTGACGAGGACCAGGCCACTGGGATAAGTAGTGAGTTCCAAGAGGTCTTCTGGCAACTGCAGCTCGCGCAGGGACGGAATCCGGGAGCGAATTGGTCGGAGGGCCGCGGCCAGTCCGCTGGAGTGGAGGAAGACATTAATCCGAAAGCGGCAGTTTTGCCCGGCGACTTTCCAACGGGCTCCGAAATCCACGCTGCCACTGCGTTCTAATGCGCGTTTGCTCTCCGCCTCGGGAAGGAGTTGAAGAATCTGGGCCTTGGTAATGACGGAGGTCTCGAGAGATCGGATGGCACCATTCACCCGCATCTGGGCTGACTTTCCCGAGGACAGAAAAATGTCGGAGGCCTTGGCCTCGAGAGCTAGCTCAAGAAAAACGAGCACTGCGGAGTCGGGATCGCGTTGTGGCGGACTCGTGCCCGAGAGGGGGCCTTGTGAGTCGCCGGCAATCCAGCCTTCGACGTCCGGCCTTCGTTCTTCCGTAGCTCGTGGTGGGGCAGTCGATTCAGGGGGTGTAGGGTTGGCAACCGGTACCTCGCGCGAAACATGGGAAGCCATCTCGATGCGGCATGCCTCCCCTTGGGGGCTCACTTGGTAGGAAAACTTCTCTCTGTCGTCAGATTCATAGTTCCCTTCGATGGGTTGATCTCCGGTAAGTTCCTCGGCTCCTTGCCCACCGACGACTTCCAGAGCGAGGCGTTTCATCAGGTCGGCCGGGACGGTAGGCATCGAGAGCGGAATCGCCTGATCCGCCATGAACAGGGTGGGGACCTCGTCCGGCATGAGGACCAGCCTTTCCGCCTTTCGCGCGACCATCAACTTCAGGAATGTATCAATAACAGCCATGGATTATTTCTGCCGCAGTCACGACGGTGTTTACCTTATCAAGGCCGTCCGGGCCAATCATTGTTGGTTAAATCTACGGGAATTCCGGGGATCGCGATTTCCGCTGGGCGGAACTTTCCAACAGGACGGTGGTTTTGGCTGCCGGGTTGCCAACGCTCCGAATGTCGATTCCGTTTGCCTGAGCTCTATCGGCCACCCTTGATCCGCCTTTGCCCCGAGCCATGCGTCGGAAGATGATCCTGGAACGAAGTCCAACGGACGGGGAGGTCTTACCATCTCGGTGTGCGACTCATCAACTGAATGGGAGGGGGGCGCAGGGACGCTGCCCACGTGCCGCGGTGGCCGCTTTGCCGGACAGCCGGGGGCCACGGTCCCGCGCGGCAGGGCTACTCCGCCAAATATCCAAAAAGGGCAGTTCCTGAGCAAAACTTCCCGTCCTCATCCCTTCATAGAGCGATTGTATTTGAGGGGATTGCAGGGAGCCCGGGTAGAAAATAGGGTGAATCGATCAGTCAGAAAGACCGAGGAGATTGCGTAAAAATCCAAGAGTCTGGTTCTTCTGCTTTGCGACTAGAACAGGACGTTCCGAGGTGCGAAGGATATCCGCAGCGTGACTTCCTAAAAGCGCAATTTTAAAGACGTTCCTTCCGTGGCTCCCTATCACCAAGAGGCCAGAGTGGGACTTGTTCGCTCGCTCAGACATAAAGCTTCCGGGCATGTTGGATTCAGCTAGATTTTGAATCCAGCGCTTGGGCTCTTTGGCAGTGTCTTCTAAAAATTCGTTGAGCTGACGGGTCGCGAGTCTTTCAACGTGGTCCTTGAGTTGTTGGGGGGGCATCCCGCAGGTCTCTCGTGAGGAATAGGGGACGTTGAAGGTGTTCACGGCTTCCAGTCGGGTAGACTCGCCTTCTGAGAGCGAGGCAAAGGCTTCGGCCCATTCCAGCGCGAGAGGAGAGAGATCGGAATGGTCAACGCCGATCAGAATACTTGACGGTGGAGCTTTGCTTCCCTTTGGCACGGCTAAAACTCCTGCCGGACTTTTTCGCGTCAGCCTCAACACGACGTTCCGGTTCTCGGCATCAGTGAGCGGGATGATAACGAGATCGTAATCTCCACCTGAGAGTTCATGAAGGATTGCAGGGAGGAGGCTCTCGATTTCTACTTTCACGGTAAGATCGAGATTGGGGAAGAGAGGTGAAACCCTATCGGTTAAGGCAGTCCGTTCGTCCTCAAGGCTTGGAACATTCGGATTTGGGTCGGGGTATTCCTGTAAAATCGGTTCGAAGGTGCGCAAGACCGTGACCTTGTGAGCCGAAGCGGCTTTGGTGACGGCTCCTGCCCACGCTAGGACGTCTTTTTCAGGGTTGTTTTCAGGGAGAATGGCGAGGATGTTTTGGAATCTTTTCATTAGGTGAGTTTTTTTCCTTTCTCACGAAAAATAAAACACGAAAAGAAAGACATGCAAACTAAAACGCGAAAATGAATTTATTGGTCGACCACTTCTGATCCCAAGCAACCCGGTCGATAATATCGTTAGAATTTTCAGTCGCCGCAGGCAACGAGAAGTCACCGAGGAAGGCGATTTATGCTGAAATCATTTCGGATGGAAAGGAGATGATCTCCTGGATTCAGTAAGGTGAATTGAAAAAATGCGAGGCATACAAAATAGTTCGACCGGTCGATGTGAGCCTTTTTGTGAAGGAGCTGAAGGAGAGGTTTAGTCGTTGGTTCAATAAGCAGAATGGGCGACGTGGGACTCTTTGGATGGCTCGCTTCAAGAAGGTGTGTGTTGATGGAGAGGCCGCAGGTGGGAGCAAGCGCGCCCGCCGGGGTCTTTGCAAAGCATGGAATCTACCTCGGGACTGTTGGGAGGGAAGAGGGGTGGCTCGATATCGGATTTTCTTGTTCGACGAAGGGTTTTCGGTGGAACCCGAGTCGCCCTCGTTTACGAAGGGAGTGGCTTTTTCGTGATGAGGGAATAGCCCTGCTGATTGATTACTTTTTAATCAGTGCGGTTAAGACTCCGTGGAGCATGCGGAGTTCTTCGTGGCTGGCGTTACTGCGAGTGATGAAGGCGCGGAGGCTTCGGACCAGATTTGGGCGACGGTCGGGGCTTAGGAAAAATTGGGAGTCGTCGAGAGCTTGCTCAAGGCGGGTGAGGAAAGACTGGGTTTCTTCGCGAGTCGCGGGCTGGTCCGGGGTGACGATGGGAGCGGATTCGAGAGAGCTGCTTTGCCGCCATTCCCAGCCGAAGAGGAGGACGGCCTGGGCGAGGTTGAGGGATGGGAAATCGGGGTTTGTTGGGAAGTGGATGAGACGGTCGGCGCGTGAGAGTGTTTCATTATCAAGGCCGGAGGCTTCGGGACCGAAGAGGATGGCGGTTTTCGGAGGGGGAGTGGCTTTGACGAGTTCTGCGACTGCTTCGCGAAGGTCGAGACCGGGGATTCTGAGGGTGCGTTGACGGGCCGTGGCGGCGAAGACGCGTTCGCAATCGCCAATCGCGTCGTCGATGTTGTCGTAGACTTTTGCGTGATCGAGGACGCGGTCGGCATCGGCGGCGGTGGCGCGGGCGCTTTCATTGGGCCAGCCGTCGCGCGGGCGGACCAGTCGCAGTTGATCGAGGCCGCAATTGAGCATGGCACGGGCGCACATCCCGATATTTGCGCCCATTTGGGTTTCGACGAGGATGATGACGGGTGGGGCTGGGTGGGAGGAGGGCATTTGATGGGAGTCGGCTTGCGATGGTTGACTCATTTGCTTCGTGTTTTAGGAATTAATTCCTAAATTACAAGGCATCGCTATTTTCTCCAGCCAAAGCTGATCTCGTTCTTGGCCGATGCTTGTGGCACTTGCAGGAGAGGAAGCTGGGCGAAGTCTCGTTGTAAACTTTGTGAGTTGCGTTTCCGCAGGGTCACGTAGTGTAGGGCAGATGGCAGAAACGGAAACCGACTACGACCTGACTGACCGCGAATTGGCGAGTCGCATCTGGTCACGGTTGCAACCATACCGGAAGCGCATCGTGTGGGCGCTGACGCTTTTGGTGTTGGCCGTTCCGTTCATTAACTTCCACCCCCTTGTTTGGGGATTTGTGGCTGATGCCCTTGTCGAAAAGACGTTGACGCCGAACGTTCTCGCGATTTGGCTGGTCGTGATGTTCCTGACCTATCTGGTGGGTCTCGGGGCGGGGGCGGTTCAAAGTTATTTGCTAGAGAAAACGGGGCAGGCCTTTGTTCGCGACATTCGGGCAGAACTCTTTTCGAAATTTGAGTCACAATCGCTCGCTTATCATCGAGATCGCAGCACGGGGGAGTTAGTCACTCGCATCACCAGCGATGTTGATGCGATGGAGCAGTCGGTGCTTCAGGGGCTGACTTCTTTGCTCGAGGAAATTGTGACCTTTTTTGTGGTGGCGGGGATGGTGCTTTGGATCAGTCCGGTGGTGGGCGGAGCCTCGATCCTGCCGCTTGCTTTTGCCTTCATTTTTATCCGGAAATACAATCGGAAGGTCAAATCGATTTATGCGGGAGTGAGGCGAAAGCTCGGGAATATTGGTTCTTTTGTGCAAGACCGACTTGCGGGGATTTTGGTGACGCAATCATTCGGTCGCGAGAAGAATGAAAGCGCCGAGTTTAAGGAGACCGCGGAGGGTTTTTATGAGTCGAGTGTGAAGGCGAGCCGACTCCGGAACACTTATTTCCCGATCGTTTCGATCTTCGGGTTTATCAATAATCTCATCATGCTCGGAGTGGGAGCTTGGCTGATTATGACTGGAAGCGATCTCTTCAGTCTCGGAGCACTGATTGCCTATCGCGGATTCTGGTGGCGATTGCAGAGTCCGATCCGGACCATTGCCCAGACCAGCGATATTCTGCAGCGCGCAAGGGCCGCGGCGACCCGGATCATGGAGCTGCTCGATGAACCGGTTGCGATTGCTGATCGAGAGGGAGCCGAGTCTCTGGGAGACTCGAAAGGAGCGATTGATTTTGCGGAGGTCGAGTTCTCTTATGTCTCGGGAAAGCCGGTCTTGAATGGCGTTAGTTTTTCGATTCAGCCCGGAGAATTTGTGGCGGTGGCAGGTGGGAGTGGTTCAGGCAAGAGCACTCTTCTGAACTTGATTCCCCGCTTCTACGACGTCGATAAGGGATCGGTAGCGATTGATGGACGTGACATCAGGGGGGTCACGCTTGTCTCTCTTCGAAAGGAGACCGGCTACGTGGGACAGGATAATTATTTGTTCGATGGGACGATTCGGGAGAATCTAAGTTACGGGCGGCCTGGGGCGAGCGAGGACGAAATTATCTCTGCTGCGGAGTCGGCCAATGCCCACGATTTCATCCTCGCCATGCCACAGGGTTATGAGACGCAAGTCGGTCAAAATGGGGTGAAACTTTCCGGCGGTCAGCGGCAGAGGCTCAGTCTTGCGCGGGCCTTTTTGACGGTTCCCCGGATCCTTCTCCTGGATGAGCCAACGGCTTCGGTTGAGCCTGAGAGTGAGGCTTTGATTCATGATGCAATTTTGTCACGGAAGAGAGAGGGGGAGGGAACGACTGTGTTAGTGACCCACCGGATTGATTTACTGCGTCAGGCACCGCGCATCCTCTTTCTTGAAAAGGGAAAGCTCGCTGGCGATGGGGTGCATGAAGATCTCGTTGATCGATGTGCCGCCTATGCCGACGCTTACCATCAATGGGAGATTGAAGAATCGTCGATCGCGGTAGGTTGAGTCGCATTGATCAAGCTGTATTCTTTGAGCTTTCAGGTTGAAGTCACCAGGGTAACAAAGACTGCTTGTCTGCCGGCGGTGTCTGGAAGGTTTCGGTGAAACTCGGCTGGCTGTAGTTTGGAGTGGAATTCAGCGCTCGAATCTAGTGATCAAGGAGCATGTAGCGGATCTTTATGCCAGCGGGGTTCTTGGTTTCTTCCAGGAATTGCATGACTCCAATCCCGCCCTCCCGGGTGGCGAACATCATGGTCGGTTTGCCATGCTCTTTCGACAGGCTGCAGCTTGTAAATGGTGGAAGGCTGTTGTCAGCGAGACGGGATAGGACGAACGGATACATCAGAGTCTATGCTCTCTTTGCGACGCGAGGTTCCGCTTGATGGAACTCGAATTCAGGCTCGGCGAAGGTGCCCATATGGAGGGCCGGGTGACGGAGTGCTAAGTTGCTCTCCATTACGTCAGCTCCGGTTTGCCTTGCCCAGGATCCGAAGAGTTGGTCGAGGTTGATGGCCTTCGGGATTTCCTGGTCTGCGGTGCGCGGGATTTCGATAAAGGGAGCGAGGGTTTCCCTGATCGATTCTCCGGCGTTCGCTCCGTTGAAGAGCGTTGCTTCGAAGGCCTTCGCGGTCGTGGCAAATTTGGTGGTGCTCAAGTAGCGTTGTTTCCCTGCTTGACCAAGATAGAGATCGAAGCCGCTCTGCCCGGTTGCGGGCATATGATACATCCCAGAGGCTTTCAATAATTTCACGCGGAGCAGAATTTTGGGACTATCAGATTGGAAGTGGATTTGGCCGCCCGCAGTCGAGTTCGCGAGGCGGTCGACGGGGCCACGAATCTTCCATTGCGGTTTTACCGGCAGTCTCCGGTAGACCTTGTCATTGCCGATCCAAGGGAAGCCGACGAGTCGGAATGGCGGAGTTCGCGGATCGAACCAAGCAATGCCTTTTTCATCCGCTTTCTCCCGGGTCATCTTCGGATCAAGTTTTTTAATGTCGATCTCTTGACCCCAGAGAAGGGGCGTGAGAAGTAGGAGGGAGAAGGCAAAGAGGAAAACCAGTTTCATCCTTTGAAAAGTGTCCAGTGGTTCCAGTGTGGACAAGCCCTTTTACCGCCGTTGGGAAGCAACGGGTTTTCGAGGAGTCACGAGTCTCTCGGTAGGATTTAGATATCTTTGTCGCTTTTCATTCAAGGGGGGATAAAATGACGGATTGCTATTTCCTTTTCGAAGAACGTTCCATTATCCCATGGCCGTAAAGCGACCAAGCTGCTTCTCGCAGCGAGTGTTGGAATCCTGAGTCTTTGGCTGCTCGGTCTCGCTGCGGCGGCGGAACCGGTGCTGGTCGGCAAGTCAAGGGATCCGATCAAAGGTTCTGTGCCAGGTCCGGCACGGGACGATATCGTCCCCGGGCGCTTCATGGTGGATCCTCACACTTTAGAGAATCTGGGGTTTCGTTGGTATGTCAGCGGGGATCATAATCGGAACGCAAGCGTGAGCGTCGACTCTCGTAAAACCGGTGACAAAAATTGGTCTCGGGGGATGAACCTGCTTCGCGTGTTTCAGGAGATCGCGAACCAGGACTACGGCCCGTATCGTACCGGAAACCTCTTTGCCGGAAGCGTGTTATTTCTTCAGCCCGGAACCTCTTACGAGATCCGGTTCACGATGGTCGATCCCGACGGAGGAAGCCCGGCTGAGCCTAAGATCATCGAGGTCTCCACGCGCAGCGAACCGCAGGCAAGCGAAGGAGGGAAGACAATCCACGCCTCTCCCAAGAGCGCTCTCAACCTCAAACTCAATAATTATCCTGCCGGGGTCCTGGCTTACAACAACACTCTGTGCTGCGCACAGAAGGGGTTTACGCCTCCGTCGATCTGGCAGAACGGGCATTTTTGGAACAACCTCTTTATGGGCGGGCGCGGCTACGCGATGGAGACCGGGACCGTCACGGCCTACTCGACGCTGGACTACAACGGCTGCCGCCGGAACTCGAAGGAGCAATTCCTCAAGTGGAGAGACCCCCAACGAAAAACCGGCCGCTACCAAACGCTGGAAGCCTTTCATAAAGCGACGGGCTACGAGGAGCACGGACTTGAAGTGGATTACGATATTTTCCGGAGGGCGGATCGGCCTGAAGAGGGGGAAGACTTACGGTCCGAAGAACTACGTCCTGCAGGTGAAGCCGCAGGCAAAGTGCGTTGATGCCGGAGTCATGATCATGCAAGTGAGCGACAACTTCACCGGCTCCGCTCCCGATCTTGGCTGCTAGGAGCAGGGACAAAGTCCGCCACATTACGGCCCGCGTCTAAAGTGAGAGAGTTTGAAAACCGGACCGTAAATTGAAGGGAGGGAAGGATGTCCCAGGCCTACTGAAAGTCGAACGCGCCTTCATCCGTCTGACTTTAGATTCTGGGCGAGGGTGAGGTGGTGTTTGGCTGCCCGTCCGCTGATCGATTCGTGTTCGATGAGTTCGGCGGCGATCACTTTGACGGCACTCCAAGTTGCTTTGTTGCGGAGCAAGTGTTGGGTTTTATCGAGCATCTTGTGAACGAGCTTTTGGGCTTGGCGGGGATTGCCGGAGCGAGCGATCGCGAGTTGTTCGACGGCCCGAAGATCCTGGCTGCCACCTCAAGATGGCCTGATCGCCCTGGGAATATTCGGCTAAAAAATTCTTGGCAACACAGATCAGAAAGTCATGCTTTCAAAATATGGTTTTTATCCCTGTAGATTTCCATCCAAATTTCCTTGATGCAGTCATAGGTCGACCACCTCCCGGGATTTTTCTTGCCGATGCATCGCCCGCTGGATCGACGAAACACCGCGTTCCCCTGCTCTTCCCCCCTTTCTTGCCTCTCCGACCCTTCCAACGGCGTCCCCAAGCCAACGAGCCAACGAGCAAATTTTCAGCAGCTGTTGTCACTCGTCGGTTGTTTTCGATTTTCATCTTGCTTGTGATATTTTTATTATCAGGGAGGATTTCTGCGGAGCTGATTCGCCCGTTAGATGTTTCGGATACAGTTTGCTGTGATGCTCAGGTTCAATTGAACGAGCTGGAGGAATCTGTCAGTGATCCTGTAGAAGATATTTCCCTCCCGAATGAGGGAACGGACCCGCTGGGAGCACTAGCTGCGGCGACGAAGGGAGGGGAGGGCGAGAGTCCCGAAGCCGCAACAAAGATGCCGCCCGTTAACGTGGGGGTGAAAATTTTAATTCTCGGTGATTCGATGAGTCTCGCGGGATTCGGCGAGCGTTTGGACTCCCGCCTCCGGAAAATGCCGGGAGTGGCCTCGGTCAACACCTACATGGCTTGCGGGGCGAACCCGCTGAGTTGGCTCAAAAAAAAGCCCTATGCCACAACCAAGACCCGGTGTGGCTATTGGAGTATTGAGGGCAGTTCCGTCGGAAAGGCACCAGAGGTGATCAAGGACGTCTACGGCATGAGGAAGGGGCACCGGCCTTCGTCACGAAGAGTCCCGAAATTGGAAGATTTGATCGCCAAGCACCGTCCG
>JBLHUR010000183.1:0-11566 GCA_047629805.1 Akkermansiaceae bacterium | reverse complement strand
GGGCATCTTAATTTGCCGTGTCCATCTGTGCTCACCTCTAACCGGCCTCCAGGCCATCACCTATGAACAATACGAAAAGACTCTTCATCGCTGCCGCCGCCGCACAACTCGCTTCCGTGACTTTTATCAGAGCCGAGGTCATTGCTGCCACCAATTTCGATGGACGTACCCTCACTGAGGTCAATGTGCCTGAGGATACCGCAACGGGATTGAACTGGACCATCAATGGGGTTCAGGACCCAGGCAATATGACTTCTCTTAACGCGGATGGGAATGGACTGCGCTTGTTTGATGCCCAGCCTGATGTGCAAGACCTCTTCGCTCCTGGGATCAATACTGGGAATGGGAACACATTTTGGACGACCTCAGTCAGCCTGACGATCCTGCCCGGAAGTTCCGTGACTGTAACCGATATTACTTTTGATTATTGGGCGATTAGTGGTGGGCAGGTTCAGAATGTGAACCGGCGATCTGATTTTACCCTCACCATCCTCGATCCTTCGGGGAATCCCGTTGCTTCAGTCGATGTTCTTGATCCAGTTTCGGGGACGGGAGTGGGGGTCCCCTCAGTCACCGCCACCTTCGAAGCGCCTGTTCCACTAACGGCGCCGGGCACTTATACTTTGGGGATAAAGGGAGGGGACTATGCCGGAGATGACGAGACGGGGAACCACACTGCGATCGATAACCTCTCGATTAATGGAGTTCTTGGTGGTGGATCCGGATTTACGATCACGGAGATCGTCTTTAACCCGGGGTCAAACCGCTTGTCTCTGACTTGGAAC
The DNA here is from genome assembly GCA_047629805.1 of Akkermansiaceae bacterium. Taxonomy (GTDB): domain Bacteria; phylum Verrucomicrobiota; class Verrucomicrobiia; order Verrucomicrobiales; family Akkermansiaceae; genus SW10. Next base: position 10,781 of record JBLHUR010000183.1, on the reverse strand, counting down.
TCAAGTCCGGGAGCGACCTATGCTGTGAAATACTCCACCGACTTGCTCGACTGGGACGCGGATCTTGACGACGGAATCCCGGCTGCCGAAGGAAAGCGCACCACGGTCGTTTTTGACCTTTCGGAGACCGAACTGGCCAATCTTGAAAAAGCGTTCTTCCGCGTGGAAGTTCAGCCAGGGGGATAGTCTGACATGATCCCCAACGGGTTGCGAATTCCTCTCGACACACCGGTCGGGAGATCTTCATGCTGGTCGGCATGAAAGCACTCGCTCTTCTTCTACTGACTCTTCCACTTGCTGCCGACCAAACTCAGGAGCAAAACAAACTGACCGACGCCGAACAAAAGGCGGGTTGGACGCTCCTCTTTGACGGCAAATCGACGGAGCATTTTCGAAATTATAAGAAGGAGGGCGTATCTCCGAAGTGGGAGGTGAAAGGTGGATTGCTGACCCTGACCGGTAAAGGGGGCGGCGACATTATCACGAAGAAGGAATATGAGGGCTTCGATTTCACGGTCGATTACAAGATTTCAAAGGGCGGGAATTCCGGACTCATGTTTCACGTGAAGGAAACGGAGTCGACGCCTTGGCGCACCGGTCCCGAGATCCAGATTCAGGACAATGTCGATGGTCATGATCCGCAGAAAGCGGGATGGCTCTACCAGCTTTACGCGCCTGCGAAGGGAGTGGATACGACGAAGCCCGCTGGAGAGTGGAATACCCTTCGAGTCCTGATTACACCTGAAAAGTGCGTGCAGTGGATGAATGGAACGAAGTATGTCGAGTATGTGAAGGGCTCGGAGGATTGGGACAAGAAAGTGGCGGCTTCCAAGTTCAGCAAGTTTAAGAACTTTGGAAAAGCGACCAAGGGTCATCTTTGCCTGCAAGACCACGGGAACGTGGTGTCGTTCCGGAACATTAAGATCCGGGAAGTGAAGAAGTAGGGGGAACGGCGCGCAACGGCTTCTTTTTTCCGTTTCCTCAATCCAAGCGCTTGTTGCCTTGGAGTCGGAGTGACGCCATTGTGTAAGGACCTTGCGTAATTTCACCGCCGAGGCGTGCTGGAGGCCGACTGGAATCGCGCAGACTGCAATGACCGCAAGGGCGATGGTGGAGGTTTTGACGGTGTTCTTAAAGTGGAGGACTTGAAAGGTGGTGAAGTTTCCGGTTTTGAGGGAAGCGGCGGCGGTGAGGGCTTGGCTGGGGAGACTTGGTTAATAATACCCTCTAGTTTTTGAGCCAGGGCTGGCGCTGGTTTTTGGTGATTTCGGCGTCGAGTTGTTTCATGCGGATTCCGAGTTTGGCGACGATTTCGGGGTGTTTTTCGGCGAGGTTGGTTTTCTCGGCGAGGTCGTTGTCGAGGTCGAAGAGGAGGACTTGTTTCTGTGGCGCGGGTTTATTTTTACGAGCGCGCCCTTTTTTGATGAGGAGTTTGTATTTGCCTTGGCGGAGTCCTTCGAGGGCTCCTTGTGAGGTGTAGTAGATGAACTCGTTGCGGGGGCTTTTGTGGGAGCCGGTGAGGAGGGTGGAGATGTTGAGGCCGTCGATTTTCTTTTCCTTGGGGAGAGGCGTTTTGGTGAGGGCGGCGATGGTTGGGAGGAGGTCGATGGTGCCACAGAGGGCATCACAGGTGGTGTCGGCAGGGATGCGGCCGGGGGCCCACATGACGCAGGGGACGCGTTGGCCACCTTCGAAGGTCGTTCCTTTTCCTTCGCGGAGGGGGCCGGCGGAGCCGCCGTGGTGTTTGAACTGCAGCCAAGGGCCGTTGTCGGTGGTGAAGATGAGATAGGTGGTTTGATCGAGTTTTAATTCGCGGAGGAGGTCAGCGATGCGGCCGACTTCGGCGTCGATGTGTTCGATGACGTTGGTGTAGGCGTTTTGGGGGTCGGGATCGCGGACGTCATCGGGGACGTAGAGCGGGATGTGGGGCATGGAGTGGGGGAGGTAGAGGAAGAAGGGCTTTTCCTTATTGGCTTTGATGAACTGGAGAGACTTGTTGGTGTAGCGGCGGGTGATAGTGCGTTGGTCGACGGGGACTTCGATGATTTTTTTGTCTTCCATGAGCGGGGTCTTCCACTTGGTGAGAGTGGATTCGGGATCGGCCCAGAGGGCGTCCATGCCGCCGTGACCACCTTTTGGTTTTCCCTTGTTATCGGGGTGGTTCATGTCGTTGGAGTAGGGGATGCCGAAGTAGGTATCGAAGCCGTTGCTGGTCGGGAGGGTTTCGGGATGGTGGCCGAGGTGCCATTTTCCAAAACAAGCGGTGGCGTAGCCCTGACCTTTGAGATGATCGGCGATGGTGTGCTCGGTGGGATTGAGGCCCTTCTTGGAAGAGGGGAAAAGGACGTGCTGGTGCATGCTGACGCGCTTGGGGTAGCAGCCGGTGAGGAGGGCGGCGCGGGAGGGTGAACAGACGGGGGAGGCGACCATGAAGTTGGTGAACTTACGCCCTTCTTTGGCGAGACGGTCGATGTGAGGTGTTTTGATTTTGGTGGAGCCGAAGCAGCCGAGGTCGCCGTAGCCTTGGTCATCGGTGAAGATGATGATGAAGTTGGGCTTGTCGACAGCGCGGGCGACGAGGGCGGTGACTAGAAAAACGAGGAGGATTTTGCTCATGAGGGGTAATTCTGTCTGAGGCGTGGCCTTTTGGAAGGGGTAATTTTTGAGGAGTGTTTTCCGAGAGCTGATCTGCGAACATTTCCTCTATGATGGGGGCGGAGCTGAAGTAGGCGTTTTGGAGGGAGACCCTTTTCGTGCTCATTTTGATTCATGTCGTGCCATTTGTGATGGGATTCGTCGCCGATATTTATGCGGGCGAGGAAGGCAGTTGATTTGTTGATGACGAAGAGCTTCGAGTGACCCGTTACCAAAAAGGGGTTGAGTGAACGGCGGGCCTTCACCTTGCTGTCATCCTTTTTGAGATACTCCAAGATGGAGTTCGGGGCCTGGGTGTTTTCTTCTTTGTGATTGAACCACGCGGTGAGTGAGCCCGGTTCTTCCAAGCGCCTCCGAGTGAAGCTTGTCATTTCCGGCTTGAGGGAAGATGCTTTGGCTATGAATGAGAAAGTGACTTGGGGATTTCTAGGTGCCGCCGGAATAGCAGAGAAGAATTGGGCCTCGGTTAGGCGATCGGGAAATGGAGTGCTGAAGTCGGTGGGGAGTCGCGATATTGCCAAGGCGCAGACCTTTATCGAACGCTGCCAAGCTTCGGTTCCCTTCGAGGACGCGCCGCTGGCGGTTGGTGGTTATGAGGAGATTCTTTCCGATCCTGAGATCGATGCCGTTTATATTCCACTGCCGACCGGGCTGCGGAAGGAGTGGGTGATCCGCGCAGCCGAGGCGGGGAAGCACGTTTTGTGCGAAAAGCCCTGTGCGATCTCGCTGGAGGATCTTGGCGAAATGATCGCAGCCTGCGAGGCCAATGGGGTGCAGTTTATGGATGGGGTGATGTTCATGCACAATGAGCGCCTTGCAAGAATCCTGGAGGTCCTTGAGAAAGGCGATGAGCTGGGGAAATTGCGGAGAATTGAAAACTGCTTTTCCTTCCTTGGGGATGAGGAGTTCGAGGGTAATATTCGCCTTGATTCCCGACTCGAGCCGGCGGGGTGCCTTGGAGACCTTGGCTGGTATTGCCTGCGGATGACGCTGTCTTGTTTCCAAAATGCCCTGCCTGAAAAGGTCCGCGCCTTCATGCTCGAAGAGAAGAATGGAGTCCCGGTGGAACTTCGGGGGGATCTCTCCTTCAGTGATGATCGGAGCGCGTCTTTCCACTGTTCGTTCACGAGTTCGCTTGAGCAGACTTGCCGAATTTCCGGGACGAAGGGGGCGTTGAGTCTTGATGATTTTGTGCAGCCGATCGAGGGTCCCGAGACGAGCTTTCGCCTCACTCAGCTGGGCTCCTTAAATGAAGGGTGCAACTACTCGACCACGGCGACGCGTCGGGAGGTGACGATCCCCGGTAAGTCCACCAATGCCGAAGGCTCGCAAGAAACGCTCCTTTTTCGGAAGTTCGGAGAACTGGTTCTTGGTGGGAAGGTCGATTCTTCTTGGCCAGAGATCAGTATGCTTACGCAAAAAGTGATGGATGCGGTCTTGAGGTCGGCCCGTGCGGGGGGCGAGGCGGTCTCTCTGGAGTGATCGGTTTTGAGAGGCTTCCGCTTGAGGAGCTGGATGAGAGGGCGAAGAACGGATTGGAATGTCCATGCACCATATTAAAAAACCCCGGGGTCTTGGCCCGGGGTTTTGGAATGAGCGTTGGTCTTACTTATTAAAGGTGAGGTCGCGGAATTCGGTGGCGGCGGCGGTGACGGCGCGTTCGATGGGGAGGCGCTCGGTGGAGGAGCCGGTCCAGAAGCCGTGGCCGCTGGTGTGGTTGAGCATGTATTGGGCGTCGGAGGGGGTCTCCATGGCGGCGCCGTGGGCGACGAGGAGGGTATCGGGGCTGAGCTCGCGGCACTTTTGGTAGACTTTTTCAGTCTGCTTGGCGGTTTCCTCGATGGTCATACCGTTGTCGTAGCCTTTGATGCCGCCTTTCGTCGTTCCGGCGTGGTAGCAGAAGATGTGGGGCTTGGCTTGCTTGCAGATGTCGTAGGAGTCTTCTTCCGTGAAGGCGAGTCCGACGGAGACCATGTCCATTTCTTCTTTGGCGAGGATGAGCATGTCGATCTCGTTTTGGAGGGTGATACCGGCGGAGGTCATGACTTTGAAGATCTCGGAGTCGTGGTCGATGTAGGAAATCGAGGGGCCGATGTTGGAGACGGATTGGACGCCCATGTTTTTGCATTCTTGGAGGACCATGCGCATGTCCTTGAGGGGGTCGTTGGCGTTGAGGCAGGCGCAGACGAAGGCTTTTCCTTCGAGGGCGGGCATGATGTCTTCGCGGGTGTAGGTGAGGGTCTGTGTGTTGGAGTCGAGGATGGGCCACATCATGGCCATGGTTCCCATGCCGTTTGAGCGGAGGCGGGCTCCGGAGAAGGTGTTGATGCAGTCGGTGCCTTCGCGTTCGAGAAGTTTGGCGACGAGCCCGGATCCCGCAGAGGAGATCATGATGGGAATGCGGGCCTCGACTTTGGCCTGGAGGTTGGCGAGGATTTGTTGGGTGGTGAGACGTTTTGTGATCATGAATTTAGGAACTGGTTGAGGTGTTGATTGAGAGATTTTTGGTAGGCTTCGGGCTCGTGGTAGCGGGCCGGAAGAGTGGTAAGCTGAGAGTTTGGGAGGGAATTGGCAATGGCGGATGCGACGGATTCGGGGTGGAGATCATCGCGGGGGCTGGACATGACGAGGGCGGGAGCGGTGATGTTTTTTAAGTCAGAGAGGGAGTGGAAGGGGGCGGAGTTCCACATGCGGGAGAGGACGGCGTTGTCGGGTCTTTGGTAGACGCCGGTGATGGAGTTGGCGACGGGTGGGTTGTGCGCTAGGAGAATTTGGAATTGAGGGAGGGCTTCGAATTCGGCTTGGGGCATTTCGCCGGCGTCGGCAACGAGTTTGAGGTGGGCGGGTTGTGGAGAATCGAGCCAGGAGGGGCGGAGGAGGATGAGTTTTTTAAAGCGGTCGGGGTAGCGGAGGGCGATGTTGAGGGTGATGCCGGAGCCCATGGAGAGGCCGCCGAGGTGGCATTTTTCGAGTCCGAGGTGATCCATTAAAGCAATGACGTGGTCGGCGAAGGAGTCGAATGAGTAGGTGGCGGGGTCGAAGGAGGTGGAGTCGCCGTGGCCGGGGAGATCGGGGGCGATGAGGTGGGTGTTTTCGAGGTGGGGGAGGCCGGAGGTGCTTTGTTTTTTCCCGGCGCCGAGACCGTGGAGGAAGAGGAGGGGTTCCGAGGTGGAGAGGCCGCGAGTGGAGTAGGAGAGGAGCATGATTTGAGGGGCTTGGTTGAGGTTTTTTTCAACCGCGAAATACACGAAACTTGGTTGAGGGGGGATTTAATTTGGTGCATGAGTTGCTCTGTCTGTGGTGACCTTTACGGGAGCGACCATTGCGAACATGAACGAGAGGGACAAGTTCAATGATGGGGCATTGTTTTCGAGCGAGAGGATGATTGACATGGAGATGGCATCTGAAGAATGATTTGGGTTCGTGGGGTTGACCGGAGCAACTTGTAGAATTCCTCTTATCCCATGGAACTTATGACGGGAAACTTTCATGGGATGTGTGGTTATGGGTCGAACTTGATCCATAAGTTCGATGCCACGGGCAAGCTCCTGCAGACGGTTGGTGGTAAGGGTAATGGCGAGGGGCAGTTCTCGACTTGTCACGGAGTCACGCTAGATACCCGGGGCAAGGAGCCTCTGTTGTTGGTGTGCGATCGTGAGGGTCGCCGCCTGGTCCATCATGGTCTTGATCTGGATTTCAAGGGGGTGGGCGTCGAAGCCTGTTCCTGAAGAAAAGCTTTTTGACGGCCTTTTCACAGCTCCCCACGGCTTGAGTTGGGATGCTGATGGGAACATCATCGTGCAGGACTGGAATGTCAGCGAACGAGTGTCGATGTTGAAGTTGCGATAGTCCAACTGATTGTTTTACAAAGCACGACTTTCCATTCCGGGGAGGTCGCGTATTTTTTGTTCAATCGGGGCGGGGGATTTCGAACTGATCGGAGGTGCGGGAATACCAGTCGGGGGAGGCCATTCGTGCGAGTGGGTGGTATTGGTTGGGTTGGAGGTAGCCTTTCTCATCCATGAGGCCGTCGCGGACGTGGAGGGAGTGGACGATGCCGATGATGAGGCGGTTGCTACCGATTTCGATGGTGGAGTGTTCGGTGCATTCGAGGGCGACGGGGGCTTCTGAGATGCGGGGGACGGAAATCTTTTCGGAGGGGAGGGTGGTGAGCTTGTGGAGGTCGAGTTCGCTTTCGCCATGAGGGAGGGTGGCGGAGGTGGCGACCATGATTTGGCCGAGGGGTTCATCGATCATGTGGACGACGAATTCTTGGGTTTCGCGAATGTTGCGGGCGGTGTCTTTTGGGGTTTGGCGGTCTTTGTTTCCGGGGGCGAAGGCGACGATGGGGGGATTGGCGCCGAAGACATTGAAAAAGGAGAATGGGGCGGCGTTGAGGTGGCCGTCGCGGTCTTGGGTGGTGATCCAGGCGATGGGGCGCGGGGTGACGAGTGAGGCCAGGATGCGGTAGCGGTCGCCGGGAGGGAGTGTTTCCATGTCGAAGGTCATGGGGCGATTGTGTCGCGGATAGAAACAGCTGCAACCGAGATCTTAAAAGGGAGCGACAAATTGAGTGGGTTGACGAATTGGGAAGAACTGTTAAAATCTATTCAGTGTTGAGAAGGCTGTCAGCTTTATTTTTTCTCTCGGTCATGATTTTGTTCATCGGCCTGCAGTCGCCTGTCCTTGGATATTGTGCAGCGGAAAATGAGGTTTTTGTGGGGACTCATCTTGTTGGTTTCTCCTGCGACCACGGCTGCGAACATGAAGCTCCACCTGTTCAAATTCCATGCGAAGAAGAGCATGACTTTGTGACAGTTGACCCGGGTGACTTTCAATGGAGTCCTCTGAGTGCGCTTGCTCCTCCGGTGCTGGTGGCGGAAGACTTCGAGTTTGTTTCACGTCCACTTTTCTTTGAGGAGCGGGCTTATGTCTGCTTGATGGGACTACCTGATCCTCCTCCGCCTGATGTCCCGATTTTTCGGCGTGATGCGGCCTTGAGAGTTTAATTTTGTTTCTTGCTCGGCGGTTGCTTCCGCTTTGAGCGTAGCTTTACGTGACCAAATTGTGGTCCCGTTTTCTCCTTTTTTGAACTCCGGCCCCTTTGAGCCATGAAACGAACTCTTTTATCTTTCCCATTCATTCTTTGGTCCTGCGCAGATGACGCATCGACCCTCTTTCCCATCGTGCAAGTGCGGCCTCCTGTGGAGGTGGCAGCGGCTTTGAAGACGAGTATTCCGACTTCTCCCGAATCGTTGGCGGTTTCGCTCGATAGCCTTCCAGGGCAGCTTCGTGAAAATAACCTGAGTCTGGCTGCGGCCCGTCAATTGGTGGCGGAAGCCCGAGGTAAACTCAAGGGAGCGGGGCTGGCGAGCAACCCCGAACTTGAGGTGGCATTTGAAACCAGTCGGCGCTTTCACGACTTCATGCTGACGGTGGGGATTTCGAAAAAATACCCACGCACCAATCGCCTCCTGATCGAGAAGCGGGTCTCGCAAATTCTTATTCAAGCGGCTCAAGCGGAGGTGCGTGATGCCGAGCGACTTCTCGTCGGGCAAGCGCGTGTCGCTTTGGTAGATATCCTCGCTCTGCGCCAAAAGAAGGCGCTCATTGCGGATCAAGAAGCGAATGCCCGAAAGCTCACCGAGTTCATCGAGCAGGCTGCGGCGAAAGGGGAGGCATCGCCGCTTGATGCCGGGGTGGCGCTTTTGGAGGCGACTCGATTGAGCAATCAGGCCAAGCAAATCGAGATTAAAGAGTTTCTGGCGATCACGAAGATCAAGCCACTTTTAGGGATGAAGCCGGAAGGGAAGCTCACGGTCAAGGGGTCTCTTCCCGAGCCCAAGATGCCGATGATGAATGTCACAAGCTACCGGCGTCCCGATCTGGAGGCGGCTCGTCTTCGGGCCCGGAGTGCGGACTCGGCAGCGGACTTGGCTCGCTCGAAACGTCTCGATGATATTGAGGCTGGGGTTTTTGCTGGAGCTGGCCGCGAAAGGGATGAGCCTGAGGGATTCGAGTTTGAGCAAATCTTCGGGCTGCGCTTTAAAATCCCCCTTGGTGAAAACCCTGGGGCGGTTGGCGAGATCATCGAATCCGAGGCGCGAGCGAACCGTCTTGCGATCGGATCGCTGGCATTAGAGCGCATCGCCAATGCCGAGGCTCATGCCGCTTACGCCGAGATGAAAGAATGGCAAAGTCTCGCCGAGCAGATAAAATCCCGGCTTCTTCCGCTGGCCGATGAACAAATCAAAAAAACGGAGGAGGCCCGCGCGAAGGGTCAGGTCGCTCTTCGCGAAGTTCTTCTCGCCAAGGAACAAAAACTGGGTCTCGAAACCTCTTATCTCGAAGCCGTGCGCGACTTTCATCTCGCTTTCGCAAACTACCTCACCGCTACCTCTCAATGAAAATCCCTCTTCTCCTCCTCGCTTCCCTCGGTCTTTTAAGGGCCGAAGAGGAGCGCGTAAACCTTGACCAAACCTCGATGAAGAATCTTGGGATCAAGACCTTCATGGCGACCGAGATGACCTTCGAGCACACTTTCTTTGCGATTGGAGCTCTTCAGGAAATCCCGAGCAATCATAGTGTCGTTTCGAGCCGTATTGCCGGGCGGGTCGTCGACCTGAAAGTCATCGCGGGAGACCGGGTGAGCGAGGGCGATGAGATTTTAAAAGTCGAAAGCCGCCAGCCCGGTGGGCCGATCATCACCCTCAAGGCTCCCGCTTCCGGGATCATTGCGGAGAGTCATGTGCGCCTTGGTGAGCCCGTTGATCCTTCGAAAGAGCTCCTCGATATTCTCGATCTTTCGCAACTTTGGGCGATTGCCCGGGTGCCTCAGCAGGAGGCGGGCAAGCTCGATATCGGGACCAAGGCTCGCATTCAAATCCCGGCACTGAAGGGTGAGACAATCGAAGGAAAGCTTGTTCGCTTCGGGACTGAGGCCGATCCATCTTCGGGAACCTTTGATGCCATTTTCCTGATTCAGAACCCCGATCTTAAACTCCGCCCTGGAATGCGTTCCGAGTTTTCCATCATCACCTCGGTTCGAGAAGACATCACCGTTGTCCCAATCGAGGCGGTGCAGGGCGACCTGGCAAACCGCGTGGTCTATGTGCAGGATTTTGACCTGCCCAATTCCTTCATCAAGGCACCCGTCGTGACCGGTGAGCAAAATGATCGCTTCATTGAAATCAAAGAGGGGCTTTACGGCGGAGTCGATGTCGTCACCCAAGGTGCGTATCTGCTCGGCTTTGCCGGCGGCGGAAATCTCTCGCTGAAGGAAGCCTTAGATGCCGCGCACGGCCACGAACACAACGAAGACGGAAGTGAAATCAGTGATGGCCAAAAGAAAGGAGCTCCCACTGACGATGATCATGGGCACGGAGTCGACGCCGGACCGATCAACAAGTTTCTTGTCATGATCTGCGTGATCCTTGGCGCTCTTCTTGTTCTCTCAGGAATTCGCCAATTCTCGCTCGAACGCCAACTCCGCAATTCGCGCTAAGCGATCACTCCGATGCTGAACAAGCTCATTCAATTTTCCCTCGCGCAGCGTGCCCTCATCATAGGGTTGGCTCTCATTGTCCTTGGTTTGGGGTATCAACAGGTGCGCTCGCTTCCGGTCGATGTCCTGCCCGATCTCACGAACCCTACCGTCACCATTCTGACCGAGTCGCCTGGGCTCTCACCCGAGGAGGTCGAGGCCCGCGTCACGATCCCCCTGGAACAGGGATTGATGGGGGTCAATGGCTTGAATCGCCTTCGGACCATCAGTGATATCGGACTCAGTATCACCTTTGTGGAGTTCGATTGGGGGACTGATATTTATCAAGCTCGGCAGTTTGTGCAGGAGCGTCTCGGTGCCATCGAACTACCTGAAGGAGTGACGCCTTACATGACTCCGGCGACCTCCTTGATGGGGAATATCATGCTGGTCGCGGTGATTGATCCTTCTGAAAAAACCTCTCCTCAGGAGCTGCGGACTCAAGCTGATTGGGTGGTGGGACGTCGCTTGCAGTCGATTGCCGGAATTGCGGAAGTCCTCCCGATGGGCGGTGGGATTCGCCAGATTCAAATTCAACCTGATCCTGAGCGCATGTTGAGTCTGGGCGTGACCTACGAGGAAC
>JBLHUR010000182.1:0-11727 GCA_047629805.1 Akkermansiaceae bacterium | reverse complement strand
AAATCATACTCCATGTCAGCATCGTAGGTGAAGAGGTCACCATTGTGGTTCACGCTCGCATCAAAAATATTGCGGAAGCCATTGGCAAAGACTTCGAAGTTTTTTCCGTCGGGATCTAAGCGGTAAATGATGCCACCGGGAGCAAGGCGATCGCGATTGTGCCCACGCCCATCAGGCATGCGCGGCAGGAGATGATCGTCACTCCAAAGCGGCTTCACTGGCGAGCTTGATGCAGACTTGGTCACATCGACATTATTGCCGCAGATCAAGTAGAGGCCTTTCTTATCAGGAGTGAGCGTAATGGCGTGAACCCCGTGATCGCCGCGAGCTTCCATCCCACGGAGCTTCTCGATCTTGTCCAACTCATCATCACCATTGCTGTCGGTGATACGATAAAGGCCACTTTCAATCTTCCGCTCGTAGTCGTTTACGGCCACGTAAAGAGCATCGAAAGCGAAGAGCATTCCATTCACCGCCCGGATATCGAGCGGGAGCTTCTGAATGTCAGTCGTTTTCAGTTCCTGCCCTGGAGCAGGCGGCGTGAAGCGGTAAAGAACTCCATACTGATCACTGGCGTAAATACGGCCCTTGTCATCATTACAAAGGTTGACCCAAGATCCCTGTTCGGCACTTGGCACCGAATAGAGAAGTTCAACATTGAAGCCCTCTGGCTTTGTAATGTTCGCAACCGGCGTCGCTTTATTTCCGCCCATCGCTGGCTGCTTTTTAGGTTTTACGACAACCTTCTTCTCGATCACTTGGGCATCGCTGGGAATCGCAAAACTCTTAAAATCAATCACGCCACCATCGGGAAGAGTCTTAAGCATCACCTCCTTGATCTGAACTTCCATTGCCGAGCTACTGGAAATCTGGAATCCGAGGAGCCCGCTCAGCGAGCGAGCCTTCTTGTCGAAGTCATAAAATTCAGCGGTCTTCTTACCGTTCAATTTCTGAATGAGGTGGTTGCCCTTGGCGATGACGGTGTATTCCTGCCACTTCGTGGAATCGGCTTTGATCGCTTCGTGACGATCAGTGAGCCAACGTGTCCCCTCCGGATCAGTGACAACGCCTTGACCATTTTGAGCCGTAATCCCGCGACCGCGCTCCTCGTAAACCATCGCGTTGAAGGCGGCCTTGGAGTGAACGTCACATTGGTATCCACCCATGGACCACTTCCCAACGCCCGGCAACTCCTTGCTGCGATATTGAATCCCCGAGTTATTCCCCGTGGCCTTCACCTTGGCACGTAGTTCAAAGTTCTTCACTTCCCCTCCCCGCCAGATGAGGAATTGGTTAAACTTGAGTTGCCCGGGACCAGTCGTCTTACCCGTGATCACGCCATCTTGGACCGACCAGACTTTAGGATTTCCGTCCCACCCCTCAAGGTCCGTGCCATTGAAAAGAGACTGAAAGTCCCCGTCCTGCGCACTGGCAGTCAGGCTCCCAAGCATTAGAATGGCCGCCCCCTTGGTCAGGATCAGCTTTGATGATGCGGTCAATTTAATCATGATGTTTCTTAGAAAGATTTTACGGAACATTCAATCAGGTGTTTCACTTTCTGCGAATACATCGCGCGATTTACTCCGATGACAAGCTCAGACGCAGGTAAAACCCCTTCTCCACAATTAGGCTCCGCTTCCCCACCTCCTCCACCTCCTCCTCCTCCTCCTCCTCCTCCACACTCACCATCACAGAGCGTAAATGGAGCCGCTGGTCGGAATTGAACCGACGACCTATTCATTACGAGTGAATTGCTCTACCCCTGAGCTACAGCGGCTTTTACACAGTAAAAGCAGGCGGGATGTCGCCAGAACCATTGATGAATCAATGAATCTCTGCAACGGCGCTTTCTTAGCAGACCCGCTCCACGACGCAATCGCGATTTTTCGGTAGCACTTTTTTTCTCTGAATTCCACGCTATTTCACGTTTGGACACACTTCCGAGGGCAGCCAAAATTTGCTGCCCCGCAAGCAATTCACTCAATCGGGTAACACTTCACATAAAGTCGCCCCATTTCTTGTGACTACATGCTCAGATTTCAGGCGCTCTAACTGTCCAATCCGAGGAAGTATTGAACGACGAACCCAAACCTAACATCTCAAGTGGTCCAGTTTTTGGAGGTCAAATCAGTCGTCATCGAGGTGGTTGATAATTTTCAAATCACCATCAATGATGGGCGGTGTCAGTGTAATCACTGGCAAACTGAGGCCAAGCGAGCGGAGAGTGAAAAAAACGGCGATGAACCAGCTCAATCGGACTTGCGTCCATCGCCGTCCGCCCCTCAAAGGTCGCTCAACCTCTCTACAGAACCACCTTAGAAACCCGCGAGGCGTAACGCCTGCCACGTCGACCAACTTCCGCGCGCCCATGAACTGAGATTGGCGGCATCCTATAAACACGGGATTGGATGCATTCCTGAAGTCTGTATCCTTCTCCTTTATGAAGCTCTTCCTTACTCTCGCCTTCATTCTTCAATCTTCGTCTTCTCTTTTCGGTGACGACAAACCCAACATTCTCTTCATTTTTTCTGATGACTGGGGCTGGGGAGATCTCAGCTGCCACGGACATCCCTATGTCAAGACGCCCAATATTGACCGCCTCGCCAAGGAAGGCACCGACTTCCATCGCTTCACCGTCGCCAGCGGAGTCTGCTCCCCAAGCCGCACCGGCGTCATGACCGGCCATTTTCCCGCCCGCTATAATATCGATGGCCACTTCGCCTGGGTTCCCAGCAATGCCAAACGAGGCATGCCCGATTGGCTCGACACCAGCGTCATCACCATCCCCCGACTCCTCAAAAAAGCCGGCTACGCCACCGCCCATTACGGCAAGTGGCACCTCGCCAATGACATGATCCCCGACTCGCCCACGCCTGCCGCCTACGGTTTCGACGAATACGGCGCCTTCAACTGCTCCGGCGAACAAATGCCCGTCCACGAAGACGCCCTCCACGCCAACACCTTTATCGAAAAATCCGTCGCCGCAGGAAAGCCCTTCTTCATCAACCTCTGGGTCCACGAACCACACACCCCCTTCCACACCATCCCCAAATACGAGTGGCGCTTCCGCGACATGGAAAGCCGCGAAGACCAAATCTACGCCTCCGTCCTCTCCCATGCCGATGACCGCATCGGCCAAGTTCTCGATACCCTCAACCGTCTAAAAATCGCCGACAACACCCTCGTCATCTTCAGCTCCGACAACGGCCCCGCCCGAACCTCCAGACCCGGCGAGCTCAAGCTCAGCTACGACACCGCCACCGGAGCAGGCTGGGGCATCAACGCCGCCAAAGGAATCACCGGCGGCCGCCGGGGCTACAAGGCCGCCCTCTTCGAAGGAGGCATCAACGTCCCGTTCATCGCCCGCTGGCCCGGAAAAATTCCCGCCGGAAAAATCGACAACGATTCCCTCCTCTCCGCCGTCGACCTCCTCCCCACCTTCTGCGCCCTCGCCGGAGCCGAACTCCCCGCCGACTACCAACCCGACGGCATCAACCAATCCCAAGTTCTCCAAGGTAAACAAGAAGCCAGGCTCCGCAAAAAGCCACTCTTCTGGAAATCCGGTTCAAACAAGCAAAGCAAGACTCACTGGGTCTCCTACGCCGTCGTCCACCAGCAATGGAAACTCGTCACCAACCAAGACGGCACCCAAAAAGAACTCTTCAACATCATCGCCGACCCCTACGAAAAGACCAACCTCGCCGAATCGAACAAAGAAGGAGTCGCCCACCTTTCCCAACTCCTCGAAGACTGGAAAATGACCCTCCCCGAAAAACCCACCGGTAACGTCTTCTCCGAACTTCGTCAGAAGAAAGAATAAGCTCACCGGTCAGCCATCCTATAAAATGGGGATGATTGTTTCATGCTTCCCTGCGTAGAGTCATTCTCATGAAATGGCTCCTCGCCCCACTCCTTCTCTCAACAAGCCTGATTCAGGCCAATCCCACGCAGGGAGAGATCATCTACAAGCAGCTTTGTTTTACTTGCCACGGCCCAAATCTTGAAGGAGGCATTGGCCCCTCGCTCACAGATGCCTACTGGCATCATGGATCGTCGCCGGAGGCCATTTTTGAAGTCATCAACCATGGCGTCGAAGGATCAGAAATGATCGGCTATAAGGACGTCTTCCCTGAAGCCGACCGGCTCTCCTTGCGGGACTTCCTACTCTCGAAACAGGAAGGAGTCCGGGAAATGGTGCGCTCGATTTACCCACCAGAGTTTTTCAAAGAAAAGCGCCTCACCCCGGAGCTCTTCAAGACCGTCGAGTCCACCTCCCAGACTCTCCTTCCGGAAAACTGGATTTACATGGCGCGAAATGCCGTCGGAGTCATTCGAGTGACCGCCAAGGTCTACATCCGCCAGGCTGGCTCCTATCACTTTAGCATTAGCCGCCTGGGCCGCACCGCTGTCAATTTTCAGGACAAGGAAGTTCACTACTCGGATGACAAAGCTCCCAAAGACCAGGATATCAACAAGCCCATCAGTCTCGAGCCCGGCATCTACTCGTTCGAAATTCTCCACGAAGAAAAGAAAAGCCACTCTTACCGCTTCCACGGCACCCTAAATGGCCCGACTGGAACTCGCTTTCCCTTATCAGGCCGAAGCCTCCAAGGAAACATCCCCAAGATCATCGTCGCTGGCACCGAGGCCAAAATCGTACGCAAGTGGATCAAAGACCTCCCACCGCGCGCTCTTCTATGCCTCCTGCCGAACAAGGTCATCGTCGCTTACAACACGGTCGACGGCTCTATCCTAAATGCCTGGCACTCTGCCGAGATCAACCAAACCCCCTCGCTTCCGGATCGAAGCCAAAAGCCTTCCGAAATTAAAGGTGCTGAAATCCCCGAAAGCACCCGCCCCATTCTTAAATCCCCAAACTCCAAGTTCGTCGCATACGAAGCAAAAGGAGCCGCAGCCCTCATTCACTCCATTGTCGATGGCAAACCGATGACCATCACGATCGCGCCTAAGGGCGATGCCGCCTTCTCCATTTCCACCAAGTAACCCCTTCTCGCTATGAAATTCTTCCTTCTTTTTTTCGCTCTCGTGAGCGTCCTCTCCGCCCAACTTCCCGCCGGTTATCAACTCACAACTGTCCCGCTCCCCAAGGGAGCCGTTACCGTCCTTGGCCTATGTCATAAACCCGATGGCACCCTCGCCGTAGTCTCTTGGGAAGGCGAAGTCTGGGAATACAAAAACAAGACCTGGAGCAAGTTCGCTGAGAACCTCATGGAGCCCAATGGAATCTACTTTGACCCCAAAGAAGATGCCTACTACGTCGCTCAAAAACCGGAACTCACCCTCCTCATCGACACCGACAAAGATGGCGTCTGTGATCGCTACGAATGCGTCACCGACGCCTTCGGAATCTCAGGGGAATACCACGAATATCACTACGGCCCCGTCGTCGATTCTCTCGGTCGCAAGTATGCATCTCTCAATCTCGCCGCCCGTGGCGACTTCATCGTGCCCGATGGCAAACCCAAGGGGAAAGGCGGAGGAAACATGGCCTACACCGCTCCTTGGCGCGGCTGGGTTTACCGCTCAGATCGCCGAGGCCATTTCCAACCATTTGCTTCCGGATTCCGTTCGCCCTGCGGCATCGGCATGAGCCCGGATGACCAACTCTTCATCACCGACAACCAGGGCGATTGGGTTGCCGATTGCTGCCTCTACCACGTCCGCGAGGGCAATTTCTACGGACACCCCGCTTCCCTTCCAGCACGGCCTGATTTCACCAAAGAAAAAGTCCTCTCTATGAAAGCTGCGGACTTCGACAAACTCCGCACTCCTCCCGCGATCTGGTTTCCTCGCGAAGCCATCGCCAACTCACCCGGCAGCCCCGTCTGGGATACCACCGGAGGAAAATTTGGACCCTTTCAAAACCAAATCTTCGTCACTGATCAACGCCAATCAAATTACTTCCGCTGCGGTCTCCAAAAAGTGGATGGCGACCTTCAAGGCTGGTGTGTCGACTTCCTCCGTGGCACCAGCTCCGGCGGGGTGAAACTTGCCTTCGATCAACAAGGCCGCCTTTGGTCCGCCCAGGTCGGGCGCGGTTGGTTCAGCGTCGGCGGTAAGCGCACCGCCCTTCAGTATGCGGAGTGGGATGGCAAAACCACTCCCTTTGCGATCCACTCAACCCAGCTCACGAAGACCGGATTCTCCGTCACCTTCACTCAGCCACTCGGGCAGAAAGTCACCCCCACGGTCAGCAATTACCACTACCACTACTACAGCACCTACGGCTCGCCCATGGTGGATCAAAAAGAAATCCCCGTCACCAATCACCAACTCTCGGAGGATCGAAAAACGGCCACCTTTGACGTCCCGCTCACTGCCGGAAAAGTCTATGCCATCAAATTCCCCGGGCAGAAAAACGGAAGCTCCAAGATCCTCGACTTCGACACCATTTACTACACCGCCAACAAACTCCTCCCTGCAAAAGTGGCGCGTCAAAAGAAAGCGCACGCCATCCAACTCGTTGGCTCCGGCTGGGTTCGGAATGACAAAACCCGCCCCCTCCCACCCGTCGTCACTCCTCTCCCGGAAAAAGACTGCGCTGTCAGAATTCCTGCCAATGCGACCCGCCTCGATGCCTCCCAATGGACCAACCCCAACTGGAAATTCGATGCCGATGGTGTGGTGCCTCGCAGCAAGGGAAACAACGCCACCAAGAAATCCTACGGCTCCGCCCGCCTCCATCTTGAGTTCCGTTTCGATCCCTCAGACGACCCAAAGTGGACCGGACAACTCTACGGCAACACCGGTGTCTTCCTCCAGACCGGCTACGAACTTCAAGTCGTCAACAGTTACCAAAACCCCACCTTTGCCGATGGCCACTGCGGCTCCATTTACGGACAACATCCACCCCAAGCCAACGCCTGCCGGAAACCCGGTGAATGGCAGTCCTACGACATCCTCTACAAGGCCCCCGAGTTTCGCCCAGATGGCTCCCTCAAAGAACCCCTGCGCGTAACCATGTATCACAATGGCATCCTCATTCACAATGATGCCTGGACTTATGGTGAAGTCGGGAAGCCATATAAAAAACACGGCAAGCGACCCCTCGTGATCCAAGACCATAAGGGCACGGGTGTTTCCTTCCGCAACCTTTGGATCGTTCCAGACATCGATTACGATCAGTCACTCGATTCCTTCCTCAGCAACTTCGAGAACACGCCGCAACATTTCGTGAAACCCAAACCCGAGCCAGCGAGGATCACCATTCTCTCTGCGCGAATGGTTCGGAGCATGGATGTCAATGGAGACCAAGTCATCACCCCGAAGGAGTTCGTCGGCTACCGCGCAAAGCAGTTCGACCCGAAGGATCAAAACGGCGATGGCTTCCTCGATCAAAGAGAATTCCCTCATCCTGTCGCCTTCCGCGGAGGTGATAAAAACAAGGACGAAAAGCTTTCCCGCGAAGAACACCTCGATATTTTCCGAGGACAGTTCCCCAACGTCGACACCAACAAAGACGGAAAAATCACCGCCGCCGACAAGCGATAGTCCCTAAGAAGGCATAAAATCAACTCTCCATGAAAAACCTCTCAAAACACCTGCTCTTTTTCGCGCTTGCGATGACTCTTGGTGCCGCCGAGCGCCCCGCGAAACCCAACGTTATTCTCATCCTCGCCGACGACCTCGGATGGCAGGATGTCAAGTGCTACGACATCGGCGAACCCTCGCCGATGGAAACCCCCAATCTCGATGCTTTGGCAAAGAAGGGAGTCAAGTTCTGGCAGGCCTACTCACCCGCGCCCACCTGCGCACCCTCTCGCTGCGCCATCATGAGCGGAAACCATCCCGCCCGCGCTCAGAAGACCCACGTGGTCGGCGGCAATCCTCCCGCCCCCCATCACCTCACCGCTCACCCCATGATACCACCGTGGTATAGCGGGCGCATGCCAGCTGGCGAAATGACCCTCGCCAAAGCCCTCCGTCAAGGCGGCTACACCACCGGACACGTCGGAAAATGGCACATGGCCATCAATCATAATGCCTTTCCCCAGCCCGAAGATCAGGGCTTTGATTGGACCCGCTCAGACCGAGGCGTCACCAAGCCTGCCAAGCCCAATCGCCTGACGGGGTTCGCCACCGCAAAAGAAGACGATCCCTACCACCTCGATCAGAACGGTTTTCCCTTTGATCAAAATAATGAGGACGCCCTCACCTTCCTCAGCGAGAAAAAAGATAACCCCTTCTTCCTCTACTACGCCACCTGGCTCGTCCACACCCCCATTCACACGCGAAGCAAATCTCTCTACCAAAAATACTGCGCCAAACTCGGTATCACCCCGGATGAATCGAACGCGAACAGCTGGACAAAAGAAGGCCAATCGAATCCTTGGTATTGCGCCATGGTCGAGCAACTCGACTACTACTTGGGCCGTATTTTTCACTACCTCGAAACCACCGACGACCCCCGCTGGCCTGGTCACAAACTCGTCGAAAACACCTACCTCATCTTCACTTCTGATAATGGCGGCATGGAGGGCCACCCCGGAGAGATCATCACCGATAACTATCCCCTCGATCGCGGAAAAATCTCGATCATGGAAGGTGGCACCCGTGTTCCCCTCATCATCACCGGCCCGGGTATCAAAGCCGGAGCCGAGTCCGATGTCATGATCAATGGCCTCGACTTCTATCCCACTATTCTCTCCCTCACCGGAACAGAAAAGCCCGCTGACAAGTCCTTCGATGGCCTCGACATCGCTCCGCTTCTCAAAGGAAATCCAAACGATCCCTCTCTCGTCAAAACCGCTGCCGAAAAAAAACGCGACACCATGGTCTGGCACTTCCCAAACAGCGTGGCCCTCGAAAGCTCCATCCGGAGCGGAGACTACAAGCTCGTCCGCAACTACACCCCCAAAGGTGAAAATCTCGAGCTCTTCCAGCTCTACGAAACGAACGACGAAGAGTCGAAACGGGTCGATATTGAGGAAATGAAAAACCTCGCCGCCCTTCATCCCGAAAAAGCAAAGGCGCTCAACAATCAGCTCACCGACGTCCTCACCGAGATGAAGGCCAGCTATCCCTACCTCAACCCGAACTACAAAGGGTCTCTCGCTCACAAAGAAAAGGTCCCTAAGGTCACCGACCACCAACTCAGCGGAAGCGCCGCCACCTTCACCTACCAAAACAACGGAGCCAAAGTCGTCCGCGCCAACCTCCTCTACACCGACAATGGCGGCCATCGATATGAAGAATGGTATCGCGTCCCAGCCACCCTCACTGCCGAAGGAAAAGTCACCGCCACCCTCCCAAAAGGCACCACCCACTACCTCATCAACCTCATCGATGAAAGCAACTTCCTCGTCAGTTACCCCGATGGTTTCAAGAAAGACCAACGCGAGAAAAAATACTCCGAGTATGCCCTGAAAGCACAGGCTCAAGAGACAGGAAAGACTGGGACAAAAAGCAAAGCCAAAACTCAGGCACTCTTCCATCACAAGGAGACTCTTAAGAAAGACGACCGCATCGTCTTCCTCGGAGACTCCATTACCGCGGCCGGTGCCCGCCAAGGCGGCTACATCACCCTGGCCTCTCAAGCGATTGCCAAAGCTCACCCCGATCTCAATATCGAACTCATTGGCGCAGGCATCGGTGGTCACAAAGTCCCGGACTGTCAGCGACGCCTCGAAAAAGACGTCCTTCAGAAAAAGCCCACGATCGTCTTCATCTACCTCGGCATCAACGACGTCTGGCATTGGACTCACCCCAGGGTCGTCGCCCGAGGAAAAAAAGGAACCACTCCGGAAGATTTTAAAAATGGTCTCAAGGAAATGATCGCCAAAATCAACAAGGCCGGTGCGCGGGTCATACTCTGCACCCCCACCGTCATCGGCGAGAAATCTGATGGCTCGAACCCGGAAGATAAGAGGCTCGATCAATATTCCGACATCAGCCGGAAAGTTGCCCGCGAAACCAAGTCCCAGCTTCTCGACCTGAGGAAATCGTTCCTCAACCAACTCAAAAATCACAATCCTCAAAATGCCACTAAAGGCATCTTCACCTCAGACGGCGTCCACATGAACGAGAAAGGTAATCGCCTGCTCTCCCAGCTCGTTCTCAGAGCGCTCAAGGTCACCGCCCCACCCAAGAAAAACTAGACCTCCATCGGGTTTAACTCTTCCGGCGTGGGAGCAGCCCCTTTCGATAGGCCTGCGCCACCGCAGAGGGAGCATTGGTGGTCTCTAGTTTTTCGTAGATATTCTTAACGTGGGAAACCACGGTGGTTTCGCCGATGCTCAGCCGCTCAGCAATTTCTTTTTTCACCAAGCCCTCTGCGACAAGATCAAGCACCTCTAACTCCCGCTTGGTGAGGGCGCCTTTTTCCTCATCGGATGAGAGCACCGAGTTCATATTCTTTAATAGGTAGCCTGCAACCTTCGCATCGAGCGGGTTCCCCCCTTCGTTGACTTCGTGGATCGCCCGGATGATCTGAGCGACTGTCGCTGACTTCAAGAGATAGCCCGAGGCACCTAGAGTGATGGCTTGAATCACCGACCGCTCCTGATTTACTTGGCTGATCACAATGATCTTCGCCTCTGGGACCAAGGCTAACAACTCCGGGATCGCTTCATGACCGCTCATTCCGGGAAGCCCGAGATCGAGCAGGATGACATCGGGTCGGCACATTTTTTGATCTGACTGGATGCGCCTCAGCGCCCACTCCGCAGACCCAAATTTCCAGTTCAGGAAGACATGTTTCTCATCTTCGAGAAGCATCTCGATCATCTCGCGATACTCCGGGTGATCTTCGATAATGGCGACTTTGATACGACTTTTCATGATCTTGATTTGGGGAGTTTCAGACGGAGTTCAATCTTGGTTCCGCTCCCGCTCCCAGCTCCGGCGGTGATTTTTCCACCCAGTAATTTCCCCCGCCTTTTTAGCGAGGACGGAACGAGTGTCTCTTCCTCACCGGCAAGTCCTCGGCCGTTGTCCTCGACCCGTAGTCTCAATTCACAGTCCTTGATCTGAAGATGGGTTTTGAAGGCCGTGGCCTCGGAGTGACGACCAATATTCACGAGGCATTCTTTATGAAAAAGATAAAGATCGTGTAAAAGGGGCCCTGGTAATTTTTCGATCTCTTCATGCCCCTCGACGAGCAAATCATGCTCCGCTTCCCCCGCGATCCTCCGTGCAGATCGTTCCATATCCTCAATCAAGCCACTGTATTCTTTGTCTGCGAGCAAGAGCCTGGAGCATCTCCTCACGGCCTCCCCGGAGCGCTCGGTCTCGGACCGAATCCGCCTCAGTAAGGTCGTGAGTTTCTCTGGTTTCTCCTTCGCAGAATCCTCAGCCATATCACTGAGAAGCCCGATCGTATGTAAGTTTGCTCCCAGTTCATCATGGAGATCAGCCGCCAGCCGCTCCCGCAGTTCTGCGAGCTCACGAAGTCTCCGAAGCCGCCCCCATAAATAGACCAGCACCGCCACGCCCAGCAAGAGAGCCACCGACCATGCCAAGATTCGCATGTTCCGAATTTGCGAAGAATACCGGAGGTCCATTTCTTCTCTCACTGCTGGTAACATCACCTCTAAATCATGACGCCTGGCCAACTGGTTCATCCATTCCCGCTGGCTCAGAATATCTCCATACAAATTACGCCCATCACTCAGAGCGGAGAGCATCCGGGTTTTCCCCCGGCCCGTGAATTCAGCTTCGAATAGTTTCCCCAAAGCGACATTTCTTCCATTCGAGAGCACCTCGATC
>JBLHUR010000181.1:0-11783 GCA_047629805.1 Akkermansiaceae bacterium | reverse complement strand
CGGAGCAGGCATGGCGGCACCTTGACCTCCCCAAATCATCTAAGCAAGCGGATTCTTTCAGTTAGTGCGGGAAGTAATATACGGGAAGTAATATAATTTTCTGAAGACTAAGGTGACAAGCTAATTATACATCGAATTGCGCGAGCCAGTGCTCGCGTTCGGACCGGGTGTAGTGTCGTCGGTTGGACATGGCAGACATCATGCCACGGGACGAAGGCACGACGAGATCTGGGTGAAGGGGTTGCCCGGACGGTTACGAGTGGGTTTCGTCGTCGGTTTGAACAGTAAGATCCAATCAATCAAATCTTCAGCACGAGGTTTTCGGAACTTTAAAAACTACCGGAACGGTATTCTGTTCTGCTGCGGTAAGCTCACCCTCAGCCCCAAAATCGCGCACTAAATTCCCCGAAGAACCCCTTTCTTGCTGTGAGGCCTTTGAGGCAACAGGAAAGGAGGGTTGATTACTATCCTCCTGATGTTCTCCAGTCGTCATTTCCCTCAGTGTCGGCAACTTCATGAGTCCAAGTAATTGTCGAATAGCTCAACTGATACTCGACGAGTTGTCGTTTCTCCGGGTCGCTTGCCGGCACCCACATTCGGCTCATCGTGACAATCGCGCCCTCAAGTGCGATGGTGTAGTAGTGCTCATCTGAAGCCCCTGGCTCCTCCGAATTTGTTCTATAGAACTTCACTTTAACCGCGAGGGACTCTCCTGTGACCAGCGCCTGCTGCATCAAGGGCGTTGCTTTATCCAGGTAGCAGGTGACCTTAACGGGTTGGTGAAGTCTGTTGCCACTGGGTTGCCCGGATTGTGCATCCCTGGGAATGACTATCGTGTGTTCCAACGACAAGACGACCATCTCATTTACATGCGCCGCCACTGCCTTATCACCGAGAGACACTTCACCCGAAGCCGCGAGGGATATATCACCCTGAGTCACTCCCTCGACGCTCATAAAGATCTGCTGTGCTTGGCTAAACGAGGAAGCAAGAAGCATGATTCCGAAGAAGAGACTCGCTGGAAGGAAGGTAGAGGCATTGTAATTTGATGATTTCATAAGTGAATGATTGGGAGATTTTAAGGATGAGCAGGTGCTAGGGGGGGCCAAGTTGACATCCCAAAATGTAGAAGCCGTTTTGTCCATTCGTCAGAGTTTCGTTGTAGAACTGATTCGTCGGAACGGTGATGGGAGAACGAATGGAAACCGGTTGGATCACCAAATCCGGGGTGTAGAGGATCGAGTAGATTCTTCCGGTGACAGCTTGCCACGAGAGGCTGACATCATCCGTCTCGGGAATCTCAGTGACTGACATTGAGAACCGGGAACTAGCGTCATTCGCGACGGTCTGCCAAAGAAACTCTTCGAAGTTGCTCTGACCATCCGAGTCCTTGTCGAGACCCGCATCGTCAATTAATCGCTGTAAGCCATTGGCAAGTTCATAGTCGTCGCTCATGCCGTCGCCATCGTCATCATGATCTTCCGAATCCGGTGTGCCATCTTTATCCGTGTCAACTGGGAGTAGGTCACCCGATCCGCCAAATTCAGAGAACCGCCCTGGATCGAAGATGATGGACAAGCCTTCAGGGGCTGCAGCCGTGGAAGGATGCCGCTTGATGATTACGAATCTGTGGGGAGTGATGACATAATCAGTGACCCTCTCAGCAGTGACTCTCACGTAGTCCGAATTGCTGGCAACGACCTCACTATAGCGGTCCTGCAAATATGCTTGGATCTCACCACCAGGATCAGCTCGTAGGACCAAGGGGTAGTTGGAATCCGTGCCGCCGTATTCCAACCAACCTTCCAGGACCACCCGTTGCTGGGCTTTCGCGGTCATTGGCACGAGAACCGCAGCAAGCAGCAATAGAACAAAACTGGCACGGAGATGATGTGCGACCCGCGCCGTAAGGGAAGCAGTAGGTGCAACCCGCAAGGACGAAAGCCGAAGCCAAGCTTTCGGGTTCTTTGTCGCCGAGTGAGCGTGTTTAAATATCACGGAGGTTTTTCCTATACAGGATGATTTTAGAGAATAGGTAAAACATAAAATTAAAAAAGACTGAATGACTGCTAGGAATTTGCTTTTGGCGGGAGGGCTCTGAAGCCGCCCTTGGACCGGACCGGACCGGACCGGAGGGGGGTGGAAGGGGGGTGATCGATCGGGCCGCGCTGCTTCTTCGCGATACCGAGCTTGGGATCGCCGAGATCGCGCTGCAATGTGGATACAGCGAGCAATCATCGCTGACCCGTCAGTTTAAGTCTGCGGTGGCCTGTCCTCCGGGGGAGTTTCGGCGTCGGTCGGAGTAGGGAAGCTATCTTTGGATCATGGCGCAGGTCCGTTCAAGGATGAGGCGGTAGAAAAGGCGAGGTGAGTCCGCAACATCGGCAGCGCTGAATTGGTAGGTTGATCTTTCGAAACTCGGGGCGCCGGGTTCAGCGATGGTGGAGAGGTGGATAACTTCCTGAGCAGGTGTTTCGTTTTGGAGATCTTCGGAGTAGTGGGAATGGAGAGTGAAAGCTCCGAGCTTGAGGTATCCACTGCCTAGAGGAATAGTGGGAGCTTCTCCGCTGGGGTGAAGGAAGGAAACTTCGTGAACGGGATTTCCTTCTTCGGTGAAGACCGGTTGTTGGCGAAGACCGGAAGGGAATTCGATTTCCTCGTCGAGGGAGGAGCCATGGTCTCCGGTAGGTTCGAAGAGGAGGAGGCTGTCTGGTCCTTCGTCTGAGCGTAAGTTGGCGACGATGAAGGGGCGACCTTGCGGATTGATGGCAAGGTCGACGTTGTCGATGCGAGCGAAGCTGTCGTTTGGCTCCAGATAGGGCAGGGCTCCGACGACTTGGGGATCGCTGGGGCAGGCTCCGATGGCGAGGTAACCAAGATAGCGTGAGCCTGAGTCAATGGGTTCTCCGGCCCCCTGAAATATTTGCAGGCTTCTCCAGGCGACGTGGAGCGTGCCGCCGTGGGCGGCGGTTTCGAGCTCGGTAATAAGGCCATCGACTTTGAAGCTGATAAACTCTTCTTGGACGCCATTTGAAATTGTGATGGAGCTTCGGTTGTCACTGAAAAAGTAGGTGGAGAAAACGGTATGCGGGAGATCGTTGAACCAAACTACGGAGGGGGTGACGGGCCGGTTTAGAGAGTTGTTGTGCTGGTAGGATTCCCACTGCCCGTTGTTGGCACGGTAGGTGGTGTGGACCGCATGTTGGCCCTCGACGGTTCGGGTCCAGGCGAAGGCTGCATTGCCTGTAGAAGAGATTGCGATGCTGGGGGAAGCGCCGATATTGAGAGGAGTTTGGGCGGTTCGGTTTTCCCAGGCGGGAGCTTCGAAGGGGAGGGGTGGCGCGGCTCTGAAGTATGCCAAACCGTCATCACCTTCGAGGATGAGATGGCGGTATCCGAAGCTGTCGATAGCGAGGTCAGAGAGGTGGCGACCGGAATCGAGAACGTCAGTTTCGTAGGAACCCAAGGTGGCTCCGTTTTGGATGGGAGTTGAGAAATTGACAAAGCGGTCGGAGGGGTAGGAAATGACACAATCGATGAGACCTTCATCGTCGAGGGTCGTTTCCGTGGAGTAAAACTCGCTTTCGACGAAGGAAGTGTGAGTGAATTGTTCGGCCTCAACCGGCTTGATCCAATGAGTGAGGTAGGAGTTGTCTCCGCTCTCAATGCCGGCGGAAACGACGCGGGTGCCATCGGCGCCAAAGGCGAGACTGGGTGCGGAGATGAGGTCGGTGTCGGGGAAGCCTTCGGTCAGGTTGGTGGCAGTCCAGGCGCTTCCATTGGGGCGGGCGGACCATAGTCTGTAGGGGCTTCCTTCCGGGGAATCGAGGTAGACGGCAAGAGGGTTGCCGAAGGCATCGGCGGCTGCGCTGAGTTGGAAGTCGTAAAATGCCCGGATGGGGGTTTCAGGGAAGAGGACACACGCTTCATTTCCCCAGAGGCCGTTTGGGAGTTGGCGGGCGTGGCGGATTTCTTCAGCGCGCTCGATTCCGTCGAGGAGGATTCCCTTGAAGTAAGTGATTTGAGGCCGGCGCATTGCATCCACGGTAAGGGTGAGTTGATTGCCAAAGTGAGCGTCGGCTTGCTCGCGGGGGAAGGGTTCATCAACGACCTGGTGAGTCCAGGTTCCGTTTTTCCGGACAGAGTAGGCGATGTTGTCGTGAGGGAGAGTGCTGCGGTAGGCGATGGCCGGGAGGCCTCCTGCCACTTCAGCGAGGGAGCTTGGGGCGGTGGGACCGGTAGTCGCTCCGAGGGTGTCCGGAACCCAACTTCCAGTGGCGGTTTGGAAAGAGGTGAAAGTCAGGCCTCCGTTGTTTCGAACGAAATGCGAAATTCCGATGGGTTCGTCGGGACTGGAAAAGAAATGGAGGGAGGGGCTGTGTCCCGAATGATTGGTGATGTTGACGAGAGTATTTTGCCAGCTTCCGGCTGCGGATTGGCGCACGAAGCCGAGTTCGGCATTGTCCGCAGTGTAGGCAATGCCAGGGAGCCCTTCGGAGTCGAGGTCGAGTGAAATAGCGTAGAGGGATTTTTCGTCGAGATCGGGACTGGCTTCGCCCAAAACTTCGAAAGTCCAATCGCCGCCAGGTGCCTGGTAGCCGTAGTTGAGATTGACGATGGTGCCTAGAATGAAGCCCTTGGTGATGAAGGCGAGGTGGAGTCCGCCCTCATCATCGACAGAGAGGTCGAGGGACTTGACGTCGAAGAGTCCGGTGTTGCGGATGTCTTCTTCGGTCCAGGGAGAATTCGGTCCGGGCTTTTGGGCGAGGTAGAGATTGGGGGTGCCGGCATCGACATTTTCGAAACGGGCCATGAAGGTTCGTCCGTCGGGGTGTCGGGCGACATCGAGGCCCATGTCTTCGGCTGGAAACGGGAGATCGGAAGAGGTTTTTTCCCACATTGCGGAGTGGGCGGTCGTGACGAGGATGGCGAGAGCGGCGAGAAGTTTGATCACAGAAATGAATAAGTAGTCCACCCCCACTAAACGGAATTCTGTGGGACCGTTACACCTGTGACGAAAGAATCTGTGTTTTTTGTCTATTGCGAACGACAGAGACCGCGTTGGGGGCAGAGGGATTGGAAGCCGAGGGAGCGGTAGATGGATTCCGGGATGCTGTCGACGTCGGTGACAATGATGATTTCTTCGGTGCCTTCGTGTTCGAAGGCGTTGCGAGCGACGTGGGAGAGAAGGGTGCGGCAGACGCCTTTGCGCTGATGGGCCGGGGCGGTCTCGACGGATTGAAAGCGCCCGGTTTTTCGGGAAGGAGAGAAAAAGAGCCCCATGTCGCCGAGGAGTTCGTCGTCGAGGAAGGCTCCCCACCAAACTGCTAGGAATTTGCTTTTGGCGTGGGGTGCTTGAAGCCGCCTTTGGACCGGAGCAGAGGGGGTGAAAGGGGGGTGTTCTGCGGAAGAGGCCAAAAATGGAACATTTGACCAGAATTGTAGTACTTGCTAACTTTTAATAGAAAAGGCAAATTACAAGCGTGAATGCAGCTCTACTCAAACGTCTCTTCTCGGCCATCAGGCAGGGTTCGGATTCCGATGTCGTGGCTGTGTGTGATCGAATCGTCGAAGACGAAAAGCGCCTAGGTCACAACAAACTAGCTGCCGATTTGGAGAAATCTCTTGTTGCTGCGAAAGCTCGACGCAGGGAACCTCCAAACGGTCGAAAGAGCAGCTCTGCTATTCTTAGTTCCTTGCCTTCAAATAAGCGGGACTCCGCTCCACTAGTTCAAGTGATCAAGCACAGTGAGCTACGGCATCACATGGTGCTTCCATCAGAAATTGATGGGAAATTTCACCGCATTGAACAAGAATTTGCTGCTCGATCTCGGCTCGCGGCTCATGGACTCAAAGCTCGAAAGCGAATACTTCTTTACGGCCCTCCAGGGTGTGGAAAAAGTTTGGGCGCAGAAAGACTGGCTTGGGCGACGGGTCTGCCGCTTCACAGGGTTCGTTTCGACACTCTAATATCTTCTTATTTTGGGGAGACCGCGGCAAATCTTGGTAAAGTCTTTGAAGCAGCTGAGAGACAGCCCTGTGCGCTTTTTTTAGACGAGTGTGACACAATTGCCAGAGCCCGGGGAGATCGTAACGACGTCGGAGAGGTTTCGCGCGTCGTCAATATGCTCCTGCAGCTATTAGAAGATTACCGTGGGGAGGGCTTGGTAATCGCAGCAACAAATTTCTACGAGTCCCTGGATACTGCGATCTATCGTAGATTTGATGAGGCCATAGAGATTCCAACCCCAGGAATCACCGAAATTGCCCGTCTCCTGAAAATGAGTCTGGCCTCTCTAAAAGTAGACAATTCCATCGACTTTGGTCAATTCGCGGGAAGCCTCGATGGCTTCAGTTTCAGCGAGGTTGAAAGAACTGCTCAGAACGCAGCGAAACGATGCATAATGGACAACCGCAAGATTGTTCAGGCTGAGGATTTGCAGTTTTCAGCGACCGAGGTAAAACGTCATGCCTAACATTTCATGGCTGAAAATCACTTTCCTCATGTTGAATTTATCAAATTAGCTACTGGTGCAGCTAGATTGACTGGTGGAGGCGATACTGATTCTCGTGTCGAAGAAAATCAGAAAAATCGTATTCAACATTCTACCCAATTAAAGCAGAAGGTTGCCAATTTGGCGAATATCTCTCAGCAGGTAGATCAAGAACGAGAGAACCAGAATTTACCGCAAATTACAGGAGGGGTTCCTTTTGTTCTGCAGATTCCAGATGAAGACGGAACGGTGATGGATTTCGTCGCAAAGAAACTAAATTTGGAAATTGTTGCTGAATACGATGACGGATTTTTGAAGGTCTCCAGTCGAGACCTTCAGCTCCAAAACATTCTTGATCTCGCGGACGACTTTACGAACAACACTCATGGCTCCGGTAATATGGCTCGTATTCTGGATATCGACCTTGATCGTTCATCAACCAATCGTATCCGTCGTATTTTGGGCGAAGAGCTTTTTACGCAATGGCACTTTCCTCCGTCACAGATCATGGTTTTGGACGTTTCGATAGAATCGGCACCTTTCAATCCACCAGCGAAGCCGAATATCACTACGAGAACAGCTCCCGAAAAAAAGGAGGAAAAGCTGGCAGAATATTACGACGCCATGAATCGCTTCGCAGTGGAGTGGGATGAAGAGCGAATGCAAAGGGAGAGCGAAGTTGAAAAACTTGTTTCGTTCTACGGAGGTGAAATTCTTCAGATAAGCGACAATAGCGTTGTTGAATTCTGTGACAGTTTTTCCGTCAGAATCAAAATGAGCGGAAAAGGGTTCGTGGATCTTGTGACCAATTTCCCAAGCCTCTTTGAAGTCACCATTCCAGATGATATCGTCAACCCTTTGGGCGAAGAGTCATTTGAGGATAGCGGCGATGAAGCGTTCGAGTTACTTGAACCCCATGAAGATTCCCCATGTATTTGTGTGATCGATAGCGGGATGCAGGAGAACCACCGCTGGCTAGATGGTGCAATTGATGCAGGGAGATCAAGATGCTTCATTCCGGGAGTCCCCGCAGATGATGTCGCTGATTACGTCGATGGGGGCGGTCATGGAACTAGGGTTGGAGGAATTTGCCTCTACCATGGAAATGTCCCGAAAGATGGAAGTTACCAAGCGCCCTTCTGGTTGCAGAACGCTCGAATACTGGATAAGAGAAACCAGCTCGTCGAGAGGCTGTTCCCCGCACAAGCAATCCAAGAAATCGTCAATTTTTACTTGGAAGAGACTGAAACACGCCTGTTTCAGCATTCGATTGCCTCTAATCGAGCCTGTCGGCTATCTCGGATGTCCATTTGGGCGTGCACGTTGGATCAGATAAGTCACCGCCAGAATGTCCTTTTTATCCAATGCGCTGGAAATTTGGTGGGCAGAGGCGCGATCAATGCTCCAGGCGTGATAGACCATCTCACTACTGGGACAGTTTATCCAAACTACCTTTACGAGGCCTCCAGTCGGATCGCTAACCCTGCCCAAAGTCTTCAGGCTCTCACAGTGGGTTCTATTTCTGCAGACTATTACGAAGGTGCCCATGTGCAATCGATCTCACCGACGGCATGCCCCTCCGCTTTTAGCCGTAGCGGATTTGGGCTATGGGATAGTATCAAACCAGAGGTTGTGGAAATTGGAGGAGACTACGCCCGAGATTCTGGTGATCCCCCTTCGCTAACAACTCCTCCCGAAGTTTGTCCGGAGATGATTCGCTCAACTCTTTCAGGTGGCCCTGCCTACGCTAGCGATGCAGTTGGAACGTCTTTTGCAGCCCCGAGGGTGGCTCATATTGCAGGTCACTTAGCGACCTTGTTACCTAACGAGAGCCCCTTGCTTTATCGAGCTTTGATCGTCAATTCTGCCAGGTGGCCAAAATGGGCAGAAGATGCGCCGATAGATAGGCGCCCCGAGATCACTCGTTCAATTGGGTAAGGTGTCCCTGATCTTAGTAAGTCCACCGAAAACTCGGAGGAGCGAATCACTCTTATTACTGAGGGTTTCTATGAATCTCGCTCTGGGGAAGGCTATGTCTTCGGCATTCCAATTCCAGAATCGCTTAGGAGACCTGGCGAGGATTACGAAGTCAGAATTGACGTCACTCTCTCCTACTCAGCGGAACCACGAAGAACTCGTAAATCGAGAAGAGGTTACCTTGGAGTTTGGTTGGATTGGGTCGCCAGTAAGAAAGGAGAGACCTTCAGCTCTTTCAGAGCACGTGCTCTAAAAGATTTCGAAAGGACTAATTCTGGCGACAGCAATTTTGAATGGATCTTCGGCAGAAAAAGGTCTCGGGATGGTCAAACAGAAGGTGTAACAAGGCAAAATGGAACGGTTCAAAAAGATTGGGCCTATGCCCGTAGTTACGAGCTTCCCGATATCTTAGGAGTTGCTGTGCGCGGACACAAAGGCTGGTGTCTCGATGATTCCGAGACCGCGAAATTTACTTTAGTCGCATCGGTTGAAATCCTTGGTGCAGGAGTTCAAGTATACGAAGAAATCAGGGAAGCTGTTAGAATCGAAGCTGAAAGAATCAGACTTGAAGAAGAGATTGAATCCATGCTGTGAGTTACCGCATTTCAGTCAGGTATGAACCGAGGACATGGGTAACAAACTAACCAGCCTTGTGAAATACCCTTGACTCTTCTTGCTGAGAAGAAGTGAATCAAAGAATGATAAGACAAGCCTTCTTCGTTTTAGGATTGATGGGTTTTTGTCTTTCTGTGGGATTTGCAGAAGAGCCCGCCTCTCCCGATCCTGCTAAGGAGACGGCTGCTGAATCTTTTCTAGTGGTCCGCCAAAAAGCTGCAGGAAGAAGTATGGATGTCCTCACCACTAAATGGGGAGAAGTGTATCGGCATTTGATAATCCAGAAAGTTGACGATGATGGAGTGCAAATTACCCAGTCATCGGGAGTAACTCGAATCCCTTTCTTTCAACTACCACAAGAGATGCAAAAAGAATTTGGGTGCGATCTCTCGAAAGATTTAAAGTGGAAGTTAGAGAATCTTTCAAAAGACGATTTAAAGAAAATAGATTTTCACGAAGGCAGGATCGAAAAACTTCTCGCTTCGATTTCGTCCGCTTACTCAGGCATCAAGGACCTTAAACGAGAAAAATATGAAGAGATGAAATATCCCAATCGACCTGGTCGTGGAAATATCAGAAAGGGCAAAGAAACAATATTTAGAAGACAGATTGAGCATGCAAATAAATCGCTTCCTATTCACCGGAAAGCAATCATGGATATTAGGGATAAAAAGCCCCGTTAATTGGCTGACCCGGCGTTCCAATTTATGGAAATAAGAAACTCAGTGTTTGGATCAGAAGGAGATGGAATAGAGAGGGAACTGATCCTGGCATCGGGCTCACCACGGAGACGGGATTTATTGCATGAAGCAGAGTTGAGTTTTCAGATCTGTGCCGTAAACGCACTTTGATCAACCGTGCCCAGCCATTGGCAATATCACAGAGCTTGCCGTCGCTGCTCCGCAATCTCCAGCCCTCCCTCTCGGGTCCTTACCCAATCGGGAAGCAACGCTATCAAAAACCTCCACTTATTTTGAACTATCCATCAATGTCCATTTTTTATAAATAGTACCCAATTCAATCTAAACGCCCTTCCAAGCTTACCTTTTCCATGGGAAAACCCGATGTCGCTATCATCGGGCCCGGCCTCGGTATCGGGCTCATCTCCATCTACCAGCGGCACCCCAACTTCGGCGAACTCATCCACCTCCCCGAATCGTCCTTCCGCGATTAAGTTCAAACCAAGAAACAATGACCCGACTTCTCTCGTCCCTCCTCCTCACCACTGCGACCGCCCTTGCTGCGGCTGACAACCTTCGTCTCGAAAAAGACGAGAACACCGGAACCATCTCCGTCCACCGCGAGGCCTCCCCCAAAGCCATTCTCACCCAGGTCGCAGGCCCCACCACGCGACCCTACCTGCATCCCATCGTCGCCCCCGATGGAAAAGGAACCCTGACCGAATTCAGCCCCGGTCACCACAAACACCAAACCGGACTCTACTGGGGCTTCACTCGCGTGAACAAACGGGACTACTTCCACAATCTCCAAAACGCCTACAGGCCTTCGGCGTTGTTCGATTTCCTCGCGACGGAGGACCTTGCGGACGGGCTTCATGGCGCCCTTGCAGCAGGGACACTGGAGGGGATCACCGCCCCAAACTTTGAGGATGAGGTCGCGCCAGAGGGGGCGCATGTCGCGGGATCGGCTTTTGGGCGGGGCGGGGATGAGGAGGATCTGGGCAGGCGGTGGTTTTGGTGATTCGGCGTAGGCGATTCCAGGCATCCCACTTAGCATCACGATAATCGCTGGTGGTGGCCGCTCCCACTGGAAGTCGGGTCATGTTCCCGGCCTTGTCATATTGGCGCGGGGTGGCGCTGGCATTGTAGGGCGCCAAGAAAGATCACCAGGGAGCCACTTTGCAGAAGGCCCTCGATACGCTCAAGAAGGCCGTGAAGGACTGGGAGGAGGAATTCGGCGAGGTCGAGGTGGGATAATCGTGGTAAATAGAGGAGTCCTGTTTTCTGAAACCCGAATGTCGCGGCCTTTGACCAAGTCGAGAGCGAGCCTTCAGCATGCTGACTTGTGGGTGAAATCTAGGGGGAGTTCCACCTGGGGCTGATTTACTAGTGGACGGGGCACTGGCTGATTTGTTGGAAGAAGTCGTTGCCCTTGTCATCGACTAGGATGAAGGCGGGGAAGTTTTCGACTTTGATTTTCCAAACGGCTTCCATGCCGAGTTCGTAAAAACATGCCTGACATGTTTTTTCAGAATAGCGGTCGGACGTCGAAAAGTTTCTTGTTGAGGCCGTGACCGCCCGGCGGCAAAGCGAGAAGGAAAACTCCGAACCCGCCAAAAAAGGGGCCCGCTGCGCTTCCCTGCCTCGTCGCTGCTGGTGGGTTGGTTTGCGGAGGACTGAGGCGAGGAACGAGGCTGAGGCCGGAGGGTGGTGTGGAACGTGGCGGGGCGGCATCCTCCTTCGCTAAAGCTTCGGCGGACAAGTGGGGGTGAGGCACGATCCCGATGCCGTGGGCCGGAGGGTGGCGCGGAGCTGTGGGCGGGCTGGCGCGACTCCTGCAAGGCAGCCCAATTTATTCAACCCGACGAAGGAGGCACTCCACGAAGTTGGGCGCACCGACCATGACTTCACACAACACTCCGTAATCCGCTCGACGAACGAGCGACAGCGAAGTGGTGCCCGGGTGGAAGGGGCCCCTTTGGGGAAGGCAGCCACCCGATCAGGCACGGCGACGGAT
>JBLHUR010000180.1:0-11788 GCA_047629805.1 Akkermansiaceae bacterium | reverse complement strand
ACTTTAATGGATTCCTTCACCGCAGGGGAGTAAAACCTCACGCGGTTCGCATCCACCGCGAAAGAGCGGCGGTTCGATCGGTTTTCAGAGGGGGTGTCTGCAGCCTCAGCCCCCGTGATCGCGCAGCCGAGCGATACTGGCAGCGCCGCAGTTGAGGTTGACTGGATGAAGTTACGTCGTTTCATGATTCAATTATTTAAGGTAAATTACCACTCGCCGCCGTCTCATCGGTAACCCCGGCCGTGGCCTTCCCCGAACGTTGATCGACCGCGAGACAGTTAAACCCCATCCCCACCAAGCGCGGCGCGATTTGCAGATACTCCCCGCGACTGAAACCGGCCTGATGAAAGAGGACAATCATCGGAGTCGCGAGATCCTCACTCGCCCGATAAAGATCCGCCGTGACTTCCAGACCATCGGCAGCCGGAAAGGTGATTTTTTCCGCCTGCGCGCTGAGGATCGTGCCAATGAAGACGAGGCTCCATTGGAGAAAGCTGAGGCATGAATTTTTCATCTCGCTAAGAGTAGGCTAAGATTGGTTTTATTCCCAACCAGCGACTTCTGTTTTTTTTGCGGGTAAGCAAAACGGTGGGTTTGTGTTCCTCTACCTGGAAATTTTTTATCAGTCAGATGGGGTCTTCAAGTTTGAAAGCGATCAGGGACAAGCCTTGGTGCTGTTGTCTCATTGAGGGATTCTAGGACCCCTTGGCACCCAGCTTCTCGAGCATTTCCATGAATTCTGCTTTCCCTATCCCTCCAACCGCGTAATCCAGCACATTTCCCTGGGAATCCGTAAAGACCGTTAGCGGTGTGCCACCAACCTTGTATCGACTGAATGCTTCATCTGCACCGGGTTCACCTGCGTAGATCATCACCGGGACGACTTGTGCGTTGATCGCAGTCATCACTTCCGGATTCGCAAAAACTTCACGTTTCATGATGCGGCAGGGGACACACCAATCTGCCGTGAAAAACAGCAGCATGGGCTTGTCGGATTCAGAGGCCAGTTGCCGGGCTGAGACGATATCGTCGGCCCAAGTCACGTCATTCGAAGGAACGTAAAACGAGTGCCATGCGTATCCGAGCGAGAGCACAAGGAAAGTGAGCCAAAACCATCGCCAGAATGGATGAGGTTTCCTTTTACCGGTCTTGCCTGCGCAGTCAGATGAGCTTGGTGATGGGAATTCTTCGCTTTCCACCTTCCTAAACTAGTGAAAATCATCACTAAAAACAAGTGAAAGAAAATTCGCCTAAAACACGCTCAGCGGTCAATTCCGCGAACGAGGAGGCTTTACTTCCCTGAAATCCGGGCGAACTCTTCGAAGTAGGTCGGGAAGGTTTTCGAGGTGCAACCCGGATCAAGAATCGTCACGGGCGTATCTGAGAGAGCGACCAACGAGAAACACATCGCGATCCGGTGGTCATTGTAGGTCTCGATCTCCGCATGTTTCAGCGCCTTGGGCGGCTCGATCGTGATGGAGTCCTCACCCTCATCCACCGTCGCGCCGACCCTCCGGAGCTCCGTCGCCATCGCTGCGAGGCGATCGGTTTCCTTCACTCTCCAGTTGGCGATATTGCGAATGGTCGTCGGACCTTCTGCAAAGAGGGCCGTCGTGGCGATCGTCATGGCGGCATCGGGGATCCGGTTCATGTCCTGATCGATCCCTTTGAGCGCTCCCTTTCGAGCCACCGTGATATGATCCGTCGCGATCGTGACTTCCGCCCCCATATCGGCCAAGACGCCGGCAAACGCGGTATCACCTTGAAGCGAGTTCTTGCCGATGCCGGTCACCGTCACTTCTCCTCCACGGATCGCGGCGGCGGCAAGAAAGTAGGATGCTGACGAAGCGTCGCCTTCGACCAGGAACTGACCCGGCGACTGGTAGCGCTGACCCTGCGGAATACGGAAGCTCTCGTAGTTGCGATTCTCGACCTCGACGCCAAAGACCTTCATCAACGCGAGGGTGATGTCGATGTAGGGTTTGGAAACGAGGACTCCCTCGATCTCTAGAATCACTTCTCCATCAGCCAGCGGTGCCGCCATCAGCATTGCGGTTAGAAACTGGGACGAGACACTGCCGTCGATCTTCGCGTGTCCACCCGAAAGGCTTTTTCCACGAACCCGAAGCGGCGGGTATCCTTCCTTCTTCTCACAATCGATCTCCGCACCGAGTTGGCGCAGGGAATCGAGAAGGTGCCCGATCGGACGTTCTTCCATCCTTGGTTCACCGGTCAGCAAAACCTCAACGGGTGAGAGCGCCAAGGCCGCTGCCAGCGGCCTCATCGCGGTGCCGGCATTCCCCAGAAACAACTCGATCAATCCATCCGCCGAAAACGGCCCGCCAAGCCCCACGACCTGACAGGATCGCCCACCTTCGCTCAGCGCATAGTCGACTCCGAGTCGTTTGAGCGCGGAAAGCATGTGCTCCACATCATCACTGACGAGGAGGTTGCTGAGTTCTGTCTCCCCTTCTGCGAAAGCCGCCAGCAGGAGAGCCCGATTCGAAATGCTCTTCGAGCCCGGCAGGTGGATCGTCCCGGAAACGTGGGAAATTGGTTCAAGAGTTAGAGAAGTCATCAGCACCCGAAGCCTCGGAAAACCGACGCGACAATGCAAGCCGCACCAGCAGCTTGTTTATTTTGACATCATTGATTTCATTAAACACGAAGAGGGTGAAAATTTGAAATGGCTAATCTAACAATTCGAGATTTACCCAACACCGCTAAGGAGTCCTTGAGAATCCAGGCCGCTATGCCCGGTATGTTCTCTGCAGCAGCGTATTGAGAACAGTAAGCAGGAGGACTATGTTTACCCCTTGAGCAAAGGCAGTTTGCTCAACAAGTCATCGCAATAGTCCCATTGGTCGAGCGTCTCCCGCCACGCTTGCGGGATGGCATCAACCCCCTTGTAGGCTCCCAGGACCATCCCGATCGCAATTGCGCGTGACGCGTTGTCGCCTCCGACCATCGTATTTGCCTGGAGCGCCTTTTTCAGGCCCTCTTCTTGGTCGGCATATTTCAGGATGAAGTAGAGCGCGCCGGGCAAGGTTCCCTCCGTCGGACTGGCTTTCCCTACCTTGATCGGTTCCGAGCGACCGACATCCCAGAGTCGAGCCATACTGGTCAGGGCGAGATCATCGCTGAATGCTTCCTTGGAGAGGTCGGAAGTGGGATCCGCTTCTTCTTTCACTTTGGCAATCGCTTGCGCGGTCTTCGTTTCAAAAAAGCCGCCCAGCTGCGTGGCGACGTCCTGAATCGCGACCGCAGGGGCCGCCCCATTGATGACGCGGGAGGTCACCCGGGCAAAAAACTCGCCGCCGCCCAGGGCATGGACCTCTTTGTGGGTGAACATCGATTTCCGTGCGACCTCGACCAATTCCTCTTCGGTTTCATAATAGGCATGCG
Organism: Akkermansiaceae bacterium; assembly: GCA_047629805.1. Classification (GTDB taxonomy): domain Bacteria; phylum Verrucomicrobiota; class Verrucomicrobiia; order Verrucomicrobiales; family Akkermansiaceae; genus SW10. The sequence goes on along the minus strand of JBLHUR010000180.1, from coordinate 8,383 downwards.
CCGCGACGTGGCGGATCGCCATCGCATTGGAAAAGCCGCCCACTTGTTGGATCGGCAGGCGTTGGTTGAGTTGGGCGTAGGTTTCTTTGGTCATGGTGCAAATCCATGAGCCCCAATCGTTTTCGAGACGGTTCATCCAATGGGGGATGAGCTCTGCGACACTGAACGGTCTCGCTGGTTCCGCGGTCGCGGCCAAATGTTCTAAAATGAGAATATTGTAATCACCATAGTCGGTGGTCCCACCCGCCTTTTTTCCAGGATGATAATTTCGCTCCCCCCATCCAATCCCATGAGTCTGGCCGCCCATCAACTCACCGGGTGACATGAATTTCTCGATCGGGCGGCGTCCGTAGGCCTCATGAATCTTGATGGCGTCATATTCATAATGACTCCCCAGGCAGAGGGCATCCGCTACAATCGCCCCGAAAAAGGCCCCTCTCATCGATTCTTCTTTGGAAATGGGATTCATGACTTTGCTTACTCTCGTTCGATGATGGCGCAACCAGAGATCCTTGACGATGCCCCGTGCCAGGAATCCTTCAAAGACCGAAATTCACTTTTGGGGTGATTGTCGGGAGAGCTCTCTGTGGCGGACCTTGGTACGCATCCTTACTCCGGAACTTTCACCCGCCAGAGCATGATCCGGGAAGGATTTCCTGGGTTTGAATTCTCAGCGAGTGGGATATCGAGGCCTCCAAAACCGGCCCCGAGTCCGAGGTGAAATGAAGCCCTCAATTACGGGCGTTTTGAGAATTCTCATTTTCGCGAGGCTCGGAATATCTTTGTCTGACGCTATGAGTTCTTTAATGCGGGCTTGTCCCGATACCCAGCGTGAAGATGCGATCAGAAGGTAGGTGTTTCACGATCGTATTGGTGTAATCGACATCTTGAGTTGAGGGTGTCGTAAAACAGGCAGGCTAGGGCTTCAGGCTGACGTTGATGCGGTAGAATTCGGTGGCGTTTCGGCTACGGGTAGTTTGGCGGGAGCCATCGACGGGGCTCGTCGGGATGACGATCCAGTTGATGAGGTTTGGGGATGTTTCGAGTGAGACCTCGAGATCGTCCCGGTGAAGATAGCCGGGGTAGTTGAGGATGGCGCTGTTTCCATCGTGAACCACGGAGAGGGGCTGAATCAAATCAGGAATGGTGGGGTTGGTGCGGAGGGCGTATTCGAGGAGGTTGCTCAGTTGATCGCCATCGTCATCTCCCTCGGGGTCTGTGATATTAAATTTGTCCTCCCAGCTGTTGTAATTACCGTCGAAAATAAATGAACCGGGGCTGGTGGCGGTGGCGGCCCAATTGATGGAATCATTTCCGTAATCGGTCTCGACGATTTTGGAGAGAGCGAGGCCGGTCTCATCCGCTCCGATGTCCCAGGGGAGATCGTCGTCGTAGTTGACCCGGTCGACGCGGACGTAGGTAAGTTCGCCGGAGGAATCGAGGGGCCCGGGGCGGTCGAGTTGGAGGGTTTCACCGCCGTTTGAGAGTTTTCCGGAAGTCCACTGCATGATGAGCGTGCCGAGTTGAGGGGTGAATTCCGAGTTAAAGGCCGCGACGTTCCGGGTGAGAATAAGCCTCTGTCCCGGGGCAAGCGTGACCGGGGAGATGGCAGGAAACTCAAAGACGATTCCATCGGCGATTCGCCATCCGGCATTGCGGGCGGTGTCGTAGAGGTTAGTCGGAGCACTGCTAATGTTGAGGAGTTCGAAGTATTCCGCGGCAGAGTTTCCGGCAGGGGCATACATAATTTCGGAGATGACAATCGGGCCGTTTTTCGGAGAGGAGTTTTGGGCCGACCGGGTGGGAGTTTGTTGCGCGACGAAGTTGTAACTGTCGCTACTCGCTTTATAATAAGAACCGATTGTTTGGCCTTCTAGGGAGGGGCCGAATTTTTCCTTGAAGCGGTATTGCGTGAGTTGGTCGTTGGCGGCGGAGGTGAGATGGACGGTTTCTCCAGTGTCGCTGAGGGCGAAGCCTTCGAGGCGATTGGGGTCGAGGCTGGTGGTGCCAAAATTAGCATCCTCGTAGAAGGTCAGGAAACCGTTGGCAGTAATGACAGTGCCGACGGGGATGCGGTATTTTTTCAACTGTGATCCGTCATCGCTGAGGAACCAGCCGCTGATGTCGATGTCCTCATTGGTGCGGTTGTAGAGTTCGATCCAATCGGTGAGGTCGCCGGAATTGGCGAGGACTTCGTTGATGACCACCGAGCCAGTGGTGATGAAGGGGTAGTCGTCGGGTGAATAGGTGTAGCGTGCTCCCATGTCGGCGCGGGTGCCGTTGGGGTCGAGTGCGTGAGCGGGGTCACCGGAATTGATGGCCGGAGAGGCTGCTTGAAGTTCGAAGTCAAGGGCCTGGGCATCGACGAAGAGCGGGTCGCTGAAGAGGTTGTTAGGGCCGCTTAGCGGGAGGGTGTTGCTGAGGCTGTAGGCGACGGTGAGAGTGGACAGTGCGTCCACGGTGGTAGGTTGATCGCAGCCGGCGAAGATGCAGTTGGTCACGGTAGCAATACCTCCGCCGGAGCCGAAATTTTTCTCGAAGACGGCGACGCCTTCGGTGCAATCGACGAAGGTGTTCTGGTCGATGAGGATGGTGGATCCGGCGTCCTTGACACCCACGCCCTGGGCGCAGCTAACGATGAGGTTGTTGCGGAGGATGACGGTCGAGCCCTGGCCTACCGAGATGCCTTTGTCGGAGTTGTAAAAGAGGCTGTTTCCTTCGATGAGGCAATTGACGCACTGCTCGCCAGTGTCGATGCCGTCGCTGTTGAAGCCCTGGAAATTGTAGATGCGGCAGTCTTTGATGATGCCGTCGATGACACCATCGTAGTCGATGGCATCGGTGTCAGGGGAGGTGTTTCCGGTGAAGGTGCAGCGGAGGGTTTCGGCGCTTCCTTGTTTGACGTTGAGGCCGTCACCGGTGAGGGGGATGTCGATGAGAGAATCGCTGAGAAGGAGTGATCCACCTCGGAAAAAGAGAGGGCCACGGGAGGCTCCGATATCGAGAAAGTCGATCACGACATCTGCATCGAGGCCGGAAATCGCGGAGGGGTAGATGTTGGCATCGACGCCACGGGAGGCGTCGCGAAGGATGAGGTGGGTCAGGATGGATTGGGTGGTGGGTTGCTCGAATGAAGCGCCTCCCCAAGTGCTTCCGTGGCGGCCCTGGAAGGTGACTTTTGAGGCGGCGGTTCCTCTGACGAGAAGGGTCCCGATGACTCTGAGATTCACGCCTTGCAGGAATTCGAGGACGACGCCGGGTTCGAGGGTGAGGGTGACGCCTGCCGGAACGATGAGATCGCTGGTGACGACGTACGGTGAATTGGCGGCGGAGAAGGTGATGTTTGAGCTAAGGGTTCCGGAGGTCTCGGTGGAGGAATCGGGAACAAAATGCGCGGTGATTGTTTGATCGGCGGGAAGGACGAAAGTGGTTTTAGCGTCGCCGGTGATTCCGGTCCAGTGGTCGAAGCGATAGCCGGGGGCAGGGAGTGCTTCGATTATGGCTTCGATGTTTGGAAAGAGAGCCAGGGTTTGTGCTGCGACGGGAATACCGGCGACGCGGAACGAACCTTCTCCGGTTTTGTTGAGATTCGAGGAAATAGCGTCATCGAGGTCTAACTCGTTGGCAACTTCAGCAAGGAAACCATTTGAGCGATCGCTGGCGAAATTCTTCATGCGGTCGAGGGCGTCCTGATAGTCATCAATCCGGGGACGGCCCCAGCGGTCGAGTTGTCGCGGGATTTCGGGGGCGGTGGCTCCGCCGAGGGTGTCGATCAGTCCGTGGACACGGGTTTGTGAGAGAGTCGAAGCCATCAAAGCGGCGCTGCGTTGAGCAAGTCTTGCCCGGAAAAGAGGACTGTTGGCGAGATGCTGGGTCGTGGTTTCTCCGGCGATCAGATCGTCGAACCGGGCAGCGCCCGAGGTATTGCCAAATGTCCGGTCCATGTCCGGGATGAACCAGCGCCACTTGGAGCCCGGGCGGTGGTCGCGCCACCATTCGCGGTTGCCGCCCCAACTGGAATTTCTCCCGTAACTTTCCGAGATCACGAAGTCGATGAGGCTGTCGATCTCAATGCGGGATTCGATGAAGGCCCATATTTGCGGGTCGCTCACATCGTTTGAAGAAATGAATGCATACAGGGCGTCCCAATCATCGCGGGTGCCGTTGTCGGCGTCACTTTGGCCGGCGATGATTCGATCATACGCGCCATCGTTGGTGCCGTATTCCTGGAAGAACCAGTTATCATCCCAGCGGTCACGAATGTTGTAGTGTCCCCAATATTCGCCATTGACGAAGAGAACGGCGGAGCGAATGCGGTTGGCTTCGACCTCCATTGTTTCCTTGGTGAGGGGCTCAAAAATTCCATCGGTGAGTCGAGCTTGCTCCCAATCGTCGCCTCCCTCACGAATGGTGAGGGCGGTGAATTTCGGGATGCCGGAACCGGGGAAGAGGTCGTAGGTGATTGCATCATCGCCATACTTTCCGCGAGTGGCGAAGTTGAACGCTTTCTGGGCGTGGGAGGCCCAGTTGTTTTCTCCGCCGAGGCGAAATCCCCCGTTTACCGCGAAGCCCTCGCTGCCATCGACGGGGAAGAACTCGAGATGGCCGGGAGCGTCGACTCCCTTGTGGACGTTTCCTCCCGGGGCACCTTTGGCTCCGTAGATGCCAATCTGGTTTCCAAAGAGAGTTTCCGGCGGAGCGGAGAGGGAGAGGACGGGAAGGCCGCTGGCAAAAGATTCTCCGATCAGGTAGGTGCTGGTGACAATTTCACCGGCAACTTTTCCTGATTCAAAGACGCGTGCGCGGACCACGGTGCTTTCGGTAAGCTCGAATGATGCGGAGTAGAGTGAAGATTCGACGGTGGGATTTGAGCCATCGAGCGTGAAATAAATGTCACCGGCGGAAGCGGAAATTGAAACGCTGACGGAGTCCGGGGAGAGCCCGGCGGCGGGTGAAATTTCAGCGGAGGTGCTTTCCTCCCGGAGGGACGTGACTGTAGGGCCGGAATTGGGAGCTTCCGGGGTGGGTGAGGCATAGGTGACCCATTGATCCGGGTTTGCTGGGTTCCGGCCGATCGAGACGTCACTGACCTGGGTTGAGAAAGGGATTTCATCGATCAACTTGAGGGCTTGAAGGGCGTATGTTTCAAGCGTGAGATCGAAGAGCATGGCCGGGGAACGGGCACTTGATTGGTGAACCTCCACCGCGATGGAATTGTCTCCTGCGACGAGGTTGGCATTACCGGAGATGAGAAATTGTCTTCGAGTGGCCCGGCCTACATCGAAGGTTTCATCGGTGGCGAGAGTGGTCGAATCGATGGCACCCGAGGGGAGATTTTCCCGAGCGACCTCCACGCCGTTGAGGTAGATCACGGCTCCGTCATCGGAATCAAGAGTGAGGCGGAGACCGCCGATGCCCGACGGGTCGGCAATCGTGAAATTAGAACGGAAGTAGCTCGTGATGGTCTTGTTTGCGGGGTCGTCTCCAAAGTCGATGAGTGTGAGCGTGGGGTCAGGAATTATGGTTCCATTGAAGTAGCCCATGGGGCTGTTTCCAGTGGTCCAGGTCGAATCATCGAAGTCGTAGTCAGCCCAAGTGGAATCAGGTTCGGTGTTGTCGCCGAGGTATGACCAGTTCTTGCCCTGGGTTTCGGTTCCGTAATCCCTTGGGCTGAAGAATCCGGAAAATCCCGCGATGCTTGAGGTGAACTCAAAAAAGAGATCCTCGCTTTGGGCGGAGGCTTGATGGAGCTCAACCGCGAAGATGTTTTCACCGCGAATGACGAGGTCATCCGGGAGGTCAATGGTCTTCTCGGCGATTGCGCCGTAGGATCCGACCTCGTCTTGGGCACTGCTTCCGTGGGAAACACTGTTTCCGAGATTGAGACGGTCCAGTTCCTGACCGTTCAGGTAAATGATCGCTCCGTCGTTGTAGCGGAAGGTGATGCTGTGATCACCGAAGCTGAAGAAGTTTCCCGCAACCGTGAATTTTTTTCGGAAATAGGTCGTGATGGGTTTATTTGCGGGATCGTCGCCGAAGTCGATTTCCGTGGCGAGGTCCGTTAGCTCGGGCACGAAGTATCCGAAGCGTGCGGTATCGGAAGACCAGGCGCTGTCATTGAATCCCGGGGTCTTCCATATCTCTGCCGGAGGGGTGGCGGCATCGTAGTATCTCCAGGTCGAGGCGAGTGGGAGGGGAAACTGATAATCGCGAACCACCTGGTGGAGAAAGAGAGTTTCTCCTGAGGACGAGAGTTTGAAATTGGTGTGATGTCTGATGGTGTTGTAACTGGAATTCGGCCAGTATTCACGCTGATACGATTCGCCTTCGGCGACGTCAAAACCGTCTGCGAAGACGGCAAGATATTCATTCGCCGCGATGGTGGAACCGGAGGGGAACTGCCACTTGGTGGGAGTGTCGGGGTCGTCGCTGAGATAGTAGTCGTTGAGCGATTGGGCCTCCGGAGAAGTGTTGTGGAGCTCGATCCAATCGGGGTAATCGTCGAAGTCGGCGACGTCCGGGAAGGACCGCACGTTTGAAGCCATGAATTCGCTAATGCGGACCTGGCCGTGGCACGAAAGAGACGATAAGAGGAAGGCGAAAACGGGGGCAGCTCGCATTTACAGAATGAATACGATTAATGGATATCCGTCAAATCCCCAGACTATTAACTTCTTCGGATTTACAAGCGATAGAGGGTCCTTGGAATGGTGTTGAAGGTCAGCGCTTCGCGGATTTCGACTGAACCGGGCGCGCTTCAGGAAAGGCCACCTTGCTCGTCAGTCGTGGTATCCTCCCCTTCCCTACGTCTTGTCTTTCCAGAAAATCGCTCCGGCATTCAGCTCTTTTGAAACTCAACTTAGCATGACGAGGGCACCCTTTTAAGTAAGCGCTCGACAAAACCAACGATTCACCAATCCTCCCAAAGTTATGTTTAAGCCTCTCCTGACGACTTGCACTCTCTCGCTTTTTACGCTCTCCGGGTTTGCCGGTGGGAACGCGGCGCCCTCATCTCACCTGGTCTACAATGATGCCAGTTTCGACGGCGACATCCTGATCAATGAAGTGCGTGTCCCAAAGAATGGCGAGGCGATGTATACCTACTACGAAGCTCTCGGTTGGGGCGGCAAGGCCGGAGGCTACGCCGGGATCCAGGCTCATCCAAAGGCCCACAACTATATTTTCTCAATCTGGGATCACAAGGAACACACCGCTCCGATCAAGGCCGTCTATCATGGACCTGGAACCCTGACGGAAAAATTTGGCGGCGAAGGAACCGGCCTAAAGTCATGGAACTTCGAATTGGGCTGGGACACCGATGTTTGGTACACGCTCGTTTCCCGCTGCTGGCCAGTCGATGATCACACCTTCTACGGATATTGGGTTAGGTCCTCCAAGAGCAACGAATGGACGCACATGGTCACCATGGATGTCGCTACCAAGGGAGCTTATTTCAAAGGCGGAAACGATTCCTTCATCGAGGACTGGCTCGAGACGGGAAAGAAGGCCCGCACCACCCACCTCCGCAACGGATGGAAACGCAAACCGACCGGCGAATGGCACGCCTTTGGCAAAGCACGCTATTCCGTGAATCCGTGGGATTTAGTCGAAGGGAAACGCTCCTTCAACTTTAAGACCAATTGGAATGGCGGAGTCGCCAAGGACAAGACGGGCGAATTCTACTTCATGACCAGTGGCGGAGCAGACACTCAAGCAACCGTGACAAACCCCTCGAGCCATTCGATCAAACGAACCGAAACCAAGCCCGGATACGCCCCGGCAAAACTTCTTTCTGCCAGCGCAAAATCCGACGAAGGGAACACGGTGAAGATCGAGTGGAAACTTGATCCGAAATCGGCCCCTCAATTCAACATCGTAATCGCCGCCAAGAACACAGCCGGCACGGCCGTCCTCGAAAAGCTCATCACCTCCCCCGACACTCGAAGCGTCACTCTGGATCTCCCAAAGGGGATGGCCGCTTCCTCCCTGAGCTTCGAAATTCGTTGCCGCGATATTTTCGACAACGAATCCAAGATGATCAAAGCCAAGTAGGTTTTCCAAATCTCATGCCCCCTATTTTTCAGGGTGCATCAACCCGTAACGCATCAGCGGGTAGGGGACCCCGGACAACATTCGGACCTTCCCATTTAAGCTTAACCCATGTTTAACAACTGGGGATCCAAAACCTCCGGAAAACCACTTTTTTTAACCCCTCGAGGTCCCATAATCGTTGTAAGTATAGGAATTCTGTTTTTCAAATCCCAAATGTAGTGCCATACTTTTTTATTAGTTGTTGCGCCCGTCCCGCAACCCGGTCAGTCTTCCGGGGTCATGTTCATTCGCCAAACCAAAACGAGATCAACCAGCGACGGGGGCTCTTACT
>JBLHUR010000179.1:0-11814 GCA_047629805.1 Akkermansiaceae bacterium | reverse complement strand
GCCGTGGCCCCTATCCTCAAAGAAGCCACCGCCAGTGACTCACGCTTCCGCTGGACGGAAGGTGGACCCGGCACCACTACCTGGCCCGGACCAGCAGAAACCCTGCAAGCGCTCATCGGAAAACTCTCCCGCGGAATTGGCGTGATCCTCTCACAAGCCGATACCCTCACCGTCAAAGAAGGCGAGTATGGCATCGAACTGAGCATCTCCGCCCTTTCGCTCCAACACGGCCTGCAGCCATTGCTGAATCCCAACTTCCCCGATGGACCCGAAAAAAATAGGGCTCTCCACCTTACCGCCGCCTTCCTCGAATGGTCTCACTACGGTGGAACCACCCTCGTTTTGCCCGACCACAGCAGCCGGACCGTCACCCTCAGACTCGGACTCAGCTCACCCGGCTCCACCACCGATCCCTGGGCAAACCTCGCCTCCGACCTCATCGCAAACGACCTCTTCTGGCAACGCCACCTCGGCTAAATCAAAATCAGGAATCTCCCTCTTTCTCTTTGCTTCCAAGCAATAGCAAGAAGTTGAAGAGCCATTTCTTCCGGCGCGGAGTTTCCTTCCAGAGGATCCACCTTCAACCAGCGGGGACACTGGCAGTTGTATCCAACCTTGGGTCGGGTAATGCCACCAATCTCGTCATCGACCTCCCCCGGACCTTTCCAGCTGGTGTCTGTTCCGGAACTTGCAATGACCTCCACAGGAACCGTTGAAAGTGGCAGATTACCTCTCTGATCAAGGGCGCCTCGGCGATTCTCGAACCTCCCTACCAAATTGGGGAAGCAGCAGAACCAGGGGCTGACGTGACCAGATCCGTAGGGAATCTGGATTCAGTGGCTCAAGCATTGCTGAATCACGAAGACGATGCGGCAGTAAAGCCCTCCGGTCTCTTAAGTGCCGCAAAAGTTGTGGTGACGATGATTGATCCTGAACCTGTTCTAGACCGTCTCACCGGCCTTTACCTTCATAAGGTGAGGATCACCAACAGGACCCTCTTGCGATCTCAGGTTGAATTTAATCATTCTTCGAAGGACTCCTCGTTTCTTTCTGCTACTTTGGCGATGATTCAGAGCGGACCTTTTCGAATTTCACAGCCCGCCAAGACCGGCAGGACTACCGAACGGATTTCACTGATCGCTACGATATCAGTGGGATCACCCCTCTGAGCGGATCTCCCTATGCGGGGGAGCGAGCAGGGACCAGGAGCGCTTCTCTCAACACTCCCATTGGACCGGCAAAACGCGGAAGTCCTCATCGGTGGGGATTCAGCGGATTTTGCCAATTCAGTTTCGACGTCTTTCGACCTCGAAGGGGATCTGCTTGCCATCGATCCTACTTCGGTCATAGCTTTCGAAATCGACCATTCCAGAGGAGGGATTCGTAAGGACTTTCCGACCAGGCACTCACACGCTGAGCAAGCTTTCCGGATTGTGGAAAGCCATCCCATGGGCCTTCGCGACCGGGTCGCAAGTGAGCCTTCCGCCGATGCAATTGATTCCGGGAATTAAGGTGGGCCGTGTTTCGCAGGCCATGTTGAGCCCTTGGTCTGCAATCATCGCAGTCCAGGGATGGGTGACGTTGTTCAAAGCCTGCGTTGCCGTCCGGGCATAGGCGCCGGGCATGTTAGCGACGCAGTAGTGCAGCACTCCCTCTTCCTCAAAGGTGGGATCATCGTGCGTGGTCGGACGGGTCGTTTCGGAGCAGCCACCTTGATCAACCGCGATGTCGACGAAGACCGAACCGGGTTGCATTAGACGGAGCATTTCACGCGTAATGAGTTTTGGCGCGGCCGCTCCGGGAACCAAAACCGCACCAATGACCAAGTCAACCCGTGGCAAAAGCTCGGCCAGGTTGGCTTCATTTGAGAAAAGGGTATGCGTTCCATCCATCGTGATGTCGAGAAAGCGCATCCGCTCAAAGTCCACCTCCAGAATGGTAACATCTGCGCCAATTCCTGCCGCAACCCGCGCCGCATTGACCCCTGCCGTTCCACCCCCAATGACCACGACCCGGCCAGGTGCCACCCCGGGAACCCCACCCAAAAGAATCCCGCGTCCGCCGCGATGATTGGCGAGGTGATAGCAACCTACAATAGAAGACATCCGACCCGCGATCTCGCTCATAGGCTCGAGTAGGGGAAGGTGCCCGTTCACCGAAATCGTCTCGTAGGCAATCGCGGTGCAGCCAGTCGCGACCAATTTCTCAGTCAACGATCTGCTCGCCGCAAGGTGGAGGTAGGTGAACAAAGTATGCTTTTCATTAAGCATCTCGATTTCCGAATCCTGAGGTTCCTTGACCTTCACGATCAACTCAGATTCTTCAAAGACCGACTTGGCATCTGGCACCATATCCGCACCCGCTGCAACGTATTGATCGTTGGCATAAGCCGAACCCTCACCGGCTCCTGATTGCACCACCACCCGGTGACCACGCTTCACCAAGTCAGAAACATAACTGGGAATCATGGATACCCGGTTTTCTTGCGCCTTAATTTCGCTAGGAACTCCGATTATCATGCTGCTAACCTATGAAGGACAGAACGACTGTCAGCAACAAAGATTTCGATGGGTATGACATCCTCACGAATTGCCAATCGAGAATAAATCTGGCTTCAATCCGTCACTGATGAAGCCGATCTCTATGCCGAAGGCCTGGGCTCCATAGCTCTCATGCAACTCATCATGCTTCTGGAGCAGGAATTTCACCTCACCCTCGGACCAGGAGATCTCAACCGCGACTCCTTCGAGACCCTCAGCGACCTGAGCGAGTTGGTGACTCGTAAACTAAACAATCAAATAAACGATGGCGGTGAGAATGATCCACCCCGCCATTCCTAGTTTCAACCGCTTCGCTCCCAGCAAGATCGCAAACCTCTTCGCAAGCGTCCCCCCGATCAGGGCCCCGGGAGCCGCAAAAACAAGGACCTCTTTCACGATCGCTTGCTCGGTGAGATAATAGGGCACCGCTGTGATCACGGTGATTGAAGTCACACAAACTGCCGCAGCCACCGCGACGTTAACCCGATATCGCAGAGCCAACAGGTGGATTGCCAAGATCTCCCCCACTCCCACCGATAACCAAGCGGTGATCGCCCCACCGATGAATGTCGTCACAGCGACACCCGCCAGCTCCCTCGACGAAGCCTCACGATCTCTTCCTCCGTTCACAGTTCCCAAGACGAAGGTGCGGCGTAGGATCAGCAAGCCCACCGCCAAGGAAAAGAAGGAGAAAAACCACTCAATCTTCACCCCAGGATCAGGAAGGAATTCCTGCGCCAGCCGCAGCCCGAGAAGAGACCCGCAAGCACTCACCAAAAAGATCCGCAGGAAACCCGATGTCTGCGCATCGCAAACGGCATCGCGCTTGAGATGAAGAAGCCAAGTCAAAGCCCCCGCCGTCATCCCAAAACACTGAATCGCAAAACTAGTCGCCAGCGATTCCGTCACCGTCAGTCCCAGCACCGTAAAAACCGGCAGGAAGACAATCCCGCCTCCCGCCCCAGTAGAGTTCGCCACCGTCGCCGCCAAGATCCCGATCAAAAAGAAATGCCAATGACTCCCAACCCTCAAAAACAGAGCCTCGCCCCGCCCAAACGACCCCGTCCCCAAGGTCACCAAAATTATCGCCGCGACGAGATAGAATCCGATACGGATCCAGTGAAGTCGTATGCAGGATGAATTGGAAAGGAGCTCAGTCATGCCAGATTGGACAAGTCCAACAGACTCCTAGCGCGCCCTCAACTCCTCGATCTTCCGCAAAACATCATTCGCTTGCGTCTTGGGATTAACGGCGAAATCGTGATGCACCAGCCGGCCATTCCGGAAAAGAAAAGTCTCTCGACGCGGCTTACTTTCAGGATGATCGACGCGGAAGGCATCGCAAATCGCTCCCGAAGTATCGGCGAGGAGAGGAAAAGGGAGCGCGAACTTATCGGAGAAGGCCCGCTGTTCCACTTCCGTGTCCATGGAAACCCCGATCACCTGAATCTTGTGCTCTGATAATGTCGCGAATGCAGACCGCAGCGACTTCACTTGCTTCACTCATCCCGGAGTATCGGCTTCCGGGTAGAAAAACACGATGGCCCACGCCCCCGAAGTGGCAGACTGCAATGCGACGTCTCGCCCCCATTGATCAGATGCGGAGAGATTGGGAGCCCTCCAACCTGCGGCTTGTGGGGTCACATCTCGATAAGTCGGACCGCAAGCAGCCAGAAATATCGAGAAACAAAACAGAGCAATTGCTTTCATGAGGTCAATCTTGGAAGAAAATGAGCCAAGCGGCAATCTGGAAAATCCTACTCCTCTTTCGCCGACGGCGCGGCCTTCAAATAACCAAGCGAAACCAGAAAGTGGTCCATCTCCAGTACCGTTTCGTCATACTTCGACTTGTTAAAAAATCCATGCGTTTCGTCTTTGTAAAGATGCAGATCACAACGCACCCCATGCCCTTTCATGGCATCGCGATAACCCTCCGCCGTCGCCACCGGGATGAGATTGTCCTTGGTCCCCAAGAAAATAATCGACGGTGGTGTCGTCTTATCGAGATTATGACGTGGAGAAATTTTCTTCCAATACCCTTTCACCCGCTCATAGCCATATCCTTTCGGGCCATTATCAAAGACCGGATTAAAAAGCACCAAAGCATCCGGGCGTGAACTCACTTTGGTATCCTCACCCTTCTCGACAATTCCCTTTGTCGTCCCCGTGGCAGCCGCCACATGTCCGCCGGCCGACCCACCACCGGCTGCCACTTTCTTCGGATCGATTCCCAGCTCCTTCGCATGAGCACGAACCCAGCGAATCGCCGAATTTCCATCCTTCACACATTCCAAAGGAGTCGTCTTGTGCCGACTCTTCACGCGATACTCCGCCGAGATCGCAACCATCCCCCGGGAGGCCAGATACTCGCTGTGGGGATAGAATTGAGAAGGAGATCCGCCATTCCAACCTCCGCCAAAAAAGAAAATAATCGCGGGTCTCGAATCGGTCGTTTTGTGATCAGCAGGATTGAAGACATGGAGCTTCAACTCATGTCCGTCGACCTCCTTATAGATGACCCTTTTGCTCGGAGTTAACTCCCCGGTGACCGGTCCAATTGTAAGAAATAAGAAGGTAAAGTGCTTTAAAGAAAGTCGATTCATCGGATCCTTATGAAAAAGCTCACACCCCATCACAATAAAAAACGTAAGATCTCACCGCAAATAACGAGACTGAGGCCACCTCAACAGGTTTCCTAGTAAAACTCCCAGCGCACTGATTCCCAACGCCTTTTCTAAGGGAGTTACGGGAAAAACATTCATTAACCCCTCTTAGCTATCATACGGATTTCAAGAAACTCCCGCCAATATCGCCTTTTCTCGATCACAAAGGCTTGGCCTGAATGTCCCCTCAACTACGCTCCTGCCATGCCTCGGAAAGCGGCCCAAAACTTCTCCCACCTCCTCCACGCCACGATGGCGATGGAAGCAGAGCCAGAATCGTTCAAAATGGGCCTCGCCCTCGATCTGGTCCGCGCGGTGCAAGCCAGAAAACTCCCCCCCGCCGTGATGGGCACAGCCTCGCGGCAATCAACAAATGCCGGAGAAATTTACTTCACGATCGACCTCGAGGATCCCACGCAGGGGCGCGAAATCGCTCACTTGCTTGCTTCGTTTCTAAAGGAAAATCATCCTGCTTTTGTGAACGCTAGCCCACCAATTTTTGCCGAGGTTTCCGGAATCCGCGAAACCCCTCGCTGGTCGGGCGATTATCTCCTGACAGAAACCGACCTCGTGGAAGGTCACTCCTTTCCGGACACCGTCGCCCGTGCCGCCTGGCCCATCGAACTCCGGGAAACGACCAAAGGACCTCGTTTGAAATATTTCAAAAATCTCCGGTCCTTGGAAATCCCGCTGCGCGCTCTCATGACTTCAAAAATTCCGGGCGTCTTCTTCGCGGGCCGATGTCTCTCAGCCACTCACGTAGCCCTCGCCTCGGTCCGTGTCATGGGCACCTGCTTCGCCACCGGTCAGGCCGCCGGCATCGCTGCTTCAATGCACGCTCGCAACATCACCCCCACCTCCGGCCTTATCGTTGGTCAGATAAAGCACCTGTGATTTTAGCGAGGAAATCTCATACTCTCCCGGCCTCGCCTTTAAAAACAATATTGGGAGAAGTTTTCAATGTTCCCTTAAGAAAAGAAAGGCAAAGACCTCTGACACCTTGTCTCTCCTGAATGAGACTTTGGTTTCGAGAAGGTTGGGCACTTTTTCAGCCGCAGATGCGAAAGGGCTGAGAACAAACAGGATCGTGATCAGGACTTTCATCATGGGAAGACACTCCCCGCCAAATCCTTCCCAGAAACTAAAATTATTTTTCTACCCCATTCCAAAGCGGCACCTCTTTGCGCGGATTTTCACCCTCCCTGACTTCACCCTTCCAGGTCAGCCAAATAATCACTGCCAGTGAAACCAACATCCCCGCCCAAGCCAAGACACGCCCCAGGCATCGCTCACGGGGCGCCTGATAACTCGTCAAGGCCGGGCTCCGCTCCTCCACAAAAGGAATGGGTGTTTTCGGTCTTTCCACCTTTGGAAGCTGAAGTTGTTTGATCGCCAATCCCTCAAGTAACTTTCGTACTTCATCCGTCGCGATCCGCCCGGCCCCGGGCGGATACCCCGCCGCCCAATCGCGAAACCATCGGACATAATCGATGGAAAAAAGAGCGTGCAGTTGATCATCCGTCGTTCTTGCCGTGAGAACCCGTGACGGATCAAAGTCCACCGCATTGGCAGACTCGCCCAAATCTTTCAGCAGTCCATGAAACTGCTCTCCCAGATGGCGGATCTCCTTCTCTTCCACCGTCCTCTCACTCAGAGGCTTCCCATCCATCCAGAGACTCGTGACCCACGGATAGCCATCGACCTCGTCCATTCCACCATCCATCACCTCTCTCAGATATCCATGATTCAAAGAGCGCAGCTTTCCCATCGCCTGGTCAAATACTCCCGGACCGCGCAGACTTTCCACTGCCTCCGGACTCAGTCGCAAGCGCGTTAGCGAAAGGGGTGTCCCGTCCTTCGTAAGCACCCGATAAACCACCGATTCAGCATTCTGATCGACGAGGTCCTGAACTTGATAGGGGCTGGGCATAGCGGCTGTTTGGAACAGAATCCAAGCATCATCCAATCTCCCTCCCGATGCCAGAAAACCTTTTAATAAAGAATATCAATTCCCCACCAGTGGACGAATCACCCTCCCTCCGATACACTCCCGCCATGCAAGATCTTCTCCAGGAAATATCCCTTCTATCCTCCGCCTCCGCCTCCCTCGATTGGGATCAGGAAACCTACGCTCCCGCTGGATCGGTTGCCCACCGTGCCAAACAAATCGCCTACCTCCACGGTCGCATTCACAAACTCCAAACCTCGGCTGAATTCCGCGATGGCCTCGCCTCCCTCGACCCTGCCAACCAACGCGAACTCACCCATCAATACGGACGCGCCACCGAACTCCCGCAAGAACTCGTCATCCGCGATTCCGAGACCTCCACCCTCGCCAAAGCCGCCTGGTCCGGGGCTCGCGAAAAAAATGACTTCGCCACCTTCGCTCCCCACCTTGAAAAACTCCTCCAAATCGCCCGCCAAAAAGCCGATCACTGGGGTTACGAAGACGAGCCCTACGACGCCCTTCTCTCAGAATACGAACGAGGTGCCAAAACCCGTGAAGTCGCCAGCCTCTTCGACTCCATCGACACCGAACTCGCCCAAATCGCCGCCGCCGCGGTCGATGCCTCCGCCTCCATCTCCGCCGACTTCCTACACGGCGATTGCCCCATCGGGGCCCAAAAAACCCTCAACCGCGAAGTCGCCGAATCCCTTGGCTTCGACTTCTCCCAGGGCCGTATCGATACCACCGAGCACCCCTTCTGTACTACCCTCGGCCCCGCCGACGTCCGCCTCACCACCCGCTACGAAGACCACGACTTCGCCTCCTCCCTCTTCGGCGTCATGCACGAAACCGGCCACGGCCTCTACGAGCAAGGCCTCCCCGCCTCCGACTTCCATCTCCCCTCCGGCCAAGCCGTCTCCCTCGGCATCCACGAATCCCAATCCCGCCTCTGGGAAAACCACGTTGGCCGCTCTCGCCCCTTCTGGGAAAAGTGGTATCCGCGCGCCCAGGAACTCTTCCCTCATCTGAGAAAAATCTCCCTCGACCAATTCCTCCCCGCCGTCAACCGCGCCGCCTATACTCCGATCCGCGTCGAGGCCGACGAAGCTACCTACGACCTCCATATTCTTCTCCGTTTCAAGCTCGAACGCGCCCTCCTCGCCGGCGAACTCCAAGTCGTCGACGTCCCCGGCGCTTGGAATGATGAGTTCGAAAAATTCTTCGGCTTCCGTCCCGAAAACGACAGCGAAGGCTGCCTCCAAGACATCCACTGGTCCATGGGCGGCCTCGGATACTTCGCGACCTACTCGCTCGGAAACATCAACTCCGCTCAACTCTTCCAAGCCGCCCAAAAAGACCCCGCTGTCTCCTCCGCCTTCGCAAAAGGCGACTTTCTCCCTCTCCTCGGCTGGATGCAAAAAAACATCCACCAACACGGCTCCACCCTCTTCCCCCAAGATCTCATGGAAAAAGCCACCGGCTCCAAAACCGACCCCCAACCCTACCTCAAACACCTCCGCAGCCGCTTTACCGCATAGAAAAAGCCCCAAGGTAAACCAAGATCAAAGCGAAGCGCTAAGTTTTAGGCACAACTCGGGGTGCTGAAGGCACAGGGGACCAGAGACCCAGTCTTCAGTCTGGGGAATTGTGATTCTTCACGAAAGCATCCTGACGGGATGCCGTGAAATGCAGCCGTCACCGCTATTTCGAGAGTGCAGAAAAGAAGTCCGGCACGCAAGTTGCCCAAGTCTCCCAACAACCCTTCCTTCCGATTAGGGGCAGGTGCAGATCACATGTTGATCTCCAAACTCGGCAACTTTCAGTTTAGCCTCTAGAATCTCCCTTAGCTGGTCCATAAGTTACTCCGTCGTGAAGCAACTCGCAGGCAAGCCTTCGCCATTCACAAGATTGGCACCTTGTGGATTGGCAGCCCAAGCGTAACGCGCTTTCGCTGGCTCCTTGATCTCATCATGCCAGAGCGCCACTTTGTTGCCATCGATCTTGGCTTTGGCCCACTGCCACTTGCCATCGGCACCGGCGATTTCGAAGCGCTGGAGCGCCTTGCCATCGCGGGCTTTCAGCCCCTTGGCATGGTCGAATGAAATCAGGATCCTGCTATCCTTCTTCTCCATTCCGGAATAGAGCGGACCAGAAATGACGATCTCTTTGTCGCCGTAATCTTGCGCCAAAGCCCAACGTGCGAGACGTTCCCCGACATCGTGCTTATTCTTGGGGTGAATATCGGTGGGGTGACCAATGTCATTGATGACAGCCATGCCGCTCTTCGGGATGGACTTCAAGGCGCGGCGCATCTCGTCTTGCACCACGACCCAATCGCTCTCAACACCTGGTTCGGTGGTGGGTTGTTTGAAGTTGGCAAGCTGCACCCAGTAAAAAGAAAGGTCGTGTCCCCAGCGCTGACGCCAATCAGCGACCATGCAACCCATCAACTCTTCATACTGCCGGGCCGTTCCGGGATTCGCATTGGACTCACCTTGATACCAAATGGCACCGCGATTTCCGTAACCCACGATCGGAGCGATCATGCCATGATAGATGGTGGAAGGCATACTGGGATTCTTGGTAGGATCGACTGGCTTGCGGGGCCCTCTGGGACGTTTGCCTTTTTTCTCTTTACTCCATACCGCGAGTTTCTCCTTGTAGGTCTTCATTTGTGCCTGATGCCGGGCTTCCACTATCGCGGAATCAAAGGCAGCAGCCGCTTTGGCCTTCATTTCAAGAAGAGTCTTCCCAGCCGGGAGTTCTGCGAGAGCTTCCTCACTGGTGAAAGCCTGCACCGGCTTGCCGCCCCAGGCACATTCGATCACCCCAATGGGAACCTTGAGGTCCGCGCGAAGACGCTTTGCAAAATAATATCCCACCGCCGTGAACGAAGCCGTATTGGCGGGATCGGTCGCCTTCCAGCTCCCTTGCCAGTCTTTCTGCGGCTTGTCTTCCGCAACATTGGCCGAGATGAAAATACGCAAAAGAGGATCCTTGGCGTTAGCCACCTCTTCCTTGGCGTTGTCACTGTTGGCGACTCGCCATTCCATATTGGACTGACCGGATGCGAGCCAGACCTCTCCGACCAAGACATCCTTGATCACCTTGTTGGCACCTCCGCCTTCGATGCTGAGGTCACTTCCCTTCGCACTGGCCTTTAGGCCTTTTAAATCAACATGCCAATCGCCATTCTGGTCGGCCTTCGTAGCATGGGTATTCCCGCCGAAGGTCACCTTAACGGGCGCATTGGCATCTGCCCAACCCCAGACCCGGGCTGTGGTCTCGCGCTGCAAGACCATGCCATCGGAGAAAATTTGCGGGAGCTTGAGGTCCGCTAAGCACGGCAGAGCGGTGAGAAAGAGAGCAGGTAAAACTAATTTCATGGAATGAGCTGATAGATACGCACAAAATTGCCGGGGTCTTTCCGCTTGTCTTCTTGCACTCGATAAAAGAGGGCTCCATCTTTCGGCCATGAAGATTTTTGTTCTGGCAACTCTGTTAATGTGGCTGCCCGCGGCCTCGGCCCTGATCCCCATGCCCCGCGATATCCAACTGGGGGAAGGGGAACTTACTGTCGATGTGCAAACCGCCGTGATCGCACCTGAAAATCTCAAAACTCACGCCGGCGTTCTCACCTCCGCCCTCCAAAAGACCACCGGATACCCCCACCGCTGGCGGACGCCCCAGCAAGTTGGCCGTATGACTTTTAAGCGCGCGATCCGGCTGGGGCTCGCCGATTCCGAAGAGGAAGAATACTACCAACTCAAAATCACGCCGGAAGGAGTCACCATTAATGGCAGCGACCTCGCGGGGCTCATGCACGGTGTGCAGACTTTTGTGCAAATGCTCCCAGTCGCAAAAGACCCCATCAATGCCCCCTTTCCCCGTGTTCTCATCCCCAGCCAGACCATCGAGGACTGGCCGGAGACGAAGCGGCGGATCTTCCACCTCGATGTCAGCGCCCACCTTTTCCCCACCGCCGATCTCATGGGAATCATCGACTGGATGTCCCGCCACAAGCTCAACGAACTACACCTTCAGCTCAATGGCGACAACGGTTGGCGCATGGAGAGTCTGAAATTTCCGAAGCTTCATGAGGTCGGCAGCGTGCGGGCATCGACGCCGCCCTACGGCGATCCCACCGGGAGTGATTCCACCGAATACGGCGGATATTATCCTCAAAAAAATCTCAAAGAACTCGTGGCCTATGCCGAAGCGCGGAGTATCGACGTCGTCCCTTGTTTTTCCTTCGCCACCGGAGCCTCAGCACTCATTGCCGCCATTCCAGAGCTCGGTGCATTACCTCTCCAAGTCGCCACCACTTGGGAGGACCGCACGGTGAGCGTAAAAAATGACGCCGCAACTCTGGAGTTCTTTGCCCAATTTTTCGCAGAAGTCGCTACGGTTTTCCCCTCCAAATACCTACGTCTGGAAGGGGAAGATGGGGAACTTCACGTCGCTCTCGGCCAACTGCTCGCTCAGGAAGAAAAGGAACTCGTTCAAAAGAGCCAGATCACAAGCACGGACTTCTCGGTTTACAGCCGCCCCGCAGAAGCCGAACTCCTCCTCTCATCGAAGTTGGAAGCTGAGAAGGGCCTCAATACCCTCCGCCAAGTCTACGAAATGAAGTCCGGGGAGATCTCCGAAGCGACCCTCCGGA
>JBLHUR010000178.1:0-11887 GCA_047629805.1 Akkermansiaceae bacterium | reverse complement strand
CACTCTCCGACTCCCTGCTTGATCAACCAACCAAGATCACATACCACTCTCCCGCAGCCTGCCACCATAGCTTAACTTAGCCCTCTACTGGCCGAACTTTCGGATCCACCTCAGGGAGAGAGGGGGAGTGAACCTCTATACGTTCGTCTACAATGGGCCGTCTAATGGAGTCGACTTGTTGGGGATGAAGCTATTTCACTCGATTTATTCGAGGGGGAATGATGATCCACGTGAAAACGTTTATGAGACAGCAAAGATTCATGCGATACTTGACGTTGATACTTCTGCCTGTTCAGGGAGCGATTACGGTGCCTCTGGTTACGAGGGAATATTCACGTCCTGTGAGGGTGATGTTCTTGTTTCTGTGATATACGTTGCAGTAAATTCAACTGACAATACATTCAGGCAAGAGGGGTTACCTTTTGATATTACAATGTTTGAGTCTTTGGGTGGTGCGTATCAGCTAGAGTCAGATAGCACTCCTGTGCCTTATAGGGCAACTACTGACCTTGATTATACCCCCAACTCAAAAGGAAAAGGGGGAAAGGGGGCTACACTTTCTGGTTCAGTTGTGGTTGCTAGAATCCCCTGCTGTGGTGGGGACGAATCAGGGAAAGTAAAAGTGAATTTTAGAGGTGGAGTGAATATTGGTCCCGATGGGCATCCTCAACAGCAAAGGATTCCACCATTCGAAGGCGATTTTTCGATCCATCAGCAAACTATCGACTGGAGCACTAGTATTGAGGAGTGTGGACAGATAAAGTCAGGGGAGATTTCTGTCACCCAACATAATCCATTTGGCGAAAGAGCTGGTCGCTTGCCTACCCCGCTCAAGCCGCCACACGCTCCCTATCCAGAATATCCAGGAACCTCTCGGTAAAAAAATGAACTGTCATTTAATATTTGTAGTTGTTCTTTTGCTGTCGTTATTTCCTCTCGTTTTTGGGGATGAAGACAAACGGGGACCATGGGAGAAGATTGAACTTACCGTGCAACAGCAGGCTCTACTACTCTCTTTTATTGAGGAACAGAATGGAACTCTTAAGAAAAAAAGAAAAAATACGATAGTTGCTCATACCCCTTGGGGGGATTCATCAATTTCCATTTCAGATTTTAAAATAGAAAAAATTGAAGGTTCAAAAGACACGTTTATTTTTGTGGATTTTAAGGGTCCGAGAATAGTGTGTGAATCAGTAGTCTTCAGGATAAATCGTCTTCACGGTAAAGTTTTACGCTACGAACTGCCGCAAGAACTTTTGGAAAAGCCTAAATAGGAACTAATGACTAAAACTAAGGTGCCAGACAAAGTATGATCTTATTTTATTAGACAGACAAATAAAGGGCCCTCCTGCAATCACATTGAAAGCCCACTCTTAAGCTGTTTGGTGGCCCAAAGCGTTTTGCCAGACTAAGGAGACAGGCAGATAATCGTAGTGGAAGGTCGAAACACCGTAGCTGCAATGGTTCAGCGGTTGGCTTGTTCAAATCTTTCCGGGCGGATCGGCTGCTGTTCGATGTCTCAAAGCGTTTTGCCAGAAGGATTAGCTTCCCTCCGGTCAGGTCAATTTCAGAGCGTGCGTTCTGTCACGCCTCCAGCATCCATGGCCATCACACAACATCCGTAATCCGTCGCCGTGCCTGATCGGTTGGGTCCTTCCCTAAAGGGTCCCTTCCACCCGGGCACCACTTCGCTAACGCTCGTTCGTCGTCGGATTACGGAGTGTTGTGTGAAGTCATGGTCGGTGCGCCCAACTTCGTGGTGAGCCTCCTTCGTCGGGGTTGTTAAAAATGGGCTTCCTTGCAGGAGTCGCAATTCAAAGTGTCAGACGATTTGCAGGATTAGTTGTTTTCGGGGGATCCTTCGCTGCGTAGGGTGGCTGGGTCATGAAGAAATCGCGTCGATTTTTGCTTCCGAAGAATTCTTCAGGGAAAAAATATGCCAAGCTGGTTACTTCAGCAGTGATAAGGAGTTTGCCTTTCCCTCGGCACGGCGGAGCGCGCCGAGAAATTGAAGATGCTGAGGGCAATCATTAAGACTGGCCGCCGGCTGCCGGTGCGGCGCAGGGCGGCATGGAAGATCAGGCCTAAGTAACGGCGGCTGAGCTCGCGAAAAGCCGCCTCGTCACGATCCGTTGCGAAACGATTAAGAAGGGTGCGGTCATCTGTCTGCATATACTGTGCCCATAGACCGCCTTGCGGAACGAGGCTGCGGACAAGAAATTGAAAAAATTTGTCACATGGGAAGGGTTTTGAGCATCATGAGGGTGTTACTCCTTTTATGGGCCACTCTTCTCTACTCAATGACCAGCAGCTCGTGCGTAAGACGCGGGCGGGCGAAAAGGCGGCCTTTGTCGAAATCGTCACACGCTATCAAGGGCTTGTTGTTGGCACTGCTCTCGCGGTCTTGAAGGACTTTGCCTTGAGCGAGGATGCGGCGCAGGAGACCTTTCTCATTGCCTGGAAGAAACTTGATACTCTCCGTGATGAGAAAAAACTGAAGGGATGGCTAACGATTATCGCGCGTAAAACCGCGCTCGGATATTTACGCAAGCGGCGTCGTGAATGCTCCTTTGAGAATGCTGAGAGCTTGAGTGTCGAACCTGGTCTCGGGCCGGACGGTTTTGCTCAGAAGAAAAACGAAATCGCTCTGGTGGCACAGGCTCTTGAAGCATTGCCGGAAAAGTATCGGCTCCCTTTGATTCTTTTTTATCGGGAAGAAGAGTCCACCCGCGAGGTCGCCTTTCTGTTGGGTTTGGAAGAGGCGACGGTGCGGCAACAGATTCATCGTGGTCGGGAGATGGTGCGTCATCTTTTGGAAGGTAAGCTGGGAGAGCTGCTTTCCAGGACCGCGCCTAGCGCCACTTTTACGATTGGAGTTACGAGTGCGATCGGAGCCCTCGCTCCACCTGTGGCGGTAGCTGCCTCCGTCACGGGGAGTCAGGCGGTGAGTTCTTTTGTCACAAGTTCGGGAGTCGAGCCCTCTACTACGGCAACTGTAATGACTGCCCAGACCAAAATCTCCTTCAGCTCTCTCGTTGCCGCTTTAGTGATTAGTATTCCAGTCGGCTACGGCTTGAGTCATTGGCAAAAGAAAGAGGAGAAGAGCAGGGGGATCTCGGTGATGAATTTAGGCTCTGAGCCGACTTCGATTTCACCCGCAACTCTCAATCCCCTTGCCGATAGCCCTACCGTCATCGCATGGCGAGATCTCGTGGCGCGTCATGGCGAAGACGCAGCGGCGCTGCCTTTGATCCGAGCAGAGATCAGAAAACTCCCCTCCAATTTTTCGCGGAGGGCTCTTGAGAAAATTTTCTACGGTAAATGGGTTCGGGTTGATCCTGCTGCGGCCTATGCAAAGGGAGATTACCAAGTGGAGGACGCGTGGATCAAAGCAGATCCCGCTGCTGCGATTGCCGCGATCCGTGAGAAACATGATGATCCTGACGAACGCTTCCTCCGGCACATTGTGGATATTGCACGTGTCGCGCCTGAGTTGGTGCTGCCTCTGCTTCAGGAAATGTCACCTGATCGATTTTCGATGTTTAGTAGTTATTTGGAAGGTGCCTTTGCGATTCTGGCGGCAGAAGATCCATTAGCGGTCCTTGAAACTGCCAGGCGCCTCGATGGGGTTTTGAAAAAATCTGCGTTGAATGCCGCGATTGCGCAATGGTCCCGGATCTCGCCAGCTGATGCTTATGCTTGGGCTTCGCAGAATAAAGAAGGGCAGCACCTCGTGAGTGGTGTGCTAGCCACCTGGGCTGGAGTAGAGCCCAAGAAAGCACTGCAGGAGATGCTGAGGAATGAAAAAACTTCATGGTTCTAATAACATTGTTATTTTGGCTGCTGGGGCAGATCTCGAAGGGACTTTCCGTTGGTTAGGAGAGCATCCTGAAGCCATGGGGGAGCACGGAAGAGGGCTCCAGTATTTGGTTGCTCAGGAGCTTTCACATGATCCAATTCTGTTCTTGGACCTCTTGGTTAAAACTAAAATTTCTGAGCAAGGCTGGGAACTCTTTGGTGGAACTTCGGTCAATGGCCTTCCTCCAAATATCTCGATGAAGTGGCGTGAGGTGAGTCGTTGGCTGGAGGGTCAACCCGACAGCCCTTTCAAGGCTGACCTGAGTCAACATCTCATCGATGATCTAGCCACTCGGAATGGTGACGCCCTTCTTGAGTTCTTTCAAAAACACCCGAGCTCTCAGACTGAAGAAACATCAGTGAGAGTGGCAGAGATTTTCTTGAGACAAGGCGACGCGTTGGAGATTGCGGAGGACTACGCCGAGCGCATTCCCGAGCTGAAGGAAGCTCTCTATAAAAATGCCTTTCTTAGATCGAGCAACAATCCTGCCATGGATGTCTCCCGCTTGATGGTCGCCTACGAGGCTCTGGGACAGCCTGAGGAGTTGACTCAAAGTCTGCTTACGGCGTGGATCCCTCAAGATATACAAGGAGCCGAGGAGTGGTGTTTTGAAGATCCCGATGTGGAACCTGAGAAGTTTTTTGATGCTCTCGATCAATGGTCTGGGGATCAAAGTGGCGGCTATCGGGAGTGGTTTTACGAGAGCTTGGCGTCGAATGAACTTGAAGAGTTTACTCCGTATTTGGGGCAGAGGATTTTTGGGAATTCGGCAAGTGACGAGAGGAGTTGGCAGTGGTTGGAGCAGAAGCAAGAGGAAGGATTTGGCGGGGATTTCTATGAGGCGGCGGGACTCAGTTTAAGGTTGAACGAGGAGCAGGCCTTTTTTGAGAAGCTTGCGGAGTCAGGGCTCAGTGAGGAGAACAAAGGTGCCTTAAAGAAGGGCGCGATGAGAATGCTGAAAATCCAAGGACGATGAAAAAATTATTCTATATTCTCGTTCTTGTGGCCATTGGGCTTTTCGTGGGTCTTCTCCTGCATCGCTCTGGAGAAGAGCTTGATCCTGATCTTACGGAAACCGAGGGGAGCGCAATTCATCGCTCGCAAAGATCGCTGCAGAATGGCAGCTCCGCGAGAGAGGCTAGGGAGCGCAGATCCCGCCAAAGTCAGGACGATCCGGAATTCTGGCTGAGGTGGGTCTCTCATTTGGAGAACCTTCCTTTGAAAGATCTTCCCGCATTCTACGAAGGGCTGGAGTCAAAGCTTAAGGCTGGGGGCTCAAGTTTTAGTTCTGAGGACCGCCTGTTGCTGGAGCAGTATTGGAGCGAGATCGATGCCGCCGATCTTCTCGCTTATGCAGGAGGTTTAATGGAGGAGGGACCGCAAGCTTATGGCTTTGACAATACTGTTAATAGTCTGATGCAGCGGGCACTTGGGGTGCTCCTCAAAGAGGACAGAGAGCGAACGGTCGAGCTTCTTTCAGAGAGCAATATTTTTCCGGGGCAGGAGCGCTTGAGAAGCTCCGCGTTGCGATCGCTCATGGCGGAGGATCCTGCCTTTGCGCTGAAGTTGGCGAGTCAGTGGAAGGGGCGCGAACCGATGGGCTGGCTAGGCCTCTCTGGTAAGCTGAAAAAGTGGGCCAATAAGAATCCTCAGCAAGCCGCTGAGGCGATTCTCAGCGAACCTTATTTAGCGGGGCAAGACCGAGTCTTGAAACTTGCGGCGGGTGCGTTCGCGAAACGGTCTCCGCAGGCCGCGATCGAATATGGAAGGTCTCACAAAGGAGGATATGGGGCGGCCTTTGCGAAAGAGGCCTTTCGGACTTGGGTGAAGGATGACTTGGCGTCGTCAGGTGAATGGTTGATCAATCATCAAGATGAGAGAGTCTACCGGGGATTCCTTCCGGTGATGGTGAAAGCTTGGGGTGAAAATTCTCCGCGGGAAGCTCTTGTGTGGGCCGAGGAACACCTCAAGGGGTCAAGCCTGCAGGGGGCGATGGAAAGCATCGTGGGGCAGGAAATTCGCAAAAATCCTGCTTCGGCTTACGAGATTTTAGCGAGTATTCAGGATCCAGAGATGCGGAAGGTTTCGGCGCTTGTGGTCGCTCAATCTTATTTTAGTGACCCGAATCCAGAGGACAATTTCGAGCGATTTGAGAAAGCTTCAGCGTGGATCGATCTGATTGATGACCCGGCAACCCTTGGTCAAGTTTTCAACATGTCTGCTCACTCATGGGTGGAGCAAGATCGCGAAAGTTTTCAGGAGCAAATTAAAAAAGTGGGAGACCAGATTTCCCCTCATTATCTAGAATATGTCATCGAGACCCTCGCGATCGACGATGCTGAGAAGACCTTAGCATGGAGCGCTGAGGTCTCGGTAGATTATGAGCGAGTTTCAGCGCGGGTTGTCTTTGCTCAGATGATGGAGAGAGACCAAGTGTCAGCGCTCGCGTGGAGTCGTGATTTACCCCCAGAAAGGGCTCATCTTTACCCCTATTTAATGGGTGTTGTTAACCTAGATTTTACTGAGGAACAGTTCAGTGAAGGGACTAAAGAGATGAGCGTCGAAGATCGGGCCGAGTTCCGCCGCCTGCTGGAGGCTACGGCTCGTTGAGGTGGTCGATGTCAGGGCTAAGCTCTAACCAGCGCACTTTGGGCAGCGACCGAAGAATTCGAGTTCGTGGTAGAGGTCGACGAAGCCGGTTTCCTGGCGGATTTCTTCTTCGAGTTTATGGACGGGGCAGGGGGCGTCGATGGGTTCGATGCTGCCGCAGTCGGTGCAGATGAGGTAGTCACGGTGGACGCCGGGGACGAGGAGGGTGAAGTAGGCGGCGCGTTCGTGGAGGCCGAGGCGGCGGACCATCCCTTTGTCGCTGAGGCGTTGAAGAAGTCGGAAGACGGTGGCCTTGTCACACTGGTCGGAAAGGTGTCCGCATGACGTCAACTCAGCCAAAGTCATGGGGCGGTTATGTTCGGCCAAACAGGTGAAAAGAGCTTTTAGCGCTTTGGTGCGCCGCAGACCGGAGCTACGCGCTTTTTTGAGGAGGTCATCGTGAAGGGACATGGGATTGCGCTACGCGGGAGTGATTGGTGATGAGTTGAGAAGTGATTGGGGACTCTAACCGGGAATTAGAGAAGGCCTTGCTGGTCGGACTGTGGTGGGGGTAAGTCCGCGCCAATCTTAGCATAGGCGGCGGGCATGGCAACGCGGCCGCGCGGGGTGCGTTTGACAAAGCCTTGCATGATGAGGAAGGGCTCGTGGACTTCTTCGAGCGTGGAGGCCTCTTCGCCGATTGCGACAGCGAGGGAGGAAAGGCCAACGGGCCCGCCAGTGAATTTGTAGATCATGGCCTCAAGGATTCGCTTGTCCATTTCGTCGAGGCCGTCTTCGTCGATCTCGATCATTTCGAGCGCGGCTTTCGCGATAGGTTCGGTGATTCTGCCATCGGCTTTTACCTGGGTATAGTCGCGGACCCAGCGGAGGAGGATATTGGCGGTTCGGGGCGTGCCTCGTGAGCGTGAGGCGATCACGAGAGCTCCGGCGTCATCAATTTCGAGGTTGAGAATTTTCGCTGAACGCAGAAGAATGACCGAGAGTTGCTCCTTAGTGTAGTAGTCGAGCCGGTTGATCAGGCCAAAGCGTGACCGCAGGGGCGAGGTGAGCATGCCCGAGCGGGTGGTGGCCCCGACGAGGGTAAACTTGGGCAGCTGGAGCTGGATTGAGCGAGCCGAGGGGCCGGAGTCGATGATGATATCGAGCCGGAAATCTTCCATCGCGGGGTAGAGGTATTCCTCGATGGCGGGGTGGAGGCGGTGGATCTCGTCGATGAAGAGAATATCGCCACGCTGTAAATTAGTGAGGATACCGGCAAGGTCACCTGCTTTTTCGATTTGTGGACCGGAGGTGGTGTGGAGAGTAGTCCCCACGGCGGTTGCGACGATATTGGCGAGGGTTGTTTTGCCCAAACCCGGCGGGCCGGAGAGGAGGACGTGTTCGAGGACATCGGAGCGGCCTTTGGCGGCGGTGACCATGAGCATGAGACGCTCGGTGACTTTTTCCTGCCCGTGGAAGTCCTCAAATCCGGGTGGGCGGAGGGTGAGATCTTCGGGAGTCTCGGGGGCGCTGGCTGCTTCTTGAAAGTAGGACTCCGACATGAGGTGTATGTTCGAGGAAGTGAAACATTGGAGGAGTTCAATTGCACATGAAATTTTGTGCGGAATGGTCTTTACACCTTAAAAGTTCCGGATAGTCTGCCGCTCCTAACCGCTGGTCCTATGAAAGTTCTTTCTTCCCTCGCCTCCGCCAAACGCCGCCACGCTGACTGTCAAGTCGTCAAGCGTAAGGGCACTCTCTACGTCATTAATAAAACCAACCCTCGTTTCAAAGCACGTCAGGGTTCGACCAAGGGCACTAAGATGTCCAAGAAGGGCGTCAACTAAGGGGTTCATCTTCATCATTTTATTTTTTGGAAAGCGGTTCTCTTATGAGGGCCGCTTTTTTTTGGTCTACGTCAATTGGTCTAAAATCCAACCTGCCATGAGATTGCCAAAGGTCGCCGTTAAGTGGGTCGCGGCGCCGTAGCCGGAATCGCATTTGATTCCTCCGTCCATCTCCTCCGGACGTGCGGTGGTGGTGGCGCCGTCGCAGGTCGGAAACTTGGGCTGCTCGGGCGAAAAGACGGCGGGGATTTTGAATTTGTAAGATTTTTTATCCCGGTTCGGGAAGCGGTAGTTTGTTCGGAGTCTTTTTCTTACTGAGAGGAGGAGGGCATCGCCGTGGGTTTTGGCGAGGTCATCGAGACGGATTTGGGAGGCGTCGATTCGTCCCCCCGCACCGCCGCTGGCGATGACGGGGATCGCGCGATCTCGGCAGGAGGCGAGGAGGTGACACTTCTGGGGGACGGCGTCGATGGCATCCGCCACCGCGTCGGGATTACGGGAAAGGAGTTCTTCCGAATTCTTTTCCGAGTAGAAGCACTGCTCGATGACACATTGGGCCTCGGGATTGATCGTGCGAACCCTCTCTGCCAGAACCACAGCCTTTGATTTTCCTTCCATTCCGTGAGTGGCATGGATTTGGCGGTTGGTATTCGTGATGCAGAGGTCATCGAGATCTACGAGGGTGAACTTTCCGACCCCGGATCGAGCTAAAGCTTCCACAGTCCAGGATCCGACTCCGCCGAGTCCAATGACCATGACGTGTGATCGGGAGAATCTCCCGAGCGCACTCATGCCATAGAGTCGGGCGATGCCCCCAAAACGATTCAAGTAATCTTCCGTCACGCGGGTTTTCTAGCCTCAGATGTGGATTGAACAAAAGAACGGAGTCTGATAATTATTCTGCATCCTGAAATGACTACAAACGAAGATGTGAGCAAGCGGCGGCATTTTGTCCGCCAATTTTCGGTGATGCTACCCAACCGAGTGGGCGCTTTTTCGTCGCTTTCGAATTTGATGAGCCGGCGTGAGATCGAAGTCATCGGGCTGAGCGTGCAGGATTCTCGCGATGCCACGGTGGCGCGTTTGATTGTCAATGATCCGGATGCGGCAGAGGAGCTCTTCATGGAGCAGGGAATTGCTTACACGCTTTCTGAACTGGTGGTGGTGAAGCTGAAGGAAACAGGGGCGGATTTGAAAAAATGCCTCAACGTTCTCTATGATGCCGAGACGAACCTTGATTACGCCTTTTCGCTCATGGTTCAATACCAAGGACATTCTCTTCTCGCGATGTATTTGGAGGATTGCGAATTTGGAGCATCGGTTCTGAACCGCGCAGGACTCACGGTGGTTTATGAAGATGAGCTTTTACGCTAGATCTTCCTCATTGTGATCGTAAGATCACTTGATGAGTGATTTTCCAAATCCAGATAGACGGACCCTTCTTAAGTCCGGAGTGGCCGCAGCTGCTTCTCTTCCTTTCGCCAGCTCCGCGCAAGTGGGAGGCAGTGATGAACTCAAAGTAGCAACCATCGGTTGTGGTGGCCGTGGCCGTGGTGCTACGGCCCAGACTTTGAATGTTCCCGGAACCCGGTTGGTGGCAGTGGCCGATGCCTTCCGCGACCGAGCCGAAGCGGCCGTGAGTTCCTTCCGCCAACAGTATCCCGAGCAAGTCGATATTCCGGCTGAGCGCATCTTCGATGGCTTCGACGGCTATCGGGCCGCGATCGATGCGGCCGATGTCGTCATTCTCGCAACAACTCCGGGTTTCCGCCCCCAGCATTTCGAATATGCAGTCGAGCAAGGGAAACACGTCTTCATGGAGAAGCCGGTTGCGACTGATGCTCCCGGAATTCGCCAAGTCCTGGCGGCAGCGAAGAAGGCTGATGAAAAGGGCTTGAAAGTCGTTTGCGGACTGCAGAGACATTACGAGCCTAAATATATTGAAACTCTCGCAAAACTGAAGGAGGGCGTCATTGGCGACATCACGCACGGGAATGTCTACTGGAACAGCGCTGGTGTTTGGGTCCGGCCTCGTGTTGAAGGCATGACCGAAATGGAATACCAAATGCGGAACTGGTATTACTTTAACTGGCTTTGCGGAGATCACATCGTCGAGCAGCATGTTCACAATCTCGATGTCATGAACTGGTTCAAAGGTGGACCTCCAATGAAAGCCCAGGGGATGGGTGGTCGTCAGGTCCGGAAGGGCCCCGAGCATGGCGAAATCTTCGATCACCATGCTGTGGAATTTACCTATGCTGATGGCACGATTCTCAGCTCCCAATGTCGTCACCAGCCCAAGACGCTCAATCGAGTCACTGAGGTCATTGGTTGCCAGAATGGGAAAGCGACTCCTGGACAGATCTTCGATGCCAAGGGCAAATCGATCTGGCGCTATCGTGGTAAAAACGATAAATCGCCGTATCAGATCGAGCACGATAAGCTCTACGAGCATATCCGTGAGGATAAGCCCATTAACAATGCTTATTACACCGCAGCTTCGACCATGACGGCCATTCTTGGACGCATGGCGACCTACTCAGGTAAGGAAATCAAGTATGACGACGCTCTGGCCAACGGGCTTTCAATCATGCCGAAAAACTTCGCATGGGACGCCGATCCTGGACCGAAGCCCGGCCCTGATGGTATTTATCCTTGCCCGATCCCAGGAGAGCACAAAGTGATGTGAAGCACTGTGAATAAGGTGGGCTTGTGTGAGCAAGTCGGCCTATTATGATTAGCTTGCGAGATCCTTACAGGTTGATCGAGGTAGTCAGAATTTTTAAAAGCCGCTTCCGTAATGGAATCGGCTTTTCCTTTGTGCCTACAGTGATTTCTAAGGCATCCTGACTTCTCTGTTTGTCATGAAATTAGGCTTCCAAGCCCGCTCCACACTATGAATAACATGCTAAGGGGTGGCAATTGGTAATTGTGTGAATAACTTGTGAGTTGACGAAATAAGATGCCCACAAAAAAGCTCCGAGCCCTTTGCTTAAAGAGGCTCAGGGCTGGGGAATTGTGAGTAAGGAACGGCGCAGTAATTATTGAGGTAGAGCACCCGGTTGCCCGGAGTGCCCCCTCGCAGATCCCGGCGTGCGGTTTTTCCGCACCGGGCTCCTCAGGAATGCTCGCTTTGCACTCGTGCTTGTTTCTAGAAGACTAACCATTGCTGCTCTGACCTTTCGACGTTGGGATTCTGCTCGGTGATTCGCGGAGCCGGGATCGCGAAGTCCGCAAGGCAGGCCATGAGGCCTTTCCATTTGTAACTCCGCTTATGGCTCCGACGATTCAGCCATTTGTATAGCAATCCCAGGACAGACCACCAATATTTTCCGAGGCTGAGGAAGTTCCCCGTGACCCCGTAGTAGTTCCAGTAGCCGGTCAGTTTCCGCTTAAGCTGGGCCATGAGCCGATGCGCTCTCTGATGTCGATTCTTGCGAATCCACTCGGAGAAGGAGAAGGCGGCGACTGAGCCTTGCCGTTTCTTCGGGTCGGTCATGCGCTGCACTTTTGCTTTTCCGTTCCGACTGGTGGTCCAGTGGTATTGGAAGCCGAGGAAGCAGAAGCTGCCATTCTCATTGCCCTTCATCCG
>JBLHUR010000177.1:0-12032 GCA_047629805.1 Akkermansiaceae bacterium | reverse complement strand
GGCCGTTGTTCAACCGCCGGATGCGGAAAACCGCATGTCCGGTGGTGTGGGAGGGGTGATGGGCGCAATCCCGTCACCTCCACCCGATCCCGATTCGCCTTGTTGTTTCCCTAACCAGCTTTGCTCACTAAACCGTTCATCGAACTCGGATGGCTTCAGCTCTGGGTAATACTCAAAAACACCTGCACCGTAGGTCGCAAGCATTTGAATTTGGTTAATCTCCCGATCAGTCTTTAAGTCTTCGGAAACGGCACGAAAAACACCAGAATGGTTCGAGAACGATGCTCCCACTAGTGCCATCTTATAATATGAAAGGGCACTACCGACTGGATAATTCAGGAGATCTCTCAGGTGTTCGGGTGATGGATCGACATCGAAGCGATACGAGAGAGCATCAAGTTCTTGGTAAGGATCCGGATCTCCCACAAAAAGGCACAAGCTAATCACGGCGGCACAAAGAAGACCGAATACAACGATCGCAGATCGAACGATAACCTTCCTCACGGTAATATTTTTCAAGTAAGTTTTATTATGCGGGGGGTCTGCCTTTCACCTGATTATCCCGGGGTTCCGGGTAACTCCGATGGCAAAGTGGCTCTTGGTAAGATTTTTTCCGTTCCCGACCATTTCGAATTTTAGCGAGTCGATGATGGTAATCCAAGTCTTTCTTTCCAGTTCAGCGGCGATCCTGCTTTGACTGGAGATACTCCTAGGTCTTGCAGTGGGTCGACATTGGCACCAAGTGCGTGGCGGTGGCCACGATGGGCATCGCGTCGCGTAAAAGGCTTTGCCTGACGTGATTGGCAGTTGGCGACGGGAAATCCCCGTGTCGCACGAAAGAAGTCTGTGGGTGGTCACTTCGATTCCTCATCGGGCGGAGTGGGCCGGTCATTATAACTTAGGAGGGGCACGCGCCAGTGAAAAATCGTTTGGAAAAACCAGCCCCAATAAAATGTTCATATGAACACATTAGGCGGCAGGGATGAGATGTCTAGTTCCGAGATGAAATTGAAGAATCAGAATCCTCCCTCGCTCGCCCTGGACTTTCCTAACTAAAAGTTAGAGCTATCGCGTGATAGAGGACGACGATTCTGTTTGCGTAGACTACGGCGGTCCGCGAGGAGACGCTTATTGAGGGGGGGAAATTTAATTTCCTGAGTTGGACTGTTCAGGGAGGCTGCTAAGGTTCTTCCATGTCCAGTCGGAGACGTCGTAAATCCCAAGCACGCCAGGCCAGAAAATCGAAGCCCTTCAAGTGGCTCGTTTTCGGAGGTTTGGCGTTTGTAGGTCTCATCGGAATTGGGATGTTTTTCGGCTACAATGCGGTGCGGAGCTATTTGCGAAGCGATGACTTCCGTGTCATGCTCGGGAGCCAGGCGGGTGGGCTTCTTGATGGTGAGGCTCAATTCACGCCCTTTGTGTGGGATGGCTGGAGTGTCACGACGGAGGAGTTTTCCTTCCAAGGAAAAGACGGGATTCAAGATCTCCACGCCCGGGGGATCGATGCTCAGGTCGATATTGGCGCGGTTTGGGGCGGGACGTATCGTATTGAAGAGGTGCGCTTGCGTGAGGTCGAGTTGATCGGTGACTTTCGCAAAAAGCGGGTCGATGAGGTGAGCGAGCCAGAGGTGATTCCAGTGGATGGCGGCTCCGGAGGGGCTGGGAGTGGGAGTTTTTGGGATCGGTTTTTGCCAGATACGCTCGAAGTGACCGGGATCGATGTGGCGACGGTGAATGGCCGGGCGGTCACAGATGACGGCATCTGGGCCTGGCGGGATATGACTGCGAAGATTCGCCCGGGAACTGCAAAAAAGGTTTATGATGTCGAACTCACAGGTGGGGATATTACCACACCGCTTTCGCTCGTCGATCAACTGAGCTTGAAGACGGCCAAGGGTCGGTATTCAGGGGATCACTTTTATCTGTTGTCCTCGGAGTTTAATGCTTTGGAAGACGCCCGGGTCACGATGTCGGGAGACTTTGGGATGGAGAGCCGTGCTTGGTCGATGGATGGCGGGGTGAAGGGGGCTCGGGTGGAAGAAGTGATTGCAGAAGACTGGAAACAGCGACTTATGGGGCCGCTTCAGCTTACCTTTTCAGTGACGGGGCAGCCTGACTTTGATGCGCGGATCACGGGGAAGATTAAGATTAAAAACGGGGTCCTCACGGCGCTCCCGGTGCTGGATCGGATCGCGGCCTATTCGAATACCGCCCGCTTCCGCCGCCTCGCGCTTTCGGAGGCTGAACTCGATTTCGAAAAGGTGGGATCGAGTCTGGAGCTGACGAATATCATCCTCGCAAGTGAGGGGCTGGTTCGGCTGGAGGGGTCGATGAGATTGGATGGCGACATCATCCGTAAGGGGAACTTCCGGGTCGGCATTACGCCTGGAACGCTCGCGCACATTCCCGGGGCGGAGACCAAGGTTTTTCAACGCGGAGAGCTCGGCTTGCTTTGGACGCCGATGGTGATTAGCGGAACGCTTGATTCACCGTCTGAGGATCTGAGCGAGCGACTGATCGCGGCGGCAGGTGAGCGGATGTTTGAGCTCGTGCCTGAGACCGGCCGATATGCTCTCAAATACAGTGGTCAGGTCGTCGGGGAATCGACGAAAGCGATCCTCGAAAACCAAGGCGTGATTTTGGGAGTGGGAAATGAACTGATCGATCAAGCCGGTCGGCTGATCGAAACGGAAATCGGGGTGAACCCGGTCGATATTATCGAGAAGGGGACCGGGACCATCGAAGAAGGGATGGGCAAACTTTTCGATCTTTTCGAGCGACCAATCGAAAAGCAGGACTAGTTTCGAGGTATAATGAAGGTACATTCACTGAGCCAAGAACAATGGCTTCCGATTTCTGTCAGCAGGGCGTGGGACTTTTTCTCAAGTCCGCGCAATTTGGAAGAGATGACTCCGCCGGGAATGGGATTTAAGATAGTCTCCCTGCCATCGGAAACGCTCTACGAGGGCGAGATCGTCCAATACAAGGTGAAGGTCCTTCCGGGGATTTGGATCCCCTGGGTCTCGGAGATTAGGGCTCTTGATGAGGGCCGGAGTTTTGTCGATGACCAGATATCGGGACCCTTCAAATTTTGGCATCACCGTCATTCGTTTGTCGAAAAAGACGGAGGGACTTTGGCCACTGACCTCATTCATTATTCAGTGGGGTTTGGCCCCTTTGGCGAGATCGCACGGCATCTTGTCGTGAAGAAACAACTGGCGGAGATGTTCGCGCATCGCCGCGTGACCTTGGAGAAAAAATTCCCCGCTACTCCAGCTTGAACTTGGGATCGGTGAGAGTCTTGAGAAAGGCTACGAGCGCAGCTTGATCGTCCTTGTTGAGGCCCAGACCTGCGGGTTTGAGCTTTGGATCGAGAGTGGGGCTTTGGTGGAGTGGCTGGTTATAGTGGGCCACCACGTCTTCGAGCTTTGCGAATCGTCCGTCGTGCATGTAGGGCTCGGTGATCTCGATATTGCGCAAGCTGGGAGTGACGAAGCGGAGTTTGTCTTCCTTCTTGCGGGTGACTTTGAAGAGGCCGAAGTCGTTGAGGTCTTCGAGCAGAGGGAGGCCGTTGTTCCTAAATTCGAAGTCGCTGAAATGAGGACCGCTGTGGCATTCAAAGCATCCGGCTCCGCCTTTCATGCGCGGCGCGGAAAAGAGAACGCGGCCTCTTTCCTCCTGCTTGGTAAAGGTCTCCTTTTTCGCGATGACGCGATCGTATTTGGAATCATCGCTGGTGATAGTGAGGAGGAAGTTTTCCAAGGCGAGGCCCAGCTTTTCCTTCGTGACCGGCCCGGGGCCGTAGGCTTTTTGAAAGTCCTCCCGATAGATCTTACTCCGGTTTAGCCGATAGAGGACGCGGTCGAGATTGGCGGCCATTTCGAGGTGGTCTTGGATTGGTTCCAGGACCTGTTCGCGGAGGGTCTTGGTCCGACCGTCCCAGAAGAAGTGATCCTTCCACGCAAGGTTGAAGAGGGGCATGGAGTTCCGTTTTCCGAGGCGTCCCTCGAAGCCGCGTGAGAGATCGACATCGTCGCTGAAGGCAAGTTCCACGACATGGCAAGCCGCGCAGGAAACGGTGCCATCGATCGAGAGGATGGTGTCGTGAAAAAGTTTGTCGCCCAGCGCGATCCGTTCCTTGGTCAAGGGGTTGTCGGCAGGGAGCTTGGGTTTCTTGAAAATGGCCGACTCGTGAAAAGGCACGGGAGTCGATCCTGCCGGAGGAGTCTCTTCAGCAGAAAGCCATGCCATTCCTGCGATGGCAGTGGACATTGAAAAGAGGAATTTTCCCTTCATGGGCTATCCATACCACAGATTTGGATGATTTTTGGTCAAATGACGGGCTTTTTTTTCTTTTCGACTTCTCTACGTGAGACAGCATGACGCCCCGATGGGGCGCCTCGTCGCGCTCTTTCCCAAAAAATAACTACCACCAAATCTCATGATCGAACTTGAAGACTTTTTTGAAGACGTCATCGGCAAGACCCTCCGTGGAACCGGCATGGCCGACGGGGTGCTCTCCTTTTTGACCAACGTTGAAACCGACACCATTGCCAAACTGAAGGATGGTGAATTTGACGAAGCAGCGGTCCGCGCCATTGCTCCTTCGTTGGGGCTTGATGCTGATTCGCTTGTCGAGCTGGCCAATCGTTCCTGGCGTCCCGAGCCGGTTGATCTCGGTGGGCTCCGCCAGTTCAACACCGTCTTCGATCCCGATCCTGAGGATATGATGACGGTCAATTCCTACCTCGTTTGGGATCCCCAGACTAAGGAAGCAGCTCTTTTTGACACCGGAGCAGACTCCGACCCCGCTCTCGCTGCCGTCAAGGAACTTGGACTGGAGTTAAAGATCCTTTTTATGACGCACTCCCACATTGATCACATCATTGATCGCGAGAAGGTGATCGCCGCTCATCCCGGTATCCGTGTCCTCGTGAATGGCAAGGAGCCCGTCGCAGGAGCCGAGCGCTTCGCTGCTGGAGATACTTTTTCCATCGGAACTCTCCGTGTCGTGACTCGTCTCACGTGGGGGCATTCACCCGCTGGCACGACTTATGTCGTCAATGGTCTGAGCCGCCCGGTGGCGATTGTTGGCGATGCCATTTTTGCGCAATCGATGGGCGGGGGAGTGATTTCTTTTAAGGACGCTCTTTCCACCAACCGATCGGAGATTTTCACGCTCGAAGATCAAACAATCCTCTGTCCGGGCCACGGCCCCATGACCACCGTCGGCGAAGAGAAAGCTCACAATCCCTTTTTTCCAGAATTCAAATAACCCAGTAATCACTAATTTTATGAGCAAAGTAGCATTCGTCGGCGTTGGCCGCATGGGAGCCAATATGGCCCGCCACCTTCAACTTGATTGCGGACATGAAGTCACCGCCGTCTACGACGTAAACAAGGAAGCCTCCGCCGCGATCGCTTCGGAACTCGGAGCCAAGGACTGCGGGACTCTTGCCGAAGTCACGGCGGCCGCTGAAATGATATTCACGGTGGTTACCAATGACGCCGCGATGCGGGCCATCTTCCTCCAAGATGGTGACAATCTTTTTACGGACTCCTCGGGCAAAACCTTCATCAATTGCGCGACCCTCTCGCCGGGCATCCATCGGGAAGTCTATGAAGCAGGGCAGGGCCGCGGTGCCGAGGTGCTAGAAGGAGCGATGGCTTCCTCGATCTCGCAAGCGCGCGAAGGGAAGCTCTTCCTCATGATCGGGGGAGACGAGACGGTCTTTAACAAGCACAAGCAAATCCTCGACCAACTTTCCATCAATCTTCGCCTTTGCGGTGAAATTGGCAAAGCGGCCGAGGTTAAAGCGCTCGTCAACATGGTCATGAATATCAACACGGCGGGTCTCGCCGAAGGTCTCGGACTGGCTGATGCCCTGGGCCTCGATCTCAAGATGGTGTGCGACATTTTCTCCCAAACCGGAGCGAACAGCCGCGTGCTTGAGACTGATTCGGACGACATGATCGACCGTGATCACGAATGCTGGTTTTCTGCCGAGCACGCAGCCAAGGACTCTGGAATTGCCGGGGATCTGGCCGCCGCTGCCGGGATCAATCTTCCTGTGAATGACGCCACCAAGGCCCAATATGACAAGATGGTCCAAGTTGGCCTCGGAGAACTCGACAAGTCTGGGATCGCGGAGCTGACCTTCAAAGGACGCGCTCCATCCTCCTAGAAGCCTTTGTTTCTCTTGAATCCGAGGTCCGCGAGGGCGTCGGATTTTTTCTTGGGTGGTAGGCCGGGCCGGGGAGCGCGGCATTTTTTGGATATCGTGGTTTGACAGCCTTAGCAAAGATTTTGTTTACTCAGTGAAAGCACTGGTAAAGCCTGCGCAATTCTCTCACTCACACAAAACACTACGATTTATTATGGCCGAAGAAAATGACCCACCCAAGCCGCCGACTCCGATGAAGAAAACATCGGCAGTTCCTTTAAAAAAAGAGACTGTCCGCGTGACCTTGAAAGCAGAACCACCGGCAGCAGCACCTGCTCCTAGGCCTCCGGCTCCTACCATTCCTCTCAAGACCGCTCCTTCGGCACCTACTCCTCCACCTGCGCCGACTGCTGGAGCACCAAGGCCACCCGCACCAGCACCGACCATTCCTTTGAGGACTCCTGGTGCTCCGCCTTCCGCTGGTCCCGCGACCATTCCTTTGAAGACCTCACCGGCTCCCACCACTCCAGGTGCGGCTCCGACTACGGCTCTTCCACAAGCTACCGTTCAGCTCCAGAACACCCAACAGTTGGGCGTTCCCACCGCGCCGACGATGGCAACCATCGGAACGATCTCGACTTCGGATGATGACGATGAGGAGTCAGGCGACTTGGTTCCCACCATCCTCTCGATTTTGGCCTTCGTGCTGAGCCTCGCTGTTTTGGCCCTCGCTCTCATGTTCTGGACCACCGAGAAGCAAATCGGCGATCTCTTCGGCTAAACCACAAAATTCACAAAAATTAAGATTATGGCACTTCCACTGATTATTTTCCTCTTCGCAGCCGGTGTAGCTGCTCTCAATTTCCTGACCATCGCCCCATAGGGTCCGCTTGGTGAAGGGAAGAAACTTCGGCAGAGACCCTGCTGAAAACTCCTCAAAGGGTGGCTCTTGACGCCACCCTTTTTATGTACATATTCTCAGCATGGCTCTAACAATTACTGAAGAGAACTTCGAAGCTGAAGTGACGAATTCCGATGTGCCCGTCCTGGTTGATTTCTGGGCAGAGTGGTGCGGACCTTGCAAAATGATTGGACCGATGGTGGATGCTGTCGCCGCTGAGGTGGAAGGCGTTGCCAAAGTCGGCAAGTGCAACCTGGACGATGGGCAAGCCCTCGCCGCGAAGTTTGGTATCAAGTCAATCCCCACGCTCCTCTTCTTCAAAGACGGCGAAGTGAAGGACCAGATCGTGGGCGCAAATGTGACCCAGAGCCAGATTTCCGAGAAACTCCAGGCTCTCGCTTAGGTCATCACCTCGATGGCTCAAAACAAAAGGGAGGCTCCTATGAGCCTCCCTTTTTGATTGGAAATGGTTTGAAGCCGGAACTAATCGGGGACCCCGTAGTTTTGCTCGGTCCTATAGGTTGGTGCAGCGGGCTGCTTATTTCGGTAGGCTTGGTTTTCCATACCTTGTCCCATTTTTTGGACATCACGCCCCATTCCGACCCACGTGTTACATGAAGAGAGAAGAAAGCCGGCACATGCGGAGACCACAAACATAAGTGGAAGTCGATATTTCACAAAACCAGACTAAATTTCAGAACTCGATCTGACAAGTTTTTCTTTTTTTGCGGATTTTTGATCTGCTTTTTCCAGCCCTCCGCAGTCATTCTTTTGGAGTGTGGGCGGCTTGCCCCCGCTTTTCCAGAGCAAAGGCTCAGACCACAACGCCGTCCAAGACCCGTCCATCTGGAAAAGCGAGAGCAAGCTCTCGCACTCCAAATTTCCGGTGTTCCGCAACCAAGCCGCCGGCACTTAAAAACGAACTCTAACCTCTGTCTGTCCTACCAAAATGAATCGTCTTCGCGCTCATCGACCACCTTGAGCTGGTTAGTTTCTTGGCTGCCCTGGTTCTTTTCTAAAAGCGCTGATCAAGGTCTTTGAGGATGGTTTGGATACGCTTGGCCTCCTCGATGGTTTCGATGATCTCCTGCGGAGTTAGGTTTGGATCATTTTGGCGGGAGCGCAGCGATTTTTCCTTCATCTGGTAGAATCGTGCCGAGAGCATCGCCACGGTATCGCCGGCAGATGAAACGGGGTCGGCGGGAAGCTTATCGGTGAAGGTTTTCTCCAAGGCGAGCCGGTCCGGGGTCGAGATCGTCATGAGGTAGGCTTGCTTGGCTGCGGCGCTCTCTGGGTTGGGGCGCTTTGCAAGAATCCCGTAGAGAATGGTGCTGCCCAAGGTTCCCTCCAGACATTCGTCCAATGACTCCAGCTGCTCGTTGAGATATTCAGCTGCGGCCTCGGAGTTGAAAGCGAGGTGGCAGAGGTAGGAGATGAGGTGGTCGATGGGAGTCGGTTCGACTCCCGTCTTCTGGGGCTCATCGGCACGACGTTCTCTTGGCTTAGGCTTGTTTTTTTCAGCTGAGATAACCTTGCGAAAGTCCTCCACTCCGAGCCTGAGCCTGATCGCAAGATTTTGAATGGTGGCGTCGCGTAAGATGTCGTCGCTCATTGCGACCACAGACCCGGCAAGTTCGCTGAGGAGCTGGGCCCGTTCGGAAGCGGAGGAGAGGTTTACGCTGAGGAGTTCTTTATCGAGCTTGGCGTCGAAGTAGTCCTTCGACTTGTCCATCAATTCTTGGAAAGCTTCGGCCCCATGGGCCTTGATGAAAGTGTCGGGGTCATCTCCTTGGGGAAGGTGCATCAATTTCACCGGAAGGCCCTGCGCAGTGAGTTGCTTGAAGGTCTTATCGGCAGCGGCGAGGCCTGCTTTGTCGCCATCATAGCAAAGAACTACCCGGTCAGTATAGCGCTTGATCATGCGGGCGTGTTCCTCGGTCAAGGCTGTCCCGAGTCCGGCCACCGTGTTTTCAAAACCTGCTTCGTGAAGGACAATGGCGTCAACCTGGCCCTCGCAGATCAAGGCGAATTTCTTGTTCCCCATGTGTTTTCGTGCTTTGTCGAGGCCGAAGAGAAGCTTCGATTTTTTGAAGAGCGGGGTCTCGCTGGTGTTGATATATTTTCCGCGCTTGTCGTCTTCGCGGAGAATACGGGAGCTGAATCCAACAACATCCCCATAGTCATTGTGAATGGGGAAGGTGAGTTGATCGTAAAATTTCACATAGAGCCCGGAGCGTGGATTTTCCTTATCCTTTTGTCCCCCCAAGCCGGCCTGCACGATCTCGCGACCGGTAAAGCTTCCGGCGCGCGCCATTTGGAGGAAAAGATTAGAGTTTCGTGGAGCCCAGCCGATGAGCCATTTTTCGGCGACTTCCTTGGTGAAACCTCGTGATTTGAGATAGCGCCGAGCGTGTTCGGCATCCGGGTTTTTAAGAAGCTGTTCATGATAAAAACGAGCGGTCTTGTTGTTGAGTTCCTTGATGCGGGAAATTTTTCGTCGTTTGCGGTCGGACTCGGGATCGTGGGCTTCTTCGGTGATGGTGATACTGGCGCGATCAGCCAGTTTTTTGACGGCATCGATGAAGGGGAGGTTCTCATACTCCATCAGGAAGGAGAGGGCATTGCCGCTCTCGCCGCAGCCATAGCATTTGTATCTTTGCGAAGCTGAGTAGATGTGAAAAGAGGGCGTTTTTTCTCCGTGGAAGGGGCAGTTGATTTTAAAATCTCCTCCGGATCGCTTTAGGGGGAAATAGGAGCCGATGAGATCAGCAATCTCCGTCGCAGCGAGGATTAGTTCAATCGTTTCTTCAGGAATGCGGCCCACGGCACGATTGTGAATCGGTTATTTGGAGTTCGCCAGCTTTGGGTTACCTTCCGGCCATGAAAACAGTCTTTTTCTTTCTCCTGATGAGTTTGGGCGTCCTCTTTAGTCAAGATCAGAAGGTCTTGGGAAAGTCCGAAGAGAAAAGTTACGAGGGGAAGATCGTGCGGATCACGGTGGGCGAGAAGGATCTCTCGATTGGG
This sequence comes from Akkermansiaceae bacterium, assembly GCA_047629805.1. GTDB lineage: Bacteria > Verrucomicrobiota > Verrucomicrobiia > Verrucomicrobiales > Akkermansiaceae > SW10. Next base: position 1,943 of record JBLHUR010000177.1, on the reverse strand, counting down.
GCCAGTTTCAAATTTATGGAGCGGACCTTGGATCGAGCAAAGGACGAGGGCGCGAAGGCGGTTATCTTTGATCTGGATACTCCTGGTGGACTGGCGTTTCCAACTAAAGAGCTGATGAGCAAGCTGGCGAATTTGGAGATGCCCACGATTACCTTTGTAAACTCCGAGGCCAGCAGCGCGGGTTCCTTTATCGCGATTTCGACGGATCGGATCTACATGACGCCCGGCTCGAACATCGGATCATCGGCAATCGTAAACAGCATGGGTGAGATCGACCCGGTGATGCGTGCTAAGCTGGAAAGTTTTTTCGGTTCCCACGTGCGCTACATCGCTGAGAAAAAGGGGCATCGTCGCGAGGTCATCGAGGCCATGATGTTTCTCAGCGATGAGGAAAGGAAAGTGGGCGATGTCGTGGTGAAGCCGGGGGGATTGCTTAGCCTGAATTCCACCGAGGCCACTAAACTCATGGATGACGGCCCGCTCCTGGCGAAGGCGGAATTGGCCACTCTCGATGACGTTTTAAAAGCCGAGGGCTGGAGTTCGGACGATTTGGTGACAGCTACCCCGAGTGGATTTGAGAGGGTGGCGTGGTGGGTTGCCAGTGCTTCTGGTCTCCTCATCATGGTGGGGCTTGCCGGGGGGTATTTTGAATTTAAGACCCCTGGCTTTGGGATCGGTGGAATCGTTTCGATTGCGGCCTTTACCATCTTCTTTTTCGGGAATTATTTCGCCGGGAACATGGCGAACTATGAGTTGGTGGCGGTTTTCGTTCTGGGCCTAGTCTTTATTGCGGTGGAAATTTTTGTCATCCCTGGATTCGGGGTGGCGGGAATTACGGGGCTCTTGATGGTCGTGGGATCGCTGGCGTTTTCGATGCTCGACGGGGTGGAGTGGCAAAAATACCAATTGGGTGGCTCGGGTGTCTCGGAGCTTCTTATCGCGATGTCAGGGCCGGCGACGCAGCTTGCCTTCGGGATCTTCGGTTCGCTGCTCTTACTTTATCTCATGATGAAGTTTCTCCCGAAGATCAAATTCATCAACGATCACATGCTTCCTGGTTCTCTCGCCCTGGGAACGGGGATGGCGGTTGACGGACACTTTGACGATCGCGTCGGTATGACGGGAGTGGCCACTTCTGATCTACGGCCTTCGGGCAAAGTGGAGATCGAGGGGAAAGTTCTCGAGGTCATGACCGCGGGCGAATTCATCTCGAAAGGAGATGCCATCCAAATCCTTTCTGAGGATGGAATGGGAGTCGTCGTGAAAAAAGTGCCCGACTAGATCGCTCCATCGGAGGCGTTTTGCTGGCGTGAAATATCGTTGAGCGTGAGGAGGCCGATCATTTTGTCGGGTGTTTTCTGGCTGACCACCGGGACTTGTTGGTAGCTCCTCGCGATGAGATGATTCGCGGCATCGCGGATGGAGCAGTTGGGATCGATCGTGATGGTCTGAGGGATTCCGCTGCCCGCGCATTGAGGGGCCCATTTTTGGACGACAATCCCGACGGCGAGTCCGCCGAGAGTGGGCGCGCCGAGCATGATGGCGATGAAGCCCCAGAATGATTGTGAACGGGCCAGATCCCAGACCATGTCGAAGAGCCCGTGGATCGCGAGGTGGAAGCCGACGCCTACCAAACCGCAGATGAAACCGCATAGAATGCAGAGGACGAGAAAGCGCTGTTGGTCGTCCAGCCGCCGACGCATCCACTCGGGAAGGCTGCGTCGTTTTTGCTCTGATGGCTCGGACATCTGGGGTGGCTCTAACACGGCCTCCTTGATCGGGCTAGTGAGATACGGATCAAATCGGCCTCTTGCCGCGATTTCGAGATTGTCGCTCTGAAGTTTTACGAGGAAAGTCTAGTGATGAAATTTATTGCCGTGATGGTTTTGATGGCCCTTCCCGTATTGGGTGGGGAGTGGGTCACTCTTTTTGATGGAAGAACT
>JBLHUR010000176.1:0-12165 GCA_047629805.1 Akkermansiaceae bacterium | reverse complement strand
TATTCCGGCGGCACCGGTGATGCGCTCACTTTAATCACCGCGCAATCGAAGCGTATCGCCTTGCTCTCGCAAAAGGTTTCGCTACGTCGTCTCCGTCTCGACAATCGCATCACTCTTCATCTCGCCCTTGGTGGTGATTACCGCCCAGGAAAATAAGGTCCCATGAAAACTGTCATCTTCTCAATCATCGCAATCGTTGTGGTTCTCGCCGCGACCGCTGGCGTGAATCATTTTCTAGAAGTCAATAAGCCCGAGGCCGCGAAAAAGGAGCGCGTTGAAACCATTCCGGTCGTGAAAGTTGCGCTGGTAAAAATGGAGGATCTTGAGTTTTCGCTCAAGAGCGAAGGGGTGGTCATGACTCGTCGTCAAACCGTGCTGTCCTCGCAGGTGGGAGGACGAATTGTCGAAGTCCACCCGCAGTTTGAAGTCGGTGCTACTTTTAAAGTCGGAGCGGTGATCGCGAAGATCGACCGACTCGACTACGAAACGGCGGTGGCGCAGGCCAAGTCAGTCCTCGCTGATGCAAAATTGAGCTTAGTTCAGGAGGAGGCACGCGGTGAGCAAGCTGCGCGGGATTGGAAAAAAATCGGAGGAGGAAAGGTTGCGTCCGAGCTCGTGCTGCGGGTTCCATTTTTGAAGAGTGCCGAGGCTCGGGTGGTGGCAACTGAGGCGGCTTTGGGGAAAGCAATTGAGGATCTGGACCGGACGGTGATTCGCGCCCCTTTCGATTGTCGGGTGCGCGAGGTGGTGCTCAATCTCGGCGCGACGGTGGCTCCCGGGAGCCAGTTGGGTATGATTTACGATGCCGAAAATTTGATGATTCGCCTGCCCTTCTCGCTGGATGACTACGCGCAGATTCCCAAGGCGCCCGGGATCAAACTCTTCACCGAAATCGGAGGGAAGAGGTATGAATGGAAAGGCGAGGTGATGTGGGATTTAGGAGAAGTCGATCAGGCCACCGCATCGGCCTATCTACTCGTGAATATTCTGCCGAACAAAGAGGCCGAACCTCGCTTTCGTTTGCCATCGTCCGGTCAATTTTTAAAAGCCCGCCTTTCGGGTGCAAAGCTCCCCGGGGTGTTGGCGGTGCCGCGAGTGGCGGTCCGTGGTCGTGCCCAGGTTGGTGTTCTGACTGTCGATGGCACGTTGACCTTCCGCACGTTGACAATCGTTCGGAGTGACGAGGGCTTTGTCTACGCTGCGGTGGGTGTTTTTGGCGGACCACCCCTGAATGACACGACGGGAATATTACCCCGAGAGAAAGTTATTTTGACGAAGCTCGAGTTGCCGGTGGAGGGCATGATGCTCACCGAGGCCAAGCCGGAGAAGCCTGCCGAAGATTAAGACATGGAAAAGCTCATCAAGTGGTTTAGCGGCAATCATGTCGCAGCAAATTTTCTCATGGCGGCGGTTTTAATCGCGGGCTTCGCGTCGTGGTTTCAACTGCGCAAAGAGGTCTTTCCCGAGATTGCCTTTGATGGCGTGGTGGTGAGAGTGCCTTATCCCAATGCCACGCCCGAGGAGGTCACGAGCGGGGTGATTATCCCGATTGAGGAAGCGATTGCGGATGTCGATGGCATCAAGCGGGTTCGCTCGACGGCTTCGCGAAATGTTGGGGCACTGACGATTGAGGTGGAAACCGGATTCGATGTCCGCGATGTCATGGGTGACGTGCAGACAAGCGTCGACGCCATCGAAAACTTTGCGGAAGAAACAGAGGAGCCGGTCTTTGAAGAGATCGTGGTGAATCGCCAGATCGTCAGCCTCGCGGTGACGGCAGATACGGATGAGGCAAGCCTGCGGGTCTATGCTGAAAAAATCCGTGACGGACTTCTGAATTACGAGCGACCCGAGCCGAAGGGGAAGAAGGAAAAGTTCTTTGCTTTCTTGGATGACCCCGGTCGAGGGACGCAGAAGTTCCTGAAGGGGCAGCAGACGATCAAGAAGGTCGAGTTGGCCTCGGTACGGCCTTACGAAATTTCGATCGAAGTGTCGGAGGTGGTTCTTCGGAAGTATGATCTTACCCTTCAGCAGGTCGCGGCGGCGGTGCGGAGTGCTTCGCTCGATCTGCCTAGTGGATCGATTAAAACAGGGTCGGGCGAAGTAGTGGTGCGCGCGGTGGGTCGGAAGTATCGCGGCGAGGAATTTGAAGAGATCGTGGTGAAATCGTTGCCCGATGGCTCCGAGCTGAAGCTCAGTCAGATAGCGGAAGTGATCGATGGTTTCGAGGACTCCGAATTGGTCTCGAAGTTCAACGGTCGTCAGGCGGTCATTTTACACATCTTCCGCATCGCGGATCAGGATACGCTGGAGATTGCGCGGCTGGTGAAGGAATACATCGCGTCGGTTGATCGGCCCGAGGGTCTCGAAATCGATGTTTGGAATGACCAAAGTGTCATCCTTAAAGGGCGTTTGGATCTCTTGAAAAGGAACATCGGAATGGGGCTCCTCCTGGTGTTACTCGTCCTTGCGCTTTTCCTGCGACCTAGCTTGGCCTTTTTAGTGGCCTTGGGGATACCGGTTTCCTTCGCGGGTGGGCTGTGGCTTATGCCCGCTTTGGGGGTCTCGATGAATATGATCTCGGCCTTCGCCTTCATCCTTGTGCTGGGGATTGTGGTCGATGACGCCATCGTGGTGGGAGAAAATGTTTACACGCGGATTCAAGGGGGCGAGCACCCGAGGGAAGCGAGTTGGAAGGGGACACACGAAGTGGGGGTGGTGGTGATTTTTGGAGTTCTAACTACGATGACGGCTTTCACTCCCATGCTCGGACTGAGCGGGGTGAGTGGGAAAATTTGGCCCAACATTCCTCTCGTGGTGATTCCGGTTTTATTCTTTTCGCTCCTGCAATCGAAGCTTGTCTTGCCGGCTCACCTCGCGCTTTTGAAGCCGACCTCGAATGAGCCGAGTAAGAACCCTCTCTATCGCCTGCAAGGAGCGATTTCGGGAGGTTTGGAGCAGTTCGTGAAGGCCATCTATTCGCCCTTCCTCGCAGTCTGTCTGAAATTTCGATACATCGTGTGGGTTGCCTTTCTGGCCCTGGTGGTGGTGGCGGTGACTTTGCTCAAGACGGGTTGGTTGCCTTTTCAATTCTTCCCGAAAGTGGAAGGGGAGATCCTCTCGGCAAAGTTGGAAATGCCGCTCGGGGTTCCTTTTTCCGAGACTCAGAAGGTAGTTCGCCAGCTCGAGGAGGCGGCTCTCGAAATGGGAGCTGAGCTGAAGGATGTGAATGGCAATCCGATCGTGATCAACGCGCTCGCGACGTCGGGGATGCAGCCCTTCGAGTCTAGTCTTGCTCCGACGGGATCGGCGGCAGGGACGCATCTGGGAGAGGTCACGCTGGAGCTGGCGGCGGCGAAAGATCGGGATATTTCCAGTGAGGAACTCAAGGCGATCTGGCAAAAGAAAGTGGGCGAAATTCCGGGGGTCGTTTCCTTGGGCTTCCGAGCCGAAACGGCGGCGGGTGGCAATGCCATCGATATCAATCTGACGGGGCGGGACGGCAAGCAGTTGAAGGCAGCGGCGGGGTGGGCCACCGAACGACTGCGCGAGGACTACAAGGGTGTCGTTGATGTTTCTAATTCTGATCGCAAGGGGCGGGAGGAATTGATCGTGCGCGATCTTACTCCGCGCGGGAAGGCGCTCGGCTTCACCCTCGCCAATGTCATGGGACAGGTGCGCGATGCTTTTTACGGGAACGAAGTGCAGCGTCTGCAGCGCGGACGCGATGAGGTCAAGGTGATGGTGCGCCTTCCCGAGGCTGAGCGTGAATCATTGGTAAACTTTAATAACATGAAGCTGCGGACGCCGGCTGGTGATGAGGTTCCGATCCTGGAAGTGGTGGAGCCGGAATATGGACGAGGACCGGCCACCGTGACGCGGGTGGATCGATTCCGCACGATCAGTCTGCAAGCAGATGTCGACCTTCCCGGAGGTTACAATGCGAATGAGATCGTGGAGAAATATACCAAGGAGGTCTTGGATCAAATCGGAGAAAAATTTCCTGGCGTGCGCTATCGTTTCGAAGGAGAGCAGAGCGACCAACGTGATAGTATTCGCGAGATGGGCATCGGGTTTATTGGAGCGCTTTTGGTCATGTATGTTCTCATGGCGATCCCGCTGAAGAGCTACGTGCAACCGATCATCGTGATGAGCGTGATTCCCTTTGGGATGGTCGGTGCGGTGGCGGGGCACCTTATTATGGGGCTAAATATGAGCATCATGTCGATGTGCGGCATTGTGGCTTTGGCTGGAGTGGTGGTGAATGATTCCCTCGTTCTCGTGGACTATGTCAATCGGCATCGGAAGAAGGGGATGAGTATCATCGAGGCAGCCCAGAATGCGGGCGCGCGACGTTTTCGGCCGATTCTTCTGACTTCGCTTACGACCTTCGTCGGCTTGATGCCGATGTTATTAGAGGATGACATGCAGGCGAAGTTCCTCATCCCAATGGCGGTCTCGCTGGGATTTGGAATTTTGTTCGCGACGGCCATTACTTTGATTTTGGTTCCCTCGATCTACGTGATTCTTGAAGATATCCGGCGGCTCCCCTCGAAGGTGAAATTACTCTTTGGAAAAACGACAAACTAGAGGAGAGTTGAGTATGTTCCTTGAAGCTCTCGCGAGCGCCTTTCCCAAGTCTTCCTTTACGCAGCCTGAGTGTTTTGAGTTTTCGAAAACGACGTCCTCGTATCAGAATCTTAGCGCACGTGGACAGGGGATCATGGAGAGGGTCTTGCTGGGTGACTCGGGAATTGGGAGGAGACATTTCAGCTCGGATGAGCCGGCGAAGATGTTCGACGTGGGAGCGCAGGAGTTGAATGAATACTTTGAGCGGGAAGCTCCGAAGCTTGCGAGGGCGGCCTTGGAAAAGACCGGAGTGAATGCAGGGGAAATAGATGCTCTGATTATCTGCACGTGCAGCGGCTACCTTTGCCCGGGAATTACCAGCCATGTCGCCGAGCAGATGGGGATGCGGGATGATGTTTTTTTGCAAGATATCGTGGGATTGGGATGCGGAGCGGCCATTCCGATGATGCGGGCGGCGGAGGGGTTTTTGGCGGCGAATCCGGGGAAGAAGGTGGCCACGGTGGCGGTGGAGATTTGTTCGGCGGCTTTGTTTGTGAATGAGGAGCCGGGCGTTTTGATCAGCATGTGCCTTTTTGGGGATGGGGCGGCGGCGGCGGTTTGGTCGGATGAGGTTGGCGAGGGCCGGTGGCAGATTGGAAACTTTGATACCGTGCATATGCCGGAGGAGCGGGAGAAGATTCGCTTCATTAACACGGGAGGGAGATTGGAGAATAAGCTGCATCGCGCGGTTCCCACTCTGGCGGCGGATGCGGTCGAGAAACTTTGGGGGAAGCGGGTCAATGAGCCTGATCAGGTGCTGGCGCATACGGGTGGGCGCGATGTCATCGAGGCCTTGGAGAAGAGGATGGGGTGGGATTTGAAAGAGACCCGAAAAGTGCTTCATGATTCGGGGAACTGCTCCAGTCCTTGCGTCTTCTTTGCGCTGGAAGAGAGATTGAAGGAAGCCGGAGATGATTCCCGCTACTGGCTGACGAGTTTTGGCGCGGGATTTTCTGCGCATTCTTGTGAGATGTGGCGTTGACAGACTACGGTCGGCAGAGGACCGTCCCTCCGACATGAAAAACAGCAAACGCCGGATTGTAACCGGTCTACTCAGTGGTGCCCTCGGTATGTCCGCGGTGGCCCAAGAGCCCGCGGCACCAGCCGAACCCGCGAAACCCGCTGCATCTGCAGAGAAACCTGCGGCGCCAGCTGCTAAGCCTGCCGCGCCTGCGGCAAAACCTGCTGCGCCGGTCGCCGATTCTTTTAAGGCTCCCGACAATGTGGCCGCGGCGCCTGCCGATGCCGCTAAGACTGCGTCTGGTCTCGCTTCCATGGTCCTGAAAAAGGGAACTGGAACTGAGAACCCTTCTGCGACTGATACCGTGAAAGTGCACTACACCGGTTGGAAGGCTTCGGATGGTGAGATGTTCGATAGCTCAATGCAGCGGGGCCAGCCTGCGGAGTTTCAATTGAATGGCGTGATTAAAGGTTGGACCGAGGGTGTGCAACTCATGGTGGTCGGCGAAAAGCGCCGTTTCTGGATTCCTTCCGAACTCGCCTATGGTGATGAAGGACGCGTAGCCGGTAATTTGACCTTCGACGTCGAGTTGCTTGAGATCGTGAAGCCTCCCGAGGCTCCGAAAGATCTCATCGCTCCTGCTGATGCCGTCGCGACCGAGTCCGGTCTGAAGTCTAAGATTCTCAAAGCTGGAGAAGGCGATGCCTTTCCTAGTCTCGAGGATGTCGTCACCGTTCATTTTTCCGGTTGGAAAGCTGATGGCGAATTCCTCACCAGCACCGCGGGCCAGCCGCGTCCTGCTCAGTTCAAATTGGACGAACTCACCATCAAAGGATGGGCCGAGGGAATCCAGCTCATGAAGAAAGGCGAGAAGCGCCGCATGTGGGTTCCTGCTGCTCTTGCCTTTGGCAAAGAGGGCGAGGCACCTGAAGGCTCACCTGCCGGAGACTTGGTCTTCGACTTTGAACTCATCGACTTCCGCACCATTCCCAAGCCTCCGCCGCCGCCCAAGGCTGCTGATGCTCCCGGGAATGTCGCCGCTGCTCCTGCTGGTGCCGCGAAGACCGAGTCTGGAATTCCTTTCGTCGTGCTTAAGGCAGGCGAAGGCGAAGTCTCTCCGAAAGATGGCGATCTTGTTAAAATTAACTTCTCCGGTTGGGACGCCAATGGCGCTGCCGTGGGGTCAAATAAAGATCCACGGGGTGGTGAGACTCAGCCGATGTCTGTAAATTTGGCCCAGTCTCCGATCGCGGGATGGGTTGATGTTTTGAAGGGTATGAAGAAAGGCGAAAGCCGGCGTGTTTGGATTCCTGAGAATCTGACCTTCGCGCAAAAACGTCCCGGAGCTCCGGAAGGTCCTTTGACCTTCGACCTTGAGTTGGTGGAATTCAAGACTCCTCCTGCTGCGCCTGAAACTCCCGCTGATGTTGCCGCGGTTCCTGCTGACGCCACAAAGATGGAGTCAGGTTTGGCTTATAAGGTTCTTAAAAAGGGAACTGGAGCCAAGAAGCCCGGACCGACTGATAAGGTGAAGGTTCACTATGCAGGTTGGCAGGCTTCCGACGGCAATCTGTTTGATAACTCCATCCAACGTGACGAACTCTTCGAGGTCGATATGCGCGGTGGTGTCATCAAAGGTTGGCTTGAAGGCCTTAAGGTGATGGTGGTGGGTGAAAAGACCCGCTTCTGGATTCCTGCGGATATGGCATACGGTGACACTCCTTCTCGTCCAGGTGGACCTTCGGGATTGCTCGTCTTCGATATCGAAGTCTTCGAAATCAATACTCCGGTTCCTCCCAAGAGGATTGAGGCAGTCACTCCGCCCATCCAGGTGAATCCTCCGAAGCCTAAGGAAGCTCCCAAGGCAGAGGGTGAGGCGAAGGGTGAATAAAACGTCCCTCGATTAAATCAACAAAGACGGTCTGTCGCTTGATTGCGGCAGGCCGTTTTTTCTTATAAGGGGGGTGATCTGGCAGGCCACGGAGCGGCGCTCATCTCGCCGCCGAGGGCGTGGTCGCAGCACCAATGACCTGCTTCCGTTTCGCTGAAAAACGACCCGGGTTACTCGTGCCAGTTGAGGGACGGGTGGAGGGAGTCGGTTGGCGCGAATTCGAAGTGGAGGACGCGGCGGTGGCTTGGGTTCTCCGACCGCTTTGAAGAATGGAGGATGAGAGGGGACATGAGGAGAATGTCGCCGGGCTGGCATTCGCAGATGCTTGCTTTCTGGTGAGTGTGGCGCGTGACTTCGGCGGAGGGGATTTTACCGAGACGGTGGCTTCCGGCGATGAGTTGGAGAGCTCCGTTCTCGGACGGGGTGTCGTCGAGATGGAGTCGGAGGGTGATCATGCCTTCGAGGAGGGCGAGGGGAGGCTGGACGTGCGGGGTTTGGTCTTTGATTGACCAAGGGCCGTAGTGTGGGAGGTCTTTTTTTTCACGAACGGCGATAGTGAGGTCCTGATGCCAGGCGACGGGCCAATTTTCATCGGCGGATTTGTCGAAGAGGATACTGCGGACGGAATGGTAGCCGGGTGGGAGGATATGGGGGAAGGTTAAGGTCCGAAAGATCTCAGACTTTGAGCGGATATTTCGAACGCAAACTGAGCCGGCTGCATGACTGATGCGGTTGGCTTCGTGAATCAGGGATTCGATCGCGCAAATGGAGATGGTTTTTGGGACGATCGCGAAGCCTTCTTTTGTGAATCGATCGGGGATCACTTTTGGGAGGGCCGGTGGAAGAGGGTGGCGATGATGGCTAACTCGGGGAGCCCCAGGGGAGAGAGGATGATCTTCGGGGATGCATGCCCTAAACGTCTTTCGTCATTTCCTCGTCGTGATTGGCTCCAGAGGTGCCGAGGGTCGGGAGGACTTTGCGGACGAGTTTTTTGAAACCACCTTCGGATGATTCGTAGTCGATTTCGGCTTGGCGCACCGCTTTCTCCCAGGCTTGCGCGAAGCCGGGCGCTTGTTCTCGCATGAGGCAGATCTTTGAAGGTTTCCATAGGGGAAGATTACTGGGGATTTGGATCAGGTGCTTCCGGTTTCGTTGACTCGGTGCCTTCGGTCACGGGTTCCTTTCTGTTGAGTCCCTTGATGACCTGCTCAGTGAGGTCGGTGGCATCTCGAACGTAGAGAACAACGGGCGTTTTTGAGCTGGTGATGCCGCTGAGTTCGAGAACCCAATCGAAGCCCAAGGAGTCTCCTAATTCCTGGGCAATCTTCATGACATCGGCATTCCTTTTGTTGGTGGTATCGATGAATTGTTCCGTGATGACTCTGAGATTGTGAACCCTGTATTCTTCCCATTCTCTAGCGAGGTCATTGTAGGCGATTTGGGTCTCTTGACCGTCCTCCCCGAGCATCGCTTGTTCGTCACTGCCTTCCTCGGCCGCTTGCAATTTTTCGAAAATTTCTTCGAGTTTGGCTCTCATCTCTTCGACGGCCTTTTTTCGAGGGTCTTCTTCGAGCTTCACTTTCTTCGCTTTGTATTCAGCGACGTCCGTTTTGGTGCGCTTATACTCATCAATGACTCTGGCGATATTGAAGGTGGCAATCTTCGGGGCGGCTACGAGAGCTGAGGGGAAGACCCAGAGTGCTGCGAGGATGAAGGAGAGATGTTTGTTCACGGGTTCTTTTGGGGAGGATGATTGGAGAGATTACTTGGACTGTTCCAGCATACGGACGAGTGAAACCTCCGCTTTGGCGCGAACCTCTTCGGGAAGTTCGACCTGCGGTTGGAGTTTGTCGAGACAGGCGTGCAATTTTTCGAGGGTATTCATCTTCATATACCGGCAATCGGCGCAGGCGCAATGGTCAGTGGGGCCGGCGATGAGATTCTTTTCGGGAACCTCTTTTTGGATGCGGTGGAGCATTCCGGATTCGGTGACGACGATGACGTTTTTAGCTGGGGTATTCCGGCAGAAGTGGATCATCTTTTCGGTGGAGCAGACTTCGTCGGCGAGGAGGCGGACGGCTTTGGTGCACTCAGGGTGGGCCACGACGACGGCGTCGGGATACTCGTCTTTGATTTTTTGGATGGATTCGCGGGTGAACTCGACGTGGACGTAGCAATTTCCTTTCCAGAGATCCATTTTTCTTCCGGTTTGTTCGATGACCCATTGGCCGAGGTTTTCATCCGGGACGAAAAGGATAGGGCGGTCTTTAGGGGCTTTGTTGACAATGCGGGGGGCATTGCCAGAGGTGCAGATGACATCGCAGAGGGCCTTGACTCCAGCTGAGCAGTTGATGTAGGCGATGACGTAGTAGTTTTTGTCGGCGTTCTCTTTGAGGTAGGCCTCCAGTTTATCGGCGGGGCAGGCTTGTTCGAGAGAGCAACCGGCATCCTTGTCGGGAAGGACAACGGTTTTGGTGGGGTTGAGGATCTTTGCGGTTTCGGCCATGAAGTGGACGCCGCAGAAGACGATGACATCGGCGTCGGTTTCTTGGGCCCGGTAGGCGAGGCCGAGAGAGTCGCCCACATAGTCAGCGATGTCTTGGATGGGGCCCACTTGATAGTTGTGGGCCAGGATGACGGCATTACGCTCTTTTTTGAGGCGGAGAATATCCGCTTTGAGGTCTAGAACAGGCTCGTTTGACATGAAGGGACCTTCCGGGAAAGGCCGGGTCAAGACCAGAATTAAAACTGGCCCATCTGAATCTGGCCGGTATGTCTCGCTCCGTCGGCAACAGTGAGGGCTCCGACCTTGACGTTACCGGTGAGGGTGGCCTTTTTTTCGAGAGCGAGACGTCCCTTACAGACGAGGTTTCCGGTGACGAGGCCGTCGATACGGCACTCGTTCATTTCCACGGTATTGAGAAATTCGACTTTGGCACGTTTTTCAACCAAGAGGCGGTCACAGATCACTTTACCAAGGATTTTGCCGTGGCGTCGAAGAGTGAGATCGCCGGTGCATTCTGCGCTGCCGGTAAAGTCACCTTCTACGATGAGGTTGTGACATTGAATGGAGGCCCCAATGACGATTCCTTTTTTGTGAATGTAGACACTACCCCGAGTTTGGATACGGCTGCTCCAAGCTTCTTTAATGTGCTGGTCTTGGAGGGAGATTAGGCGTCCGCATTTGCGGCATTGGGTGGAGTTGGCGAGTGAGTTGGCGATGTGGGAGTCTCCGCACTCGAAGCAGATCGCGAGGCGCTCATTTTCGAGTTTTTTTTTCAGGGACCCGTTGCTGTTTTCCTCTCCAACCTCGCTGTGAAAGCGAGGTGCTGGTTCTTCTTCGACTGGTTCGGCCTCAACGGCCTCAAGAGATGTTTTGTCGGGAGAAGTGATCACTTCGACCTCTTGAGTGGGTTCAGGGGCGGCTGGGGCTTCTGGTTCTGCTGTTTCCGGCCTAGTTTCCCGAGACTCGGCTTCTTCTTCTTCTTGGGGCTCGGCAGGCTTTTCGGGGGCTGGTTTCCGGGGAGGGGAAGGAGTTTTGGCCCGTTCTTCGCGCGGTTTGTAGTCGATCTCCACCTTGGGTTGGGCGGGCCGATGTGCGAAGGGATCGGGCGTGGCTTGTGCCCGGGCAATGATCTCTCCTCCTTTGCGGAAGGAGAGGTATGCTTTGCATCTTTTGCAATAAGATGAGACGGCCAGCGGAGATTCCTGCTGGACGTTCTGACAGAGAGGGCAAGTGACCTCTTGAGGTCCCTTGCTCTTGTCTTTGAAAAATTTGAAGGCCAAGGTCGCTCAGGGGGTGACGACTAATTTGGTCTAGGAAGCGCGTATAACATCCTTATTGGAAGGATTGTTGCCATGCTGCTTTCTAGAATTTCCCTGGTGAGAGGGAGAGTCCTTTTTCGGTGCCGCGGAAGGAGTGCCGACCTCGGACTTGCCGACGAAGATTGCTCCGGGCTCGATGGAGAGGGTGCCTGATTTGACATCCCCGACCATCTCTGCGCTGGCTTTAATTTCAACGCGATCAGTGCAGATGATGTTTCCGTGAACCTTACCGTAAATGACGACGGATTTGGTTTTGATTTCTGCTTTGAGATGGGCGTTTTCGGCGACGGTGAGGGCCCCATCGGAGCTGATTTCACCTTCGATACGGCCATCGACGAGGAGGTCATTGGTGAAGCGAACTGAGCCCTTAATATGGACGTCGTTGCTGAGAATGTTTCGCTGGCCACCGGTGGGGGCGCTGCTGGCGAGGGAAGGGGTGCTGGCACCCATTTTTGATGCGGAAGAGCTGGCTGCGGCTGGAGCTTGCGGAGCAGGACGAGGTGCAGGAGCGTCCTCAGGAGATTTGCTGATGATTTTTTCGAACACGGCTATTTTTGGTTTGTGAGAAATTAATGAAGCAGATTTGCCAAGAAGGAAAGAAGGAATTTACGGAGCTAGATTTATTCCGAATCGGGAGATTCGCTGGCTTTTGGTGCTTCTGGCTTAGCGGGAACGGCAGGTTTCTCCGGAAGTTCGATTTCGGGAAGTGGACCTAAATCAGGAGTCTCGGTTGGAGTCTCGGTTGGAGTCTCGGTTGGAGTCTCGGTTGGAGTCTCGGTTGGAGTCTCGGTTGGAGTCTCGGTTGGAGTCTCGGTTGGAGTCTCGGTTGGAGTCTCGGTTGGAGTCTCGGTTGGAGTCT
>JBLHUR010000175.1:0-12219 GCA_047629805.1 Akkermansiaceae bacterium | reverse complement strand
CCTTCTTAGGCCAGATAAGATCGCGCAAAGTCCCTGGAAGTCGACGCTGTCCGCTCCGGCCGAGGATGATATTTTGAACGACCCGTAGATTCGGAACCAGCCCGAGATCTTGCGGAAGCATCCCGACACGCGACCTCGTCTTTCTTAGCTCCTTCGCGCTGGCATTGCTCAAATCACACCCCAGAACCGAGACCGATCCCGAGGTGGGTTTGTGCTGCAGACCGAGTAACTTCAGCAGGCTTGTCTTCCCACTTCCAGACGCGCCGATCAAAGCGACCTGCTCGCCGGGGGCAATATCAAAAGCGACCCGGGACAAAGCCCGGGTCGCTCCAAAGTCTTGCGAAAGATCGCTGACAGAAAGCGCGCTCATCGCGCTTTAGTCGAATTTGACCTTCTCCATCACGTCTGCGATGGACTGGAAGGTCTCGTTGCTGACTTCCACCAACTTACTGCGATCCAAGGCGTTCAAAACAGCGGGATCGTCACACTCGAGAAGAACCTTCTTCAGCTTCGCCACGAATCCTTCGCCGAACATCTTATTAAGTTCAGGGTGAGCGGTGAAGTTATAGTCCGCAAATGCCGGAGTTTCCCAAATGACCTTCACCTTGTCTGGATCGATCGTCTTTGCGGCCACCATCTTATCGAAAGTGGTGTAGCTCAGCACTCCAGCCTGGAAGTTCCCGTCTTGCACCGCCAGCGCCGTGGCATCGTGCGCACCGGAAAAACCAGGCTTATTCTTGAAAAACTCCAAAGGTAATTTGCCGGAATTCTTCATGATGAAGTGAGACGGCATGATGCAGCCCGAGGTCGAGCCCGAACTTCCGTAAGTGAAATTCAGCTCAGCGATAGCTGAAGGGAAGGCATCCGACTTCTCCAAACCCGTCGCGGCATTCGCGATGAAGTAGGATTTGAAAGCGAGATCTTCCACTCCGGCAACGAGTGCTTCCGCACCGTCCACCGCTTGACGAGCCTGCACTCCGGAAACCCCGCCAAACCATGCGAGCTGAATGTCTCCGTTCTCAAATTTCTCCACCGAAGCACCATAATCGACAGCAGAGACAAACTCGACTTTCACATCGAGCGCCTTTGCCAGAAATTCAGCCACCGGCTTAAAGCGCTCGGCTTGACCCGTGGTGGTCTTATCAGGAATGGCAGAAAACCGGAGAACGGCCTCCTTGTCACCTTCTTTATCCTTATCTCCACAGCTGGAGAGAGTGAGTGCGGTAGCAGCAATCGCGGCGCTGCCTAGGCAGCCTTTCAACGTCTGAGAGATCAACTGACCTCCCGATTTAAACAATTTCATTGGTAATTAAGTGTCCCGTGGCCGTCTTACTAAGCCCCGACGCAGAGAGATTTCACTCAGAATGGCTGAAGTGCAAGCGGAGAATTCTCTGGGCGGTTGTGGGGGATTTTTGAACCACGAATCTTCACCAATTTTCACGAATCTTGTGGGGCTTGGTTGCGGGTTTTCTGACCACGGAAAAAGCAGAAGGGAGCGAGTAATTTTCCTTCAGGAAGAATCTGTGAAAATCTGCGCCTAATCCTTCTTCAATCTGAGGTGAATCCCCCGCCCCGTTTTGAGGAGACAAGGGATAATGGCACTCGGATAAGGTTCAATTTGTGATGGAGAGTGCTTTCTCACCTTGGCCAAAGGCCTGCCTAATACCAGCATGGGGCAGAACGGAGTGGCGTCCCATGTGGAAGGGTGACAGCGCGAGTTGTCTGAAGGACAAGGTCATAGAAGCGGGCTTATGAGGTTCGCCTTCAGCGGACCGCTTGCAGCAACCCCAGACCCAGCCCGTTGGGCTGGGCTTGTCTAAAGAAGGCCTTTGGCCAAAAAAACTCCTCACTTCAACCAGGCGGGAAGGCCTTTTTTATCGACGATCCAGGGCTGCTTTTTTGAGAGCCGGATCAGGGCCGGAAGGTCACCGTATTTTGCGGCACCGGGGAGGAGGTCGGGATCGCGGATGGCCTTGATTTTGAGAAAGCGGAAGTCGTTCGTCTCAACGACGACACGATCAAGAGCGTGACCCGCCGCGTAGTTGATGGCGGCGGCCCAGTGGCCCGCGCCTTTTAGGCCGACGAGATCGATATGGTCAGCCCCATGTTGGTCGGCCTTGATCATGGCGATGGTGCCGAGGATATCGTGGAGACGTTGCACGAAGAGCGGCCGGTTGTATCCAAGGGTATAGGCGAGCGATTCGCGGGTGTTTTTGACACGACGGGCCTCGGTGAATGTTTTGCCATCGGCGAGGAATTCGCCCTGTAAAAAGAGATCGATTCCGCACACCGAGTTACCATCGGCGAGGAGTTTTTTGACCTCGGGGCGAGGATTACCTGCGGCATCGTAAAGCCCGGCCTTTCCTTCGGGACTAAGCCAAATGACGGCCCGTTTGTTCCATTCCGTTTTGGGATAGAGCCAGACCACCGGGACCTGCTCATTGTAAGTGGAGTTGGTGTGGAGGCCGGGCATTTCGAGGTGACTGCCGCGATCTGTTTTGCCCTTCAATTCCCACTTCACCTTCCCGGCATCGGCCAGTTTGGCATCGAGGATGGTGTCCCATCCGAGCCGGGCGAGGTCGGGATTGGCCGCGATCTTTTTGTCCGACTCTGTCGCAAGATCGGCGAGGAATTTTCGCTCAAAATCATCGCCGCCCTTGGGTTTGGGGTGTTCGTCATTCCAGACGGAAAGATCCTTTTCGGTGAGGAGGGCGTGAGGCCGTTCGTCCTCGGGATCTTCGACTCCGAGGTGGAGGTGTTGATTGAACCAACGATACATTGCCTGCCGCGATGGGAGGTTATAGTTGTGCCCGAACTCGGTGCGGCTATGGAGCATGACCTTATCGGGCGCGCCGAGGATCTTGTAGGTTTCTTGAAGCTCGGGAAATCCTTTCGTTTTCATTTCCTTCGTCCAGTCATCGGCGGCGGTGAGGCCGAGGGGCTTGGGCGCGAAGAGCGCGGCGAAGGCGACGTTGCCCTCCGCGACTCGCATGAGGGTGGAGTTTTCACAGGTGCAACCGCCCTGCATGGCGGTCGAAATCATGACGGCGGGCATCGCCACCGCGACGCGCGGGTCGAGGGCCGCGACCATGAAAGTTTGCGTGCCGCCGCCGCTTCCTCCGGTGACAGCGAGGCGGGTGGGATCGACATCATCGAGGCTTTCCATGAAGTCGAGCGCGCGGATCGAGTTCCAGGTCTGCAACATCATGATGCTCTGGAGGTGGGATTCGGCTTGGGGCGAGTAAAGGCCCCAGTTTTTTTCGCCGATCATTTCCGGTCGTTGCTTCGCAAAACGATGCGCGAGTTGGAAGGAAATCTGATCGTTGTCACAGTAGCCGAGCATGTCGTAGTGGAAGACGGTGCAACCCAAACGGGCCAGTCCAACGCAGCGGGCCTGCTTGGGATTTCGGGCGGAATCGAGGAAAGCCTCGGCTCCCTCTGCGATCTGTTTTTTGGCGGCTTCCTCTCCGGCGTCCGAGAACCGGGCCTCCTCCCAATGACCATGGGGGCAAAGAACGCCGGGCCGTTTTTCCGACCCCCCTTTTGGCCGGTAGAGGTTTCCGGTGAGGAAAAATCCGGGGAGAGTTTCCATGTAAACCTTTTCCACAGTGAAGTCGCCGCCATCGACCTTGCCATGGATGATGGCATTCAGTGGAGTGCGATCCGGCTCCGGGAAAAGCCCTGCCGAGACCCGCAGGGCTTGGCGGATTTTTGCAGAGCGACCCGCCCATTCCTTTTTTGAAGCGGGGGGCTTGAAGGGGAAGTATCCGTTGAGATCCTTAAGATCGCCAAGGCGCTTGTCTTTGGGAAACTCCCCTTCCGGGAGGGCGCGGGGAGTCGCGGAAAGCGTGGCGGCGGAAACAACAAGGGCGAGGGCAAGAGTGGACACTTTCATTTTAAGTCCCCCATTAGATTCCCAAATGTCCCGCAACTCAATGGGCAAGTTGCGACCTGAATCAATCTCCTTTGCTGATCGTAGTTTGGGTCGTGCGATGGGCGCCCAGGAAATCCTCTTCGTTGCGAACGAAGGTCATGGCCGAGGTCAGGGTTACATTATAGTTCGTGGGAGCGGTAAAAACAGGCCGACCATTCACGATATCGGTGAGATCGGCACCCTTGGTGAGTTCAGCCAAGACGATTGGGTCCATCTTTTTCGAATTGCCTCCACGCAAGCGCGGCGGAAGCTTCGAGCCGATTCCACCAAGCCACCCGACGAGCCTCCCGGGCCATTTCCTCAAGGATAGCGGACAGCACGGTCTCCCTGTCATCCAAAATAAATGATTAACATTCTCATTTCGCCCCAAAAACCATCGAAGGCTGAGTCGCTGCCAAATTTTAAGTTTCGGGGCCGTTGAGTTTGCACCTTGACGGATTACACCGCCATCTCAAGGGTAGCGCTCTTATCATTATGACGGCATTCTTCAGCAAATCCCTCAAATCCCTCGGCCTCGCCCTCTCAGTCTGCTTGCTCACTCAATGTGGCGCCCCCGATTCCTATCAGGGAAATGGAGTTTGGCAGAAGGAAGACGGCTCCACCTACCGGGGAGCCGCACCAATGACAGTGTCGCGCGCCCAAAGCCTCGGCAGACCTTATGTGAGGGAGCGAGTGAGGGTCACCGAGGAGAAATCAACCAACTCCCACGGACAAGCCGTCATTCGAGAAAAAGAGGTTACCACTATCCAGATGGACTTCAGGGTTCTAGTCACCCTCGAAAGTGGAGAGCAACACGAAATGTCATTCAATGTTTCCGGCGATCGTAATAGCTCAAAATATACCTCAGCTTCATTCGTTGGAAGTAACGGATATTCCTACCGCGCTTCCGGTCAAGTTCAGCTATCACAATATAGCTCGAACTTTAGAATGACCATCAGATCGAAAGGGATCCCGAATTGGCAAGGAAGCATTCCCCTGCATTAAAACTGGTCACTTTGAGCGGCGTCTGGAATCAGTTCAACCAGCAGGGTTTTCTCCCCAGCTTCGAGATCGTCGAAGCCTTCGCGGCTGTCGATCTTCAGATAATCCATGCCCCACATTTCCGCCCATGATTGCAGGCGGACTTCCTGCGGTTGCACGATAGCCGACCGTTGTTCCTCAGTGAGTTTGTCAAGACGCGGGAGCTTTTCGAAGATCTTCCCTCCCCCGTTATTGATGACAACGAGAACGCGACCCTTCTGCTCCACCTGCGGCAGCATGGCCGGGGCAGCGAGATCGTAGAGGGCAGTGAGATCACCGAAGACACCCCACGCATCCGGAGTTTCCGCCGTCGCGCCAAGCCAGGTCGAGACTTGGCCATCGATCCCGTTCGCTCCGCGATTTGCGAAGACGCGGGCGTAGGGCGTTTCGCGTTGACCAAAATCATTCCACTCGCGAATCGGGAGGCTATTTCCGATGAACAGGCTTTCTCCCGTCGTCGCGTAAACCGAGAGGAGACCGACCAAGCCCGGTTCGCTATCAGGGAGAGATTCCATTTTCTCGTCAATCATCCCAAAAAGCGGACGGACTCTGGGGAAATCATCGCGCACATCGCCAATCGCATCGGCTGGTCCGAGCCCTCGAATCACGCGGCCCACTTCGGCATGAATGACCTTCGATTCCCGAGCAAGACCCGGGAGACCATTTCGGCAAATCGAGAGGACCTCGGTCGCTTCATGTTCTTCGAGATCTCGCCAGAGTCGCCCCACCGGCACTTCGCCCAGTCGAAGAACACGCCCTGGGAGTTTTCCGATGAAAGCTTGCTCAGGCACGAGAAGGTCACCGAGGGCTTCGCGAATTCCGCTGTTGATATCGGCGATGACAGGAATGCCGAGGTCCTTTAGGAAGTAAAAAACATCCTCCCGGTCCTCCGGTTCAAGACCGCCTACCATCGCGATGATTCCTTTGAAAATTCCACCGTCGAAAAAGTCGAGGAGACTGCCTACTTCGAAGGGAAGGCGCTTCGGTAAAAAGCCCTCTTTCTGCTTACTCCATGGTTCGAAGGAGACCTCTCCTTCTTCCAATGGAACATTAAGATGAAGCGGGCCATGTCCATCCCAATCTTCCAAACTTCGGGCCGCGTAATTCCCAAAAATTTCTTGCTGCTCGATCACCTGTGGAGCACCTGACCCGCGGAACTCAGCGGGACGATCAGCCGAGAGGATGATAAGCGGCTTATTAGTGTAAAAAGCTTCGATGACCGCCGGAAGGCACTCCGCCACTGCGGTCCCGCTCGTCGTTACGACGGCACACGGCTGGGCATGATCCTTCGCCCGCCCCAGCGCAAAAAAGGCCGCTCCACGTTCTTCAAAATGCTTCCAAACCGGCACGCCCTCGGCCGCTTCGAGACACGCCACAAGCCCCGCATTTCGGGCTCCCCCACAAACAACAAACTCGCCACAGCCAGCTTGGAGAAGTTGCTCGATAATATTTTGCTCGGGAGAAATGACCATCTGGATGGGAGAAAAGGTCGATGTCCGAGGAAAAACAAGCTTTGATCGCGAAGGAGCGCCCTCAAGGGCGGACAACCTAGAACTTCTCCACCAAAAGCGAGGCATTATGCCCGCCGAAGCCGAAAGAATTGCTGAGCGCTGCTTTCACTTCCATTTCGCGGGCAGTGTTGGCGCAGTAGTCGAGGTCGCACTCGGGGTCTTGATTTTCGAGGTTGATGGTCGGCGGGATGACACCATCGCGGATCGCATTGATGCAGGCCAGGACTTCCACGCCACCAGCTGCTCCGAGGAGGTGGCCGGTCATGGATTTGGTCGAGCTGACAACGAGGCCTTCTTTGGCCCAGCTTCCGAAAGTTCTCTTGATGGCCTTGGTCTCGCAAATGTCACCTTGGGGTGTCGAGGTTCCGTGAGCGTTGACGTATTGCACGTCTTCGGCATTGAGACCGGCGTGCTTGAGTGCCATGTCCATGCAGCGGGCTGCGCCGAGGCCCTCGGGGTGCGGAGAAGTGAGGTGATAGGCATCGGCGCTGAGACCGTAGCCCGTGAGTTCGGCGAGGATGGTGGCTCCGCGTTTTTTGGCGTGCTCCAGTTCCTCAATCACGAGGACTCCGGCGCCCTCCCCCATCACGAAGCCATCGCGGCCAACCTCGAAGGGACGCGAAGCGGCGGTGGGGTCATCGTTGCGAGTGCTGAGAGCTCTCATATTGCCAAAGCCAGCGAGGCCCATTGGCAAAATGGCAGCCTCCGCACCTCCGGCAACGAAGGCTTCGGCGTCTCCAAATTTGATCATGCGCCATGCTTCACCAATGCTGTGATTGGCAGTAGCACAAGCCGTTACAATGGCCATGTTGGGCCCACCAAAGCCATGTTCCATGGAGAAAACACCACTCGCGATATTGGAAATCATCATGGGAATGGTGAAAGGCGAAACACGACTTGGGCTGCGCTTCATGAGAACGGTGTGGTTCGTCTCCAGGGTGCCCAGTCCACCGATTCCGCTGCCGAGCATCACGCCGATACGGTCGCGATCAACCTCGGTTTCGATCAGGCCGGATTCGGAGAGAGCCATTTGCGCGGCACCAATGGAAAGGTGCGCATAGCGGTCCATGCGGCGGGCATCCTTGGGGTTGGTAAAGTATTGAGTGTGATCAAAACCACGGACTTCTCCGGCGATTTTGACCGGATACTCAGTGGTATCCATGGACTCAATGAGACTAATGCCGCTACGGCCTGCCTTCATGCTTTCCCAAGTTGAATTGGCATCATTTCCCAATGGGCTCACTGCCCCGATCCCTGTCACTACGACGCGTCGATTCTCCATAATATGCTCAAAAGATTTTAGGGTGGTTAGCCTTTGCTCTATTAAAAAGCAAGGCCTGTGTGCAAGAGCTTCATCCCAGTTTGCGATGTCCGCCCCTGACATTTTGCGCGGAGCAATCGGGGCAGGTCGAAAGCTTCACGCGGTGCCCTTCCGGGTAATGCTTCCCGCAAAGGTGGCATTCCCGCACAACGCGGCGTTGCCGCCGGGTCATCCGACGGGCGCCGAGGCGGGCAAACATCCAGTCCACCATGATCCAAAGAAAAGGCAGGAGGACGATTACGAGGAGAAGCTTAGGGAGGGAAACAGTCATTCCGGCAGAGGGCGGTTCGCGAGGCGGGCTTCCAGCTTCCACCAACGAAGCGGGCTTTTCTCAGGGAGGGCTGCGATTTTAAGGGCCCGGTATTTTTTAAGGAGCACAGGAGTGCGGGAATTGGAGGATTTGATGGTGGGCTCATTGACCAGGACCCTCCCCTGCCAATCTACACCGATTAAAACGGTCCAGATTTCGCCTTCACTCATTTCCCGTCCGGGATCGGAATCGGGCCAGGGAAAGGAGAAAGGAGCGAGACCATCCGGTCCCTCGACCACCCGGACATCAACCCACCAATTGACGGGCGGGCTGGCAAAGATTACAGAATCAACGCGATCAGGATCCGGAAGAGCCGTTGGCCCCCGTCCGGGAAGAGTGACAAGACTGACATCTGGCCCGGGAAGGATGATTTCTCTCAAAGTGGGTTCATAAGTGCGGGGAGACTTGAGAGCCAAAGCCGTGACCACTTCGGTCTCGATGGCAGAAGGATCACGGACATCCCAACGACGGTGGAAGAGGGTCTCACGATCAATCAGCTCGGCGAGCCAACGATTTTCCCGAGCATCGAGATCGACCATGGTGAGGTCAATTTGGTCATCAATCGGGTGAGGGGGATCGGGGTCACTGATCTGAACATAAGCCAAAAGTGCTCCCCAAAAACAAGTCGCCACGATGACCGCGATGATCATCCGACTGGTGGAGCCGTGACCCCGTCGCCAGTCGAAAACCATGCCGGCGGCGCGATCGCGGAGGACTTTACGATGACGCCAGAACATCGTTTATTGGCCTTCTTCGCGAACTTCGGCGCGGCGATAGCCTTCGATGATTTTGAATTTGAGCTTGGTCAGGATATTAATGAGGACGAAGCGCTCACTCATTGAGGCATCCTTATCGATCTCGATCGCGACAAGACGGGTTCCCCTCTTTCCGGCGACCTCCAGCACAGCAGCGGACAGGTCTTCTTCGGCGATCTTGGCCCCGCTCATGTAGTAAGTCGGCCCTTTTGAGGTGCTTTTGAGCATCACGACCACGGGTTGCTCATCCCCCAGACGCACTCCGCGAAACTCGGACGGTGGGAGCTTAATCTCGACGTAACTTTCCTGCGCGACCACCCCGGAGAGCATGACGAGCGCGAGAAGAAGCGCGAGGAAATCGAAGCCAGGGATGACAAAGATCCAGCCGGGGCGCTCAGGAAGAGACATTTTCAATTTCATGGCTCAGGAGTCTTGTTTTTCGGCTTTCGCTTTGGAAGGAGCCTTGGACTGCTGCTCCACTTCTTCGCGAAAGGAGACAATCCGGTCATGCTCGCGGCTGTCGCAAACGATATTGACGGTTTCGATGCCGGCGCGTTCGAGGCGGTGCAGCATGCGCTGGGCTTTGCCGTAAAGATAGAGATAGACGAGGTAGGAAGGGATCGCGAGGGCGAGTCCAACCGCCGTGGAGACGAGGCTTTGGAACATCCCACTGGCGAGGGCGGCTTGCGCCACGGTGGAGTCTGCGGCGCCCACTTTCATGAAGACTTCGATCAAGCCGAGGACGGTTCCAAACATTCCCAACATGGGCGCGAGCATGGCCACGCCGAGAAGAACACGCAGGTAACGCTCGATGCGCGGGACCTCCAGTTGACCGGCTTCCTGGGCGATTTCGCGGAGATTGGTGCGGTCGAGATGGTGACGCATCAGGACCGAATGGATGACGCGGGCCTCGGGACCACGGGCGCGTGAGGCCTCATGCAGAGCCTCGGCGTAGGCTTTTTTACGAACGTGATTAGTGATTCCGAGGAGAAGGTCAGCGACCTTACTTCGAGCATGCTGGAAAAAGACCATGCGCTCCACCATCACGAGGAGGCCCACGAAACCAAGAACGACCTGTAACCACAGGATAATTCCACCAGCTTCGTTTGGGAAGTTCACGGGTAAGATCCTAGCAGGGCTTAACTAAAGTGACCAGCGATTACACGCCCATGCTCACTTTCTGGCGATCGGGAGAGATGAATTCCTGCCAAGCCTGCTCGCTGGCTTGCTCTTTCAGGCCGAAAAGCGGGCGCCATTTGGGGACGCGGGGTTTGTTTAAAAGGCGCATGCCCACTTCGCGGGGCTTCCGATTGGCCTTACGGGTATTGCACGGGATACAGGAGGTCACGATGTTTTCCCAGCTGGTCTCTCCGCCTTTGCCGCGTGGATGGACGTGGTCGAGGTTGAGTTCATTTTCCGGAAAAACATTCTCGCAATATTGGCAGGTGTGCTTGTCGCGGAGGAAGACATTTTGCCGGGTGAACTTCACCTCCTTGCGCGGGAGGCGATCGTAAATGGCAAGGACGATGATTTTTGGAACACGGAAGGCAAGCTTGACTGAGTGGATGAGGTCAACGGCCAGGGAAGCTGGGCCTTCGCCGGAATACTCAACCCACGATCCGATGTCGTGGGTTTGATAGCGCGAGGCCCCGTCCGTCTGGACGACCTGGGCCTGGCCGAGGCAGAGGAGTTTCAGGGCGCGCCTGACCGAGCAGGTGTGCACCGGCTGCCAAAGGCGGTTAAGGACGAGGACGGGACGTTCGAGTAAAATCTCCATGGCGAAATAACAGTCGCCTAGCCAAATACAGAGTCCATGAAGATGAGGCAATCTTAAAAGGTTCCGCGATTCCTTTCACCTTGAATCGGCAGGTTCAATTGATAGCTTTTTATCAATGAAAATTTTCGGGATCTACTTTGCACTTATTTTGGTTTCAGGAGCGGATCCATTAGAGGAGGAAGTGGCCAAGCTGAACGCACAATTCAGTAAACTTGAGGGATATCAGGCGACCTACGAAGCGGTGACTCAGGAAGGAAAGAAGAACCTCTCGATGGAGTCCCATTTGGACCGGACGAAAAGCTCTTCGGGGTCTTCGACCATTTCGTGACAAGCTTCCAGGAAAAGGCCGCTGAAAAAGGAAAAATTATGGATGCCCGAGCCATTTTTGGCCTTCCCGAATTTCGCAAGACGATAGAGACGATCGTCACCGAAAAGCTACAAAAAAGCGCCCCACCCCGGATGCAGGAGGAGACTCTCAAAGACCTCCTCGGCGGAGAATTGAGCGTTCGGGGGCGTGGAGAAATCCAGGTTCGCAAATCAGTAGAAGCATTCCTCGCGAGGAGTTACCTCCGCGCCAGAGTCAGCCGGGCCGTCGATCGCTACTTGAAGCAACTCTGAACTGGGCGGTTCTTGAGAACGGAGCCGTGGCGCCCTCCCCGCGTTCGCGAGGACCATGAAAGGTTGAACTGCGTTGCTTGGTCCTAGCAGTCGCGGCGAGGGCGCCACGGCTCCGTTCGCTCGCAATTTTACTCGGCGATGAGGATTTTCGCGTTTTGATATTTCGCGGGGATCCCCCCCCCAATCGCGACGACCGTGGAAAGCCCGTCGGCGAGCCAGGCTTCGTCCGCCTCGACGGCGACGACTATTTTTGGCGGAGGGCTTTTCCCGGTTTTGGGATCGATGAGATGATTGGCGGCGGAGGTGGCGCTGAGCCGCTGGCCGCTGCCGCTTGAGACGGCGAGGGCGCGGGTGAGTTGGTGCCTTTCCCCTTTTACTTCGACCGGCCAGGGCTGATCACCGATGACGCGGTATTCGCCGAAGTTGATGAGAGCAGAGGTGGCGGGGAAATTCTTCGCGAAGAGGTCGGTGAGATAACCCTGTGCGATGGCATTGAGGCTGAGGGACATGCCCGGGGGGAGAGATACCTGGGTCGGAGAAATTTCGACGCGAGAGAAATCGACGAGCTTGAGCCTCTCGGTTATCCCGCTTTGCGGCGGTGTCCGGCCTGCTTCGTATTCACTTTTAGCCCATCGGAGAAAGGAATGAATGGTGGGATCGAAAAGGCCTTGGGTGGCTTCAAAAAGTTCACGCGATTTTTGGAGGCAATCGAGAAGGGGCTGAGGGGGATTTGCGAGAGAACCCTCTCGATTGAGCCTGCTCAGAGCCGAGTCGGACGACCAGAGTGTGAGGGCGGACTCGGCTGCGGCGACGGTTTGCAAGGCGAATTCAAAGTCGGGATCTCCGTGATAGCTAACGGTGACTTCGATCCCCATGGCGATCCCCTTCCATTGTTTGGCGGTGGAATTTTTCCGACAGGAAGACAAGGCCAGCCCGGCAGCGGTGGTGCCGAGGAAGTGACGCCGTTTCATGA